>NZ_JBWKZE010000034.1:0-60286 GCF_059424205.1 Pseudomonas sp. GW456-12-1-14-TSB6
CCCCAATAAAATGCCCCAACAACCGCCATCTGGCGGCGATATGCCCATGGTCATCAGCAAACCCGATCAAAGCGATCAGCAACCCCGAGCCAAGTAATGCTACAAATTGCTCCATACTCATCACACTGCCCATCAAAACCACTGGAAGTGCGCAAATAAAGCTGAAAACGATAGCTACACCGCCTCCACGAGGCGTGGGGACGGAATGTGAACTACGCGCATTGGGGATATCCATAAGGCTTTTCGATAATGCGTAGCGACGTAACAGCAACGTCAATAGCCAAGACGCACCAAACACCACCAACAACACCCATCCAAGAATCATTTTGTATTTTTTTCCATGTAGTGACGAGCAGTTTGACGCATTGACCTTTCGGCGGGGATCCGAGGAACCCAGTCCAATAGCTTGCGGTTCTTATTAATATCAACCTGCAGAGACTCCCCCAAGCGCCTTGATATCGCTTGTTTACGCAGAATGAATGCCGCCAGACTCAACACGGTAAACGGCACTGGTATCAGTACTACTTTTTTACCAAACGCGCTCGCCAAACTCCGCAGCAATTCACTGGTAGAAACGTCCTCTCCATCGCTGACAAGAAATGTATTACCAGCGGCTGCCGGATGATCGATACATGTAACCAGCAGGTCTACTAGGTTGCCGATTGAGACCAAACTCCGTCGATTATCTATACTGCCGAGTGGTAGAGGCAGTCCTCGATGGATCCAACGCAGCATATTCAGAAAATTGGCTTTCACACCAGGTCCATAGACCAGTGGCGGACGGATAATAACAACCTCCATTCCCGTCTCTTGGCTCAGGAACCGCAACTGTTCTTCCGCCTCGAACTTGGATAAAGCATACGGGTCCGCTGGTACAGGTACGTCATCGGCGGTGAACGGTTTATCGCGATCGGTCTTTTCACCGTTGACTTTGATAGAGCTGACAAAAACAAATCGCTTTACTCCCGAAGCCGCCGCGTGCTTTGCCAGCCTTAGTGTTCCCTGAACATTGATTTTTCGAAATTCCTGGAGAGCATCCTCAGATGTTTCCTTCATGACATGAACACGAGCCGCTGCGTGAACAACGACGGATACTTCGTTCATAGGGGGTAATGCATCGATCTTGGTCAAATCAAAATAAGCTATCGGACAGAGGCCCTGCAATCGGGAGGAGCTACGCAGCGCCGCGATCGGAATCCACTTCCTGTCCAAGAGCAACCTGAAAACAAGCGCTTCCCCCACAAAACCGCTGGCTCCAGTAACTAGAACCTTGCCTATCAAGTTCTTTTCCCCATCAGTGCGGTGGCCCAGCAGACAATGAAAAAGAAAACCTTATCACGGACTCGACGTCGACAATGCTTGGCATTCAAGGAGAGCTTCATCAGTTGACAAGGACGCAATGTCATCCAACTCACCACAAATGGATCGGTATCCTTCCCCACCAGTTTGGCAATTCTCTGGACCTGTCCGAACCACCATCCATCATGGATAGTTCGATAACGTGAAATCAAAGGATTTAGACCGGCGTTGGCACCCACTTGATTGTTTGCATGCTGTCGGTAACTCATTGAAGGAATCGGATCGATATACCACTGATAGCAACGGCTTCGGGCAAATGCATAACAGAACCAGTCATGGAGGCTGACATCCTGAAGCGCTTCCCAATTGGAAAGTACCGACTTCTTTAACGCTTGCATCAACGCTCGACTCATTACATAAGTACAACCGGGCCCCGCAGCCTCAAACAGATAATCCCATTTGACCTGAGGTTGAGACTTATCTAATAAAAGTGTCCGATCATCCGGCCAAAAAGCAGTGACATTGCTGGAGTAACCATCGACGCTTTGCCGCCCAATTTCAGTTACCGCGCGCTCAAGCTTGTCAGAATTCCAGATATCATCCTGATCGGCGAATGCAAAAAAATCGAAATCAGCTGTATCAACATCTCTGACAAGTCGAAAGAAGTTTCGCGAAGCACCGCCGAACGTTCCTGCGAAAGGCAGTACGACTACCCTTGGATGATTGGCTGCAAAGGACTCACACCAGGCTTCGGTCCCATCGCTTGATGGATCGATGCTGACATAAATCGTAAGATCAACACCTGATTGCGCCAGAATCGAATCTATCTGTTCTTCGATCCAACGCATACCGTTGTAGGCAGCGAGTAACACTGCAATTTTGGGTGATTTTAATAGCATGCCATCCTGCTTGCATCATTGAGCGCTGAAACATAAAAGTCTAAAAATAGCACTTTTCAGAGACGGCTGGAGTCCAGGAGCTTTTGCAGGTATTGCCCATACCCTGTCTTTTTCAAACCCTGCGCTTGAACTTCCAACTGTTTTGCAGTTATCCAGCCATTATTAAAAGCAATTTCTTCCAGGCAAGCTACTTTCAAGCCCTGTCGCTTTTCAATTGTATGTACAAAATGGCTAGCTTCAAGAAGTGAATCATGTGTCCCTGTATCCAACCAGGCAAAACCACGACCCAATGTCTCAACGCTCAGCGCATTTCTCTCAAGGTAAATGCAATTCACATCGGTAATCTCCAGCTCTCCACGCGAGGAGGGTTTTATACTCTTAGCGATATCCACGACATCATTGTCATAGAAATACAATCCCGTCACAGCGTAGTTTGATTTCGGCTTCAGTGGCTTTTCTTCAATACTCAATGCTTGCCCGCTTGCATCAAACTCTACCACCCCAAATCGCTCGGGATCGGACACGTGGTATCCAAAGACTGTGGCGCCGCTCTTTTTAATATTGGCAGAACGCAAATTATCCGAAAAATGCTGGCCGTAAAAAATATTATCGCCCAGAATCAGACAACATGGATCATCGCCAATAAACTCTTCACCAATAATGAAGGCCTGAGCCAAACCGTCGGGACTTGGTTGTTCGGCATAGCTCAGACTGACGCCGTATGCACTCCCATCTCCCAGTATCTTACGAAATAACGGCAAATCTTCAGGCGTGGAGATTATTAAAATCTCACGCATTCCTGCGAGCATTAATACTGAAAGCGGATAAAAGATCATCGGCTTGTCGTAGATCGGCAGCATCTGCTTGGACACACCCAGCGTCAACGGGTGTAGACGTGTTCCCGAGCCGCCAGCGAGGATGATGCCTTTACGATTTGTCGTGCTCATTTATTCAGAACTTCCCTAAGCATTCGAGTTACGCCAATTTGCCAATCCGGCAAATGGATAGAAAAATTGTCGCGGAGCTTTTTGGTATTCAGCCGCGAATTCAGAGGACGACGTGCTGGCGTTGGATAGGCGGTCGTTTCAATTGGATTGATCACCCTCACTGCGAACTGTTCACCATTGGCCTGGGCGAAGTCGATCACATGGCTGGCATAACCGAACCACGACACCTCCCCCCCAGCGGCCAAGTGATACAGGCCCGACAACTCAGGTCGCTGAAGTAACTGCCGGATAACCAATGCGGTGATGTCAGCAATGAGATCTGCACCCGTTGGGGCCCCGAACTGATCGGAGATGACATTGAGAGTTTCACGCTCCCGCGCCAGACGTAGCATGGTCTTGGCGAAATTGTTGCCACGAGCGCCATAGACCCAACTGGTGCGGAAGATCAAATATTTGCAGCCAGATGCGGCAATTGCCTGCTCGCCCGCCAACTTGCTGGCACCGTAGTGATTCACGGGCGCCACCGCGTCTGACTCTTGCCAGGGTAACGACCCCACCCCACTGAATACGTAGTCAGTCGAGTAATGAATCAGCCAGGCGCCGACATTCTCAGCCTCTTCAGCAATGACCTGGCTTGCCTGTCCATTTATGCGATCAGCCACTTCGGTCTCGGACTCCGCTTTATCAACAGAGGTGTAGGCCGCCGCATTGACGATGACATCAGGCCCGACCAAGCGAATCGTCGCACGCAGAGCGTCGAGATCAGACAAATCCCCGCAAAGCCCATCGACCACATGGCGATCCAGGGCGATCAATTCACCGAGCGGCGCAAGTGAGCGTTGCAGCTCCCAACCTACCTGACCGTTCTTTCCCAGCAGCAGGATCTTCATGCCTTGCTCAACCGACCGGCGTAATTCTGATCGATCCAGTGCTGATAGCTACCGCTCTTCACGTGAGCAACCCAATCGGCATTGTTGAGATACCACTCGACCGTCTTGCGAATGCCCGTTTCAAACGTTTCTTCCGGCACCCAACCCAACTCACGCTGGATTTTGCTGGCGTCAATGGCATAGCGCTGATCGTGACCCGGGCGATCTTCAACATAGGTGATCAGACTCGCATGGGGGCGATAAGCGGAATCCGGACACAGCTCATCAAGAAGCGCGCAAAGCGTTTCCACCACTTCGATGTTTTGCTTTTCGTTATGCCCACCGATGTTGTAAGTCTCGCCAACCACACCCTCGGTCACAACCTTGTAAAGCGCCCGCGCATGATCTTCAACGTAGAGCCAGTCACGGATCTGATGGCCTTTGCCGTAGACGGGAAGCGGCTTGCCCTCTAGCGCATTGAGTATCACCAGCGGGATCAATTTTTCAGGAAAATGGCACGGGCCGTAATTGTTGGAACAGTTGGTCACTAGCGTCGGGAGACCATATGTACGCGCCCAGGCCCGGACCAGATGATCAGAGCTGGCCTTGCTGGCCGAATATGGGGAACTGGGCTGATAAGGCGTAGTTTCAGTGAAAAGATCTTCCGGCCCTTCCAGATCACCATAAACCTCATCAGTTGAAATATGGTGGAAGCGAAAAAGGGTCTTACGGGCATCATCTAAAACAGCCCAATATTGCCGCGCCGCTTCAAGCAGATTGTACGTGCCGATTATGTTGGTCTGAATGAACTCGGAGGGCCCACTGATCGACCGATCCACATGGGACTCGGCAGCCAGATGCATGATGACATCCGGCTGATGCTCGCGCAGGACACGATCCACTTGCTCACGATCGCAGATATCCACACGCTCAAATGCATAACGGGAACTTCCGCTCACTTCAGCGAGAGATTCCAGATTGCTGGCATAGGTCAGCTTATCGACGTTAATGACACTATCGTCAGTATGGGAAATGACGTGCCGAATGACCGCCGAACCGATGAATCCGGCGCCGCCGGTTATTAAAATTTTCACGCGGAACAAAGCCCTTGGCTGCTGACAGGCCACCAATGAGCGCTGTCTAATCCATGAATGCACAAGCCTGAAAAAACAAGGCTTATGTCAGAGTCAGTCTGCATCGATGAGGGACAGGCCACCATCGAACAAGGGTTGCATTTTACAGCTTAATCGACGTTTTACTAATGGATACGGACAGGCAGTGACGCAAACGCGATGGACATCCGACACCTGTCGTTATCAGACAAGACGCTTTCGCTCCACTCGAGAAAAACACCCCAAAAACCATCCAAGCACAGGCCCGATCAACATACCCATGAGCAACGCAACAACTACGACCAAAGAGACTGGAAGCTGAGGCCCCGACCAGCCAAGAAACAACAACGATACCGATTGCTGGTTTTCAAGAATGAAAGCCAGGACAACCAGCACCAACAAAAGAATCGAAACGCCAAGGATCAAGCGCTTGAAATTACGCATCAGGATTACTCCCCTGAGAACCGATAGAGAGGATCAACCTTCTTCCTCTTCCTCGTTTACACGATCACGCAGCTCTTTGCCTGGCTTGAAATGCGGAACGAATTTACCGTCAAGGCTGACAGACTGACCGGTCTTTGGATTACGACCGACCCGCGGCGCACGATAGTGCAAAGAAAAGCTGCCAAAACCACGGATCTCGATACGATCCCCTGTGGCCAGACACTGGGACATTTGCTCAAGCATGGTCTTGATGGCCAGCTCTACATCTTTGGATGAGAGCAGCCCCTGATGGGTGACAATTCGTTCGATCAACTCCGACTTCGTCATATTTTTCCCTTCTTTTTCAAGCAGCTAGATCAGCGCTTGAAAGGTTTTAGCACGCCCGGAAGATTTTGAACAGCCCAGGGCTTGACATATCTTTCCGCTCGCCAAAACGCCCATTTTCAGGGCATCGGATTGCAAGCCCATGAACGCCCACTCACCGACAAATCACCAGCATGGTTCGAGTGACGTAGCCAGCAGGATTGAAGCCGAAGGGAAACTCATCTTCTTCCCGGGCATCATCAGAACGCGTAATCACCTTATAGCCTGCGCCCTTGCACTCCTTGGCGGCGCGCTTCTGACACCTCTCCCAGCCTGAGCCCAAGCCCGAGCAGTCGACTTCGATGCCGCTGACTCCACGCACCGCATGGGTCTTGGCGCTGGTAGTGCAACCCGCCAACATCAACACACTCACCAAGACTATAAACTTTTTCATTCACTTCCTTATACCAGGCGCCTGCCAGACTACTGCGATCTTCAGACTAAGCCTAGACGCGAATAGACGATTGATCCGATTAAAGAAACAGACCGCCACGCAAAGGGAATGGTTTCACCCGAATAGCCAGAGAGCGATACCTCACCAAATCGCAGGCACAAAAAAGGGCGACCGAAGTCGCCCTTTTTCATGATCAGACAGAACTCAGTTCTGTTTGGCCATTGCTTGACGCAGCAGTGCAGCCATAGTGGTGTCAGCTGCTTCACCTTCCGGAGCGGTTTTCAGGCTCTGGATGGCTTCTTTCTCTTCAGCATCATCTTTCGATTTGATCGACAGCTGAATTACACGGCTCTTACGATCAACGCTGATGATCTTGGCTTCTACTTGCTGGCCTTCTTTCAGAACGTTGCGCGCGTCTTCAACGCGGTCACGACTGATTTCGGAGGCTTTCAGAGTCGCTTCGATATCGTCGGCCAGAACGATGATGGCGCCTTTGGCGTCAACTTCTTTCACGGTGCCAGTAACGATTGCGCCTTTGTCGTTAACCGAGACGTACTCGGAGAACGGATCGCTTTCCAGTTGCTTGATACCCAGGGAGATACGCTCACGCTCCGGGTCAACCGACAGGATAACGGTGTCCAGCTCATCACCCTTCTTGAAACGACGTACGGCTTCTTCGCCCACTTCGTTCCAGGAGATGTCGGACAGGTGAACCAGACCGTCGATGCCGCCGTCCAGACCAATGAAGATACCGAAATCGGTGATCGACTTGATGGTGCCGGAGATCTTGTCGCCCTTGTTGAACTGGCCAGAGAAGTCTTCCCATGGGTTCGACTTGCACTGCTTGATGCCCAGGGAGATACGACGACGCTCTTCGTCGATGTCCAGAACCATGACTTCCACTTCGTCGCCGACTTGTACGACTTTCGAAGGGTGGATGTTCTTGTTGGTCCAGTCCATTTCCGAAACGTGTACCAGACCTTCAACGCCTTCTTCCAGCTCAGCGAAGCAGCCGTAGTCGGTCAGGTTGGTTACACGAGCGGTAACGCGAGTGCCTTCTGGGTAACGAGCTTTGATAGCAACCCATGGATCTTCGCCCAGTTGCTTCAGGCCCAGGGAAACACGGTTGCGTTCGCGATCGTATTTCAGAACCTTGACGTCGATTTCGTCACCAACGTTGACGATCTCGGAAGGATGCTTGATGCGCTTCCAGGCCATGTCGGTGATGTGCAGCAGGCCGTCCACGCCACCCAGATCGACGAATGCGCCGTAATCGGTGAGGTTTTTGACGATACCTTTGACTTGCTGGCCTTCCTGCAAGGATTCCAGCAGAGCTTCACGCTCGGCGGAGTTCTCGGCTTCCAGGACGCTGCGACGGGAAACGACAACGTTGTTGCGCTTCTGGTCCAGCTTGATGACCTTGAATTCCAGCTCTTTGCCTTCCAGGTGCGTGGTGTCGCGCACTGGACGGACGTCAACCAGGGAACCTGGCAGGAACGCACGGATGCCGTTAACGTCGACAGTGAAGCCGCCTTTAACCTTACCGTTGATAACGCCCTTGACCACTTCCTCAGCTGCGAAGGCTGCTTCCAGAACGATCCAGCATTCAGCGCGCTTGGCTTTTTCACGGGACAGCTTGGTTTCACCGAAACCGTCTTCAACCGAGTCCAGAGCAACGTGAACTTCGTCACCGACGTTGATGTTCAGTTCGCCAGCGTCGTTGTAGAACTGCTCCAGCGGGATCAGTGCTTCGGACTTCAGGCCAGCGTGAACGGTTACCCAGCGAGCCTGGTAATCGATATCAACGATAACACCGGTGATGATGGAGCCTGCCTGAAGGTTCAGGGTCTTTAGGCTTTCTTCAAAGAGTTCCGCAAAGCTTTCGCTCATTTTAATTCCTGTTGATTAGGGCGAAAAATACGCCCATCTCCACATCCCAGACAATGTGGGTTAGTTTCATTTAAAAGAAGCGCCACAGGACTATGACTGGTCCCCTGCAGCCTTCTTGGTCACCCGGCGATATCGCGAATGGCGATCTCACTCATGATGCGTTCAAGCACCTGATCGATGGACAACTCCGTGGAATCCAGCTGTATGGCGTCAGCCGCCGGCTTGAGCGGGGCCACCGCTCGCTGGGTATCACGCTCGTCGCGCGCACGGATCTCATCTAGCAGACTCGACAGACTAACACCCTCGACTTTGCCCTTCAACTGCAAATATCGGCGGCGCGCCCGCTCCTCGGCACTGGCGGTCAGGAAAATCTTCAGCGGCGCATCGGGAAACACCACTGTGCCCATGTCGCGACCATCGGCCACCAGACCCGGAAATTCCTGGAAAGCACGCTGGCGCTGCAGCAGCGCCTCGCGCACAGCCGGCAATGCGGCCACCTGGGAAGCGCCTGATCCGACGCTTTCAGTACGGATGACATCGCTGACTTCGTCACCTTCCAGAATGATGCGTTGCAGTTGACCGTCGGTCGCCGCGATGAACTGCACATCCAGATGAGCAGCCAGTTTCTTCAGCAGCTCTTCATTGGTCAGGTCGACACCGTGGTTGTGCGCAGCAAATGCCAGCAGGCGATACAGCGCACCGGAGTCCAGCAGGTTCCAGCCCAGACGCTTGGCCAGAATCCCGGCTACGGTGCCTTTGCCCGAGCCGCTTGGCCCGTCGATGGTGATGACCGGTGCAATGTTGTTCACGACTGAGCCTCTTGCGCCACACGAATGCCGACCTGCGCGCAGAGCGCCAGGAAGTTCGGGAACGATGTCGCGACGTTGGCGCAGTCATGGATGCGGATCGGTGCCGTGGCGCGCAGCGAGGTCACGCTGAATGCCATCGCGATGCGGTGATCGCCATGACCATGCACTTCGCCGCCGCCGATCTGGCCGCCGTCGATGATGATGCCGTCCGGGGTCGGTTCGCACTTGACGCCCAGCGCCAGCAAACCGTCCGCCATGACCTGGATACGGTCCGATTCCTTGACCCGCAGCTCTTCGGCGCCGGTCAGCACGGTGCGCCCTTCGGCGCAGGCCGCGGCCACGAACAGCACCGGGAACTCGTCGATGGCCAGTGGAACCAGCGCTTCCGGAATCTCGATACCCTTGAGTTTAGCTGCTCGCACACGCAGGTCGGCAACCGGCTCGCCACCCACTTCACGCTGGTTTTCCAGAGTGATGTCGGCGCCCATCAGACGCAGGATGTCGATCACGCCGGTGCGTGTCGGGTTGATGCCGACGTGCTCGAGCACCAGCTCCGAACCTTCGGCGATCGACGCGGCCACCAGGAAGAACGCCGACGACGAGATGTCGCCAGGCACTTCGATGTGGGTCGCGGTCAACTTGCCACCAGACTCAACCGATGCCGTGGCACCGCTGACGCTCACCGGATAGCCAAAGCCGCGCAGCATACGCTCGGTGTGATCACGGGTTGGTGCCGGCTCGGTGACAGTGGTCTTGCCTTCGGCGTACAGACCCGCCAGCAGCAGGCAGGATTTAACCTGGGCACTGGCCATCGGCATGGTGTAGGTCAGGCCCTTGAGCTTGTGACCGCCACGAATGGTCATCGGCGGACGACCGTCGGCAGCGGTTTCGATCACGGCGCCCATTTCCCGCAGCGGGTTGGCGACGCGGTTCATCGGGCGCTTGGACAGCGAAGCGTCACCAGTCAGGGTGCTGTCGAAATCCTGCGCGGCCAGCAGGCCGGACAGCAGGCGCATCGAAGTGCCGGAGTTGCCCAGATAGATCGGGCCCGGCGCAGGCTTCAGGCCGTGCAGGCCGACACCGTGGATGGTCACGCGACCGTGATGCGGGCCTTCAATGACCACGCCCATGTCGCGGAACGCCTGCAGGGTCGCCAGAGCGTCTTCGCCCTCGAGGAAGCCTTCGACTTCAGTGACGCCTTCAGCCAGGGAACCGAGCATGATGGAACGGTGGGAAATCGATTTGTCACCTGGTACGCGAATCCGACCGGACAGGCGGCCACCAGGTTGAGCCAGGAAAATCAGATCGTTGGAATTCATAGCGTCCACATAGGCCCTGCGGGCCAGGATTTTACTGAAATGCTCGCGGGCAACCCGGGCGCGCGTGAAGACGCCCAACAATTGGTGCCCATCCCCTGCATCGACCGCGTCGCGCAAGGCGTCGAGGTCGCTGCGAAATGTATCGAGAGTGCGCAGGACAGCCTCGCGGTTGGCGAGAAAGATGTCATGCCACATGACCGGGTCGCTTCCGGCGATTCTTGTGAAATCACGGAAACCGCCCGCAGCGTAACGGAAGATCTCAAGGTTTTCATTGCGCTTGGCCAGCGAATCGACCAGACCGAAGGCCAGCAGGTGCGGCAGATGACTGGTTGCGGCCAGCACTTCATCGTGACGCTCGACCTGCATGTGCTCGACGTCGGCGCCCAGCTCGCGCCACAAGCGATCCACCACCGCCAGCGCATCCGGATCGGTCTGCTCCAGCGGGGTCAGAATCACTTTGTGACGGCGGAACAGCTCTGAGTTGGAGGCTTCAACCCCGCTCTGCTCGGAGCCGGCAATCGGATGCCCCGGCACGAAACGCGCCGGCATGCCGCCGAACGCTTCGGTCGCCGCGCGCACCACATTGCCCTTGGCGCTGCCGACATCCGTGAGAATCGCCTGCCCCAGGTCCATGCCGGCCAGACGGGCCAGCACTTTTTCCATGGCCAGGATCGGCACCGCCAACTGGATCACGTCCGCGCCCTGGCAAGCCGCCATCAGGTCGTCTTCGCAACGATCCACCACGCCCAACTCGACCGCCAGCTTGCGCGATTGCGGGTCGAGATCGACCCCGACCACTTCGCGGCACACGCCGCTTTCACGCAAGCCTTTGGCAAACGAACCACCGATCAACCCCAGACCGACCACCACCAGGCGCCCGATCATAGGTGCAGCAGATTGCAGCGCAGTGACATCACCCACGAGCCAGAACCTTGCGCAGCGCTTCGAGGAAGCGGCTGTTTTCCGCCGGCAGACCGATGGTCACCCGCAGATGGTTCGGCATGCCGTAGTTGGCCACCGGACGCACGATCACGCCTTCGCGCAGCAGGCCCTGAAATACAGGAGCCGCCACCTGACCGAGGTCGACGCAGATAAAGTTGCCCTTGGACGGAATCCAGCTCAGACCCAGCTCGCGAAAACCCGCTTCCAGCTGTTGCATGCCGGATTCGTTGAGCTGACGGCTCTGCGCCAGATATTCCTCGTCTTTCAACGCCGCACACGCCGCAGCCAAGGCCAGACTGTTGACGTTGAACGGCTGGCGTACGCGGTTCAGCACGTCCGCTACCACCGGGGTGGACAAGCCGTAACCGACGCGCAGCGCCGCCAGACCATAGGCCTTTGAGAACGTGCGCGAGACCAGCAGATTCGGGTAAGCGGCGAGGAAATCCAGACCATCCGGCAGATCGCTGCCTTCGGCGTATTCGATGTAGGCCTCGTCCAGCACCACCAGCACATGCTCCGGCACATCCTGCAGGAACTCGTCCAGCGCTTCGGCGCCGAACCAGGTACCGGTCGGGTTGTTCGGGTTGGCGATGAACACGACGCGGGTGTTGGCGTCGATGGCGGCCAGCATCGCCGGCAGGTCATGCCCCCAATCCTTGGCCGGAACGACCTTGGCCTGAGCGCCGACCGCCTGGGTCGCGATCGGGTAGACCGCGAACGCGTGCTCGCTGAACACCGCATTCAGGCCCGGCGCCAGATAGGCGCGCGCCACCAGCTCGAGAATGTCGTTGGAGCCGTTACCCAGGGTCACCTGGTTCAGCTCGACACGGCACTGCTCGGCCAGCAGGGATTTCAAGGCAAAACCGTTGCCGTCCGGATAACGGGTCAGCTCGTCCAGCGCTTCGCGGATTGCGGCCAGCGCTTTCGGACTCGCGCCCAACGGATTTTCGTTGCTCGCCAGTTTGACAATGCTCGCCGGATCCAGGTCCAGTTCGCGAGCCAGCTCGTCCACGGGTTTGCCCGGTACGTATGGCGAAAGTTGTTGCACGCCCGGCTGTGCCAGAGCGAGGAAGTTGCCACTCATTGCTACCACCCCTTAAAGAACTGCTTTCGGGTAGGAACCCAGCACCTTGAGTGCTACTGCTTCCTGACTGATCTTTTCCAGTACACCCTTGATCAGCGGATCACGGTGATGGCCGACGAAGTCGATGAAGAACACGTAGGTCCATTTACCACTGCGCGACGGACGGGTTTCGATCCGGGTCAGGTCGATCCCGTTGTCATGGAACGGCACCAGCAGCTCGTGGAGCGCGCCGGGCTTGTTGCTCATGGACACGATGATCGAAGTTTTGTCGTCGCCGGTCGGCGGCACTTCCTGGTTACCGATCATCAGGAAGCGCGTGGAGTTGTCCGGGCGATCCTCGATCTTCTCGGCCAGACGGGTCAGGCCGTACAACCCGGCCGCCATATCACCGGCGATCGCCGCCGAATTCCACTCACCCTTGACCCGCTTGGCCGCCTCGGCGTTGCTGGACACCGCCACGCGCTCGACATTCGGGTAATGGGCGTCCAGCCACTTGCGGCACTGCGCCAACGACTGGGCATGGGAATAGATGCGGCTGATGCTGTCGGTCTTGGTGTTTTCACCGACCAACAGGTGGTGGTGAATCCGCAGCTCGACTTCGCCGCAGATCACCATGTCGTGCTCGAGGAAGCTGTCGAGGGTGTGGTTGACCGCGCCTTCAGTGGAGTTTTCCACCGGCACCACGCCAAAATTCACCGCACCGGCCGCCACTTCACGGAACACTTCGTCGATCGCCGCCATCGGCTTGCTGATCACCGCGTGTCCAAAGTGCTTCATGGCCGCCGCTTGGGTGAAGGTGCCTTCCGGACCGAGATAAGCGACTTTCAGCGGATTCTCGAGGGCCAGGCACGAAGACATGATTTCGCGGAACAAACGCGCCATCTCTTCATTGCCCAGCGGCCCCTTGTTGCGCTCCATGACGCGCTTGAGGACCTGCGCCTCACGCTCGGGACGGTAGAACACCGGCTGCTCACCTTCGGCCAGACTGGCCATCTTGACTCGAGCAACTTCTTCGGCGCAGCGCGCGCGATCACTGATCAGCTGGAGAATCTTCTCATCCAGGTTATCGATGCGAACGCGCAGCGCCTTGAGCTCCTGCTCGGACATCAGGAATGCTCCTTCTCGAATTCAGCCATGTAGCCAACCAGCGCCTCGACGGCGTCCAGACCCAGGGCGTTGTAGATCGAGGCACGCATGCCGCCGACCGAACGATGACCCTTGAGGTTGAGCAGGCCACGAGCGTCGGCGCCGGCCAGGAAAGCCTTGTCCAGACGCTCGTCAGCCAGACGGAACGGCACGTTCATCCACGAGCGGGCGTTGGTGCTGATCGGGTTGGTATAGAAATCGCTGTTGTCGATGAAGCCGTACAGGCGATCTTTCTTCGCCTTGTTGCGCTGTTCCATCGCGGCGACGCCGCCCTGCTCCTTCAGCCACTCGAAAACCAGGCCCGAGAGGTACCAGGAATAGGTGGCCGGGGTGTTGTACATCGAACCGTTATCGGCCGAGACCTTGTAGTCGAGCATGGTCGGGCACGAACTGCGGGCGCGGCCCAGCAGGTCTTCACGGACGATCACGACAACCAGACCGCTCGGACCAATGTTCTTCTGCGCGCCGGCGTAGATCAGGCCGTACTGCGACACATCGATCGGACGCGAGAGGATATCGGAGGACATGTCGACCACCAGCGGAACGTCACCGGCCTCGGGAACCCAGTCGAACTGCAGACCGCCGATGGTTTCGTTGGACGCATAGTGCAGATAGGCCGCACCCGGAGTCAGGTTCCACTCGTTCTGACCAGGGATGGCCAGGTAGTCATAAGGCTTGGCGCTGGCGGCAACGTTGATATTGCCGAAGCGACGCGCTTCCTCGATGGCTTTCTTCGACCAGATGCCGGTTTCGACATAGTCGGCAGTACCGTTCTCGGGCAGCAGGTTCAGCGGAATCTCGGCGAACTGTTGGCTCGCACCGCCCTGCAGGAACAGCACTTTGTAATTGGAGGGGATGGACAGCAGGTCGCGCAGGTCTTGCTCAGCCTTCTCGGCAATGGCCACGTAGTCATCGCTGCGATGGCTCATTTCCATGACCGACAGACCCTTGCCGTGCCAGTCGAGCATCTCGGACTGGGCACGCAACAGGACAGCTTCAGGCAGCGCAGCGGGACCTGCGCAGAAGTTATAGGCTCGTTTGCTCACATCCACTCTCGCTATGCAATCACGGTAGCGGACAGAGCAAACACTCTGCCCTGCTACGATTTGGTTAGTCTTGCGACTCTTCTTCGTCTGCGGCGTCCGCCTGCAGGTTGTCGACCGCATCGTCCGGTTCGGCGCCGATCACGCCTTCTTCCAGCTCGACACCTTCTTCGCCTTCCAGCTCGTCACCTTCAACTTCCGAAGGCTCCTGAACCCGCTCCAGACCGACCAGGGTTTCATCCTTGGCCAGCTTGATCAGGGTCACGCCCTGGGTGTTACGACCCAGGCTGGAGACTTCATCGACACGGGTACGCACCAGCGTGCCCTGGTCGGAAATCAGCATGATCTCCTCGCCGTCGAGCACCTGAACCGCACCGACCAGACGGCCGTTACGCTCGTTGCTGACCATGGCGATCACGCCCTGGCCACCACGCTTGTACTCGGGGAACTCGGTGATCGCGGTGCGCTTGCCATAACCACGCTCGGAAGCGGTGAGGATCTGGCTGCCTTCTTCCGGGATCAGCATCGAAATCAGCTTCTGCCCTTCCGGCAGACGCATGCCGCGCACACCGCGGGCGGTACGGCCCATGGCACGAACGTCGGATTCCTTGAAGCGGGTCACCTTGCCGCCGTCGGAGAACAGCATCACTTCACGCTCGCCATCGGTGATGGCCGCGGAAATCAGCACGTCGCCTTCGTCCAGCTCCAGCGCGATCAGACCGACGCTGCGCTGACGGCTGAAGGATTCCAGCGGGGTCTTCTTCACGGTGCCGTTGGCGGTGGCCATGAAGATGTAGTGACCTTCGGTGTATTCCTCGACGGGCAGCATGGTGGTGATGTATTCACCGTCATCCAGCGGCAGCAGGTTGACCAGCGGACGACCACGGGCGGCGCGGGACGCTTCCGGAATTTCGTAGGTCTTCAGCCAGTACACCTTGCCCTTGCTGGAGAACAGCAGCAGCGTGGTGTGGCTGTTGGCGACCAGCAGGTGAGCGATGTAGTCCTCATCCTTCACGCCGGTAGCCGATTTGCCTTTACCGCCACGACGCTGGGCCTGGTACGCAGCCAGCGGCTGGGTCTTGGCATAGCCACCGTGGGAGATGGTCACGACGCGCTCTTCTTCCGGGATCATGTCGCCCAGAGTCAGGTCGAGACGGGCATCGAGGATTTCGGTACGGCGCACGTCGCCGTATTCGGCGCGGATCACTTCCAGCTCTTCGCGGATCACTTCCATCAGGCGCACGGCGCTGTTGAGGATGCGGATCAGCTCGCCGATCTGGTTGAGGATCTCTTGATACTCGGCCAGCAGCTTTTCGTGTTCCAGACCGGTCAGGCGGTGCAGACGCAGTTCCAGAATGGCTTGCGCCTGCTCTGGCGACAGGAAGTACTTGCCGTCGCGCAGACCGTATTGCGGATCGAGGTTTTCCGGACGGCACGAATCGGCACCGGCACGCTCAACCATCGCCACCACGGCAGTGGATTCCCACGGCGTGCTGACCAGCGCTTCCTTGGCTTCCGACGGAGTCGGCGAAGCCTTGATCAGGGCGATCACCGGGTCGATGTTCGACAGGGCAACGGCCTGCCCTTCGAGGATGTGACCACGCTCGCGCGCCTTGCGCAGTTCGAACACGGTACGGCGGGTAACCACTTCGCGGCGGTGACGGACGAAGGCTTCCAGCAGGTCCTTGAGGTTGAGGATCCGTGGACGACCGTCGATCAGCGCAACGATGTTGATGCCGAATACCGATTGCAGCTGGGTCTGGGCGTAGAGGTTGTTGAGGATCACCTCAGGCACTTCGCCGCGACGCAGCTCGATCACGACGCGCATACCGTCCTTGTCGGACTCGTCGCGCAGTTCGGTGATGCCTTCGAGTTTCTTCTCTTTTACCAGCTCGGCGATCTTCTCGATCAGGCGTGCCTTGTTCAGCTGGTAAGGGAGTTCGGTGATGACGATCTGCTGACGGCCACCGACCTTGTCGATGTCTTCGATGATCGAACGGGCGCGCATGTAAATGCGGCCACGGCCGGTGCGGTAGGCTTCGATGATGCCGGCGCGACCGTTGATGATCGCGGCAGTCGGGAAGTCCGGACCGGGAATGTATTGCATCAGCTCATCGACGGTCAGCTCGGGGTTGTCGATGAGGGCCAGGCAACCGTCGATAACTTCACCGAGGTTGTGCGGCGGAATGTTGGTCGCCATGCCCACGGCGATGCCGCTGGAACCGTTGACCAGCAGGTTCGGCACGCGGGTCGGCATGACCGCCGGGATCAGTTCGGTGCCGTCATAGTTCGGCACCCAGTCCACGGTTTCCTTGTGCAGGTCGGCCAGCAGCTCGTGCGCCAGCTTGGTCATGCGCACTTCGGTGTATCGCATGGCCGCGGCGTTGTCGCCGTCCACCGAACCGAAGTTGCCCTGGCCGTCGACCAGCAGGTAACGCAGGGAGAATGGCTGCGCCATGCGGACGATGGTGTCGTACACCGCGGTATCACCGTGCGGGTGATACTTACCGATCACGTCACCGACGACACGGGCAGATTTCTTGTACGGCTTGTTGAAGTCGTTGCCCAGCTCGCTCATCGCGAACAGCACGCGACGGTGCACGGGCTTCAAGCCATCGCGCGCATCCGGCAGTGCACGACCGACGATCACGCTCATCGCGTAGTCGAGATAGGACTGTTTCAGCTCGTCTTCGATATTGACCGGGAGGATTTCTTTGGCCAGTTCGCCCATGAGAAGCCTGATTCCTTTTTCTGGTGAAACTTCGCCATATCCATAGGGGACGCACGAAGCTCGTCGATGCAGGCCGAGTGCCATGCGTCGACTTACGACAAATCGACAAGTTGACCCTGGATTTGCGCAGTGAAGACAACCCCGTGGGACTGCCTCGGAAAACGCCGGATGTTATCACAAGAGCCGCCACGCACCTATCCCCCAGATGCGCATGGAGCATAGTTAGATGACCGATGACAGGCTTAACGGGGACGAGAGAGGCTCAGAGCCTCCCTGAATGCAAATTTCGGTACGAAATTACGGATGTTTATTGACTTTCAAGACCCCTTCGCGAGCAAGCTCGCTCCAACAGGGTTCTGCGGCGATCACAAAACCTGTGGGAGCGAGCCTGCTCGCGAAGAAGATAACGCAGACATCAAGCCAATCAATGCAGGCGCTTGCGGCACATCAACTGCGCCATTTTCGCGGTATCCGGGCGCTCGACGATGCCTTTTTCGGTGACGATCGCATCGATCAGGTCCGCCGGGGTCACGTCAAACACCGGGTTGAACGCCTCAACGTCAGCCCCGACACGTTTGCCGCCAACCTCCAGCAACTCGGCGCCATCGCGTTCTTCGATCGGAATGTCATCACCGCTGGCCAGATTCATGTCGATGGTCGAGCTCGGCGCCACCACCATGAAACGCACGCCGTGGTGCATGGCGTTGACCGCCAGTTGATAGGTGCCGATCTTGTTCGCCACGTCACCGTTGGCGGTAATCCGGTCGGCGCCGACGATCACCCAGGTCACGCCTTTGGTTTTCATGATGTGCGCGGCAGCGGAGTCAGCATTCAGGGTCACCGGAATGCCTTCGTTGGCCAGTTCCCACGCGGTCAGGCGCGAGCCTTGCAGCCACGGCCGGGTCTCGTCGGCGTAGACGCGCTCGACCATGCCTTCGATGAATGCGGCACGAATCACCCCGAGCGCCGTGCCGAAACCGCCGGTAGCCAAGGCGCCGGTGTTGCAGTGCGTCAGAATCGCCTGGGCATTGCCCTGATGCTTGCGGATCAGGTCGACACCGAGCTGGGCCATGGTCAGGTTGGCTTCGCGATCGCTTTCATGGATGGCGATGGCTTCGGCTTCCAGCGCCACCAGCGGATCGGCGTTTTCCTTCAAACGATCCAGCCGGTCGTGCATGCGGTTCAACGCCCAGAACAGGTTGACCGCCGTTGGACGGGAATCGGCCAGCAGCATGAAATCCTCTTCCAGCGCCGCGTACCAGTCGCCGCCCTCGGCAATCCGGGCACGGGCCGCCAGCACGATGCCGTAGGCGGCACTGATGCCGATAGCCGGCGCACCGCGCACCACCATCGAACGAATCGCTTCGGCCACGCCGGCGGCGCTGGTGTAGGCGACCCAGTTTTCCTCGAACGGCAAAACGCGCTGATCCAGCAGGTGGAGCGCGCCATCACGCCAATCGATGGCCTTTACTTTCTCCGCAGCCAACAGTCGATCGCGCATCCCTCACCCCGCACTCATGAACAAAAGCCGCCGATTATAGCGATCCCCCCGCGAAGACGCTCGGGTATACTTCGCCATCCTTTACAAAAGCACTGGAACCGACCCTCGATGCCGAAACCTGCCATTGCGCTCGACTTATTATTGCTGCCGACCTGGCTGGTACCCGTCGAACCCGCAGGCGTTGTGCTCAAGGAGCACGGCCTGGGCATTCGCGACGGCCGCATCGTGTTCATCGGCCCGCGTGCCGAAGCGCTGAAGTGTAACGCCGCCGAAGTCCGCGATCTGCCGGACGTGCTGCTCAGCCCCGGCCTGATCAACGCCCACGGCCACGCCGCGATGACGCTGTTCCGTGGTCTGGCCGACGATCTGCCGCTGATGACCTGGCTGGAAAACCACATCTGGCCGGCCGAGGGCAAATGGGTCGATGAAGATTTTGTGCGTGACGGCACCGATCTGGCCATCGCCGAGCAGATAAAAGGTGGCATCACCTGTTTCTCGGACATGTACTTCTTCCCCAAGGTTGCCAGCGAGCGCGTGCACAACAGCGGAATCCGTGCGCAGATCGCGATTCCGATCCTCGACTTCCCGATTCCGGGTGCCGCCAGCGCCGATGAAGCCATTCGTCAGGGCGTCGAACTGTTCGGCGACCTGAAGCATCACGAGCGCATCAAGATCACTTTCGGCCCTCATGCACCCTACACCGTGGGCGACGAGAACCTGGAAAAAATCCGCGTGATTGCCGAAGAGCTGGACGCCTCGATCCACATGCATGTCCACGAAACCGCGTTCGAAGTGCAGCAAGCGGTCGAACAGCGCGGCGAACGCCCGCTGGCCCGCCTCGGTCGTCTCGGCCTGCTCGGCCCGCGTTTCCAGGCCGTGCACATGACCCAGATCAGCGATGACGACCTGGCGTTGCTGGTAGAAAGCAACACCAGCGTGATCCATTGCCCGGAGTCGAACCTGAAACTGGCCAGCGGCTTCTGCCCGGTGGAGCGCCTGTGGCAGGCCGGGGTCAACGTCGCGGTCGGCACCGATGGCGCCGCGAGCAACAATGACCTGGATCTGCTGGGCGAAACCCGCACCGCCGCCCTGCTGGCCAAGGCTGTCGCCGGCTCGGCCACCGCACTGGACGCCCACCGGGCGCTGCGCATGGCCACGCTGAACGGCGCGCGAGCCCTGGGAATCGAAGCCGAGACCGGCTCGCTGGAGCTCGGCAAGGCCGCAGACATCGTCGCCTTCGACCTGTCCGGCCTGGCGCAACAACCGATCTATGACCCGGTCTCGCAGCTTATATACGCCACCGGCCGCGACTGCGTGAAACACCTGTGGGTCGCCGGCAAGCAGTTGCTCGACGACCGCCGCCTGACCCGACTGGACGAACAACAGCTCGGCGAAACCGCCCGGGCCTGGGGCCGACGCATCAGCGGCCACACCGAATCGTAAACACCCCGGGGCACACTCCGGGGCTACAGCCTTTTTCAAGTTTTAGAGGATTGAATCATGAGCAACGTCGACCACGCCGAAATCGCCAAATTCGAAGCCCTGGCCCACCGCTGGTGGGACCGCGAAAGCGAGTTCAAACCGCTGCACGACATCAACCCGCTGCGGGTCAACTGGATTGACGAGCGTGTCAATCTGGCCGGCAAGAAGGTCCTCGACGTCGGTTGCGGCGGCGGCATTCTCAGCGAAGCCATGGCCCAGCGCGGCGCGACCGTGACCGGTATCGACATGGGCGAAGCGCCACTGGCGGTCGCGCAACTGCATCAGCTGGAATCCGGCGTGAACGTCGAATACCGTCAGATCACCGCCGAAGCCCTGGCCGAAGAAATGCCCGAGCAGTTCGACGTCGTCACCTGCCTGGAAATGCTCGAGCACGTACCGGACCCGTCCTCGGTGATCCGCGCCTGCTTCCGCATGGTCAAGCCCGGCGGCCAGGTGTTCTTCTCCACCATCAACCGCAACCCGAAGGCCTACCTGTTCGCCATCATCGGTGCCGAATACATCATGAAGCTGCTGCCGCGCGGCACTCACGATTTCAAGAAATTCATTCGCCCGTCCGAGCTGGGCGCCTGGAGCGGCATGGCCGGCCTGACCGTCAAGGACATCATCGGTCTGACCTACAACCCGCTGACCAAGCACTACAAGCTGGCGGCGGACGTTGACGTCAACTACATGATCCAGACCCTGCGCGAGGAGTAAGCCGATGGCCATCAGAGCAGTCCTTTTCGACATGGACGGCACTCTGCTCGACACCGCGCCGGACTTCATCGCCATCTGCCAGGCGATGCGCGCGGATCGCGGCTTGCCGCCGATGAACGACAAACACATCCGCGATGAAATCTCCGGCGGCGCCAAGGCCATGGTCGCGGTGACGTTCTCGATGGATCCGGAGTCGCCGGGCTTCGAGGAGTTGCGCCTGGAGTTCCTCGAGCGCTATCTGGTGGGCTGCGCCGTGCACAGCAAGCTGTTCGACGGCATGGGCGAATTGCTGACCGACATCGAGAAGGCCAATCTGGTCTGGGGCGTGGTCACCAACAAGCCGCTGCGCTTCGCCGAGCCGATCATGCAGCAACTGGGGCTGGCCGAGCGCTCCGCGCTGCTGATCTGCCCGGATCACGTGAAGAACAGCAAGCCGGATCCCGAGATGCTGACCCTGGCCTGCAAGATGCTTGATCTGGATCCGTCGACCGTCCTGTTCATCGGCGATGATTTGCGCGATATCGAATCCGGCCGTGACGCCGGCACCAAAACCGCTGCCGTGACCTATGGCTACATCCACCCGGACGACAACCCTCGGCACTGGGGCGCGGACGTGGTGGTGGATCATCCGCTGGAATTGCGCAAGGTGCTGGATAACGCACTCTGCAGCTGCTGAGACCTGACGCGGAGCGTCGTTGGCTGCATTCCTTTGCTGCGCAGGGGAACGATCTGACTCTTGATGAGGTTTTTTATGTTTGATTACACCGCTCGCCCCGAATTGCTCAAGGATCGGGTCATTCTGGTCACCGGTGCCGGTCGTGGCATCGGTGCGGCGGCCGCCAGGACATACGCCGCCCACGGCGCGACCGTGCTGCTGCTGGGCAAGACCGAAGCCAATCTGACCCAGGTCTATGACGAGATCGAAGCAGCCGGGCATCCACAGCCCGCCGTGATCCCGTTCAACCTCGAAACCGCCCTGCCCCATCAATACGATGAGCTGGCGGCGATGATCGAGACCGAGTTCGGCCACCTCGACGGCCTGTTGCACAACGCCTCGATCATTGGGCCGCGCACGCCGATCGAGCAGTTGTCCGGTGAAAACTTCATGCGTGTCATGCAGGTCAACGTCAACGCGATGTTCATGCTGACCAGCACCCTGCTGCCGCTGCTGAAGCTTTCACAGGATGCTTCGGTGGTGTTCACCTCCAGCAGCGTCGGGCGCAAGGGCCGGGCTTACTGGGGCGCTTATGGCGTGTCGAAGTTTGCCACTGAAGGGTTGATGCAGACTCTGGCCGATGAAATCGACGGCGTGGCGCCGGTACGCTCAAACAGCATCAATCCGGGCGGCACCCGCACGAGCATGCGCGCACAGGCGTACCCCGGTGAGAACCCACTGAACAACCCGACACCGGAAGAAATCATGCCGGTCTATCTGTACCTGATGGGCCCGGACAGCACGGGTATCAATGGCCAGGCCTTCAACGCCCAGTAATGCCATACGTCGCAATTGTTGCCGTGACGGAATCCCGTCGCGGCAGGCAATTGCCGCCTTCAGTACCTCCAACTCTGTCAAACAACCACCACCTACTCCGCTCTAAAAAATCCAAACTATTGATTCTCAACGGTTTTCAAAAAATATGAACCGTATGGCATGACTTTCGCTCTACATCTCCTCAAAGCACGCCGTGTGAAGGCAGCCGGGCAGGGCCTGATGCGATAGCTGACTAATCGTCATCGGGCAGACTAAACTTACCCCAAATGTCCTACGGGACTGATGGATCAGTATGACGCGCAGCCCATAGCCGCTCTCACCCAGCCTGTAAGACAGACTTACTGCTTAGGGGCTCACGCCATATGAAATCACCCTCCCAGACCACTGCAATTGACTTCGACAGTGCCAAATTGCAACGCCTGGGCTTTGGTCAGCAGCCTCCCCTGCTGGCGCGACCTGTCAGCCTGGCGCAATTGCGCCAGCACATGAGCCTGCAACTGCAAACCAGCCTTGAGCCTCAACGCATCCTCGGTCTGTTTTTCCGCGAAGTTCAGCGCCTGGTGCCCCTGGACGCCCTGACCTACGTGCACGACGGCAGCGACCTGCGCCTGGAGTTCGGTGCTCGCGGGCACCATTCGGCCAGCTATAGCCTCAGCCACGAAGGCGAGCATATGGGTGAGTTGGTGTTCCGCCGCAACCAGCGCTTCAACGAACAGGAACTGGGTTATCTCGAATCACTGCTGTCGGCCCTGCTGTACCCGATGCGCAATGCATTGCTTTACCGCGCCGCCACTCAGAGCGCCCTGCGTGATCCGTTGACCGGAGCCGGTAACCGCATTGCGATGGAGCAGACGCTGCTGCGAGAAATCGAAATGTCGCGCCGGCACCTGCAACCACTGTCGGTGCTGATGCTGGATATCGACCACTTCAAACAGGTCAACGACCTTCATGGTCACAGCGCCGGCGATGACGTCCTCAAAGCCGTGGCCGCGTCAATCAAGGGCCAGTTGCGCAATGTCGACATGGTGTTCCGTTATGGCGGGGAAGAATTTCTGATCCTGCTGTCCAACACCGGTCGCGATGCGGCCGCCATGGTCGGCGAGCGCCTTCGTCAGGCGGCGCAGACCCAGGATTACTACGCCAATAATCAATTGATCGAACTGACCGTGAGCCTCGGCTGCTCGACCCTGTTGCCGGGCGAATCCGCCGACAGCCTGTTGCGTCGCGCCGACAGCGCGCTCTATGTCGCCAAGCGCGAAGGCCGCAATCGCCTGACCATGGCAGGCTAGATTTTCTGCGCCAACAAAAAACGGGAGCCAAGGCTCCCGTTTTTTTATGGGTGTCGCCCAAATCAGCTCTCGACCAGCGCCCGACGCTCACGCCCGACCAACACCCGCTCCGACAGCTCAAGCTGCATGCAGCGCTCAAGGAACAGGTACATGTAGTCGTAACTCTTGCAGATGGCCTGTCGCAGTTCCGCCTGCAAGGCTTTGCTCGGGTTTAGCCCGGCGAGGGTGCAGATAATCTCCAGCGCTTCCCACGGGTGCGCGTCATCGTACTGGGCGTGCATCTTCAGCCACTTCATGGCCCGTTTGCGATCTTCTTCAGGGAAAGCGGCGGCATAGACACCCGTCGAACACACCAGCGCCGACCACTCCCCGGTTGCGCCTTCGATGGCGTAGTTGGTGGCCGCGATGGCCACGATCAGTGAATCCGCCGAACTGGTGTGCCAGCACCAGTGGCTCAGAGCATGCAACTCCGGTGGCACTTGTTGCGCTTGCAGATCTTCCAGGCTCACCCCATGGGCCCGGCTCCAGTGCACCCAATAATCGGCGTGGTTGAGTTCGACGCGGATGTTGCGCATCAGCCAGCGCCGCGCCATGTCCTCGCCCGGGTGGCGGGCGAATTTGGTTTTGGTCAGGTTCTGCGCCATGTACAACGCGAATTGCTCAACGACGGGCCAGCCCCCGATCAGGTACTGGCGCATGGTTCTGGCGCTGAGCTTGTTATCACGCATGCGCAGATAAAGTTCATGTTCGACAACCCGGCGTTTGCTCTCGCTGCAATCCTGGATCAACTGTTGCGCCCAGGCGGGATAACTTGCAGCTTCCATGAGTGGTCCGGTTCGGTTGAATGTGTCGATCACTGTTCGGCTCCTTTTGATTTGTGATTGTAAGGATCGGCAAGAGACTTCAACGGAATGTGCCAGGCGCCTTGAACAACAACGGCTGCGGTCTGGCGGGCCGACTTTGCAAACTGTCACAGGTAAACAACTGCGGGCGTTCAATAACATAACCCTGAGCGTAATCCACGCCGATTTCAAGCAATGCCTGCTCGATCTGCGCTGTCTCGACAAACTCGGCAATTGTCTGCTTACCCATGACATGCCCGATGTGATTGATCACTTCGACCATAGCGCGGTTAATCGGGTCGTCCAGCATATCCTTTACGAAACTCCCGTCGATCTTCAGGAAGTCTACAGGCAAATGTTTCAGATAAGCGAATGAAGACATTCCGGCGCAAAAATCATCCAGGGAAAAGTAACAACCCAAGCCTTTGAGTTCATTGATAAATCTGATTGCACTACCCAGATTTGCAATGGCACTGGTTTCTGTAATTTCAAAACAAATCATTTCAGGCGGTATGCCGTAGTTATCAAACTGTTCCCGCAGAAAGTGCAAGAACGCGTCATCTCCGATAGTAATGCCTGAAAGATTAATCGCACACATTGCCAGAGGACCCTGACACTTATCGTTAATACATTGGGCAATAACCTTAAATACATTCTGCACAACCCAGCGATCCAGCGATGTCATCAATCCGTAACGCTCGGCCGCCGGTATGAAACTGTCCGGGAGAATCATCCGGCCCGCTTCATCATGCAGACGCAGCAGAATCTCGATGTGCCCGCGGGTACCACCGGCAACCGAGCCCAATGGCGCGATTTCCTGGGCGTAGAGACAAAAGCGGTTTTCTTCCAGTGCCATGTGCAGACGTTGAACCCAGGCCATCTCGCCGAAGCGCAGGGACAGTTCCGAGTCGTCGGCATGGTAGACCTGCACCCGATTGCGGCCCTTTTCCTTGGCCATGTAGCAGGCCATGTCGGCAGCCCGCAACGAGGCTTCGAGGGTGGTCGGCGTCTGCGCCACATGCACCAGGCCAATGCTCACCGTGGTCAGGAACGGCCGCCCCTTCCAGACGAAATGCAGGTTCTGTACGGTCTGGCGCAAACTCTCCGCGATCTTCTCGGCGGCCTCCGGGGCACAGTTCTCCAGCAGGATGCCGAACTCGTCCCCCCCCAGCCGCGCCAGGGTGTCACCCTCGCGCAAGCCGGATTGCAGCAACGCGCAGATATGCCGCAGCAATTCATCGCCGGCCGCATGCCCGCAGGTGTCGTTGACCAGTTTGAACTGATCGAGATCAAGGAACATCAGCGCATGCCGCCCGGCCTGTCGCGTCAGGTTATGCAGGGCCTGTTCGAGGCGGTATTCGAACTCGCGACGGTTGGCCAGCCCGGTCAGTGCATCGTGGGTGGCCTGCCACGACAGATTGGCGATGTATTGCCGCTCCTGGGTCATGTCATGCAGCACCAGCACGGTGCCGCTGACCTTGTCGGAATTGCGGATCGGAGCCCCGACCAGAGTCACCGACACGGTACTGCCATCGAGCCGCTGAATCAGCTTGGAGTGTTCACTGCCACCGCTGAGCTGACCGCTGAGAATATGCTCGATCAGGGTCAGCCCCTCGGTCTGGGCGTTGTCGTCCAGCAGATTGAACAGTGCCGCGAGGGGCAGCCCGGCCGCCTGTTCGGCTTTCCAGTGGGTCAGGGCTTCGGCGGCGGGGTTCATGTATTCGATGGCCCCGCTCACGTCGGTGGTGATCACCCCGTCGCCAATCGAGTGCAACGTGACGTGCGCACGGTCCTTTTCCAGTTGCAGCGCTTCGGCAAAGGCATGCCGTTGCTTGAGCAACTTGCGGGTGCGCAGCAGCGCCAGCACGATCAGGCCCAGCGCGGTGGCGAGGTTGGTGAACAGCAGCAGGCGCAGGATCATTCGCGAGCCTTCACCCAGGGCATCGCTGAACGCCTTGGCGGCCGGAGTCACCCCGTCATTAATGGCAAAAATCCGGTCCTTCCAGCGGCGGATATCGGCCTCGGTGGCGGCATTGGCGGTGATGCGCTGATGCATCTCCTGCGCCACGCCATCGAGCTCCACCAGATAGGCATCGCCCAGCGTCCAGCGGTCGATGGCGGTTTCGAGATAACTGAAGTGACGGAAATTCAGGTACAGCCAGATCAGGCTGGAAACGTCGTCGGGATGGTTGCCGCCCTTGAGAATGCCTTCGCGTGCCGCCTGCAGGTCGGGCGGTTGCTTGTCCAGTGCCAGACGCAATTGATGACCGCCCTGAGGCACGGCAATGGCGTTCTGGTACTTGAGGTAGATCGCCTCGTCACGACTGTCGGCGTACAGGTTAAGGTAATAGATCGCGTCTTTCTGGCCCTTGGACCAGAGACTTTCGCCCGCGACATAGCCGCGAACGGCTGACAGGACGTAAAGGCTCACGCCCCCCAGCAAGGCTTGAAACAACACGACGGCAATGAATGGCCAGACGATGCCCAACAACCGTGGCGTTCCGAGAGTCCGCTTTTGCTTCATGGGATTCCTTGCATGAGCACTGCCTGGTCGTCCTTCTCTTTGCGAGCATCCCCCCAAGACTAGGAGGCGTTCGGGGTTCCGGCAAGCGACGGATCCGCCTCAGTTCAGGACAAACGCAGAATAGACTTATGCATGGCCATGGTCACTGGTGAGAACGATTCACCAGGTACTTCAGACCTTCGTTACAGGCGCTCATACCGAGCTTCAATTACACGCAAAACTACCCGGGCAGAGCTGCGCCCCCAGGCGCAGCATCAGCACTTCGTTATTGCTCGACAGGCAGGCACACGCCAATGCCTGCACACCAAAAAAAGCGTAATGCGAACGATATGTCAAAGACTCAAGGTGTTGCAGGGCTGACCTACAACCGCTGCAAATGCCCATACAGCTTGGCGTACAACCCACCATCGGCAATCAGTTGCTGATGGTCGCCATCCTCGGCCACTTGCCCGCCGTCGAACACCAGCACCCGGTCCGCCTGCTTTACCGCTGACAGGCGGTGGGCAATGATCAGCGTGGTGCGGCCATGGAGGAAGCGCGCCATGGCCTGGTGCAGGTTGTATTCGGTGGCGGCGTCGAGGGCTGACGTCGCCTCGTCGAGGATCACCACTTTGGGCTCGGCGAGGATCATCCGGGCGATGGCCAGACGTTGCCGTTGGCCGCCGGACAGACGCACGCCGGAGCGGCCGACGATGCTGTCCAGGCCGTCCGGCAAGGCGCGGATGGTGGGTTCGAGCTGGGCGATTTCCAGTGCCTGCCAGCAGGCTTCGTCACTGCGGGTACGGCCCATGGTCAGGTTGGCGCGTACGGTGTCGTTGAACAGCGCCGGATGCTGCAGCACCACCGCGACATTTTCCCGAACCGTTTCCAGGCCGATTTCCTGCTGGGTCGACCCACCGAAACGGATCGTCCCGGCCAGCGGTGTGTACAGGCCCAGCAGCAATTGCACGAGGGTGCTTTTGCCGCCGCCGCTGGCGCCGACAATCGCTACTTTCTCACCGGGGGCGATGGACAGGTTCAATTGATCCAGCACCAGTTCGTCGCCATAACCGAAGCTCAGCCCCTGCACCTGAATCCCGACGGTATCGCGGCCCTTGAACGGATCGACGCCGCCGGGGTATTGCGGCTCGTCGGCGCGGGCCAGCAGTTCGTTGATCCGCGACAGCGCTCCGCCGGCGGCGTAGTAGGCGTATTGCAGGTTCAGCAGCTGTTCGACCGGGCCGATCATGAACCAAAGGTAGCTGAACACCGCGAGCATCTGCCCGATCGACAGGTCGGAAAACAGCACCGTCAACATGGCCGCCGCGCGGAAGATGTCGATACCGAACTGGAACAGCAGGCCACTCGCGCGGTTGGAGGCGTCAGTCTTCCACTGCGAATTTACCGCGTAGTTGCGCACTTCCTGCGCACGCAGCCCCAGCCGTCCGAGGAAGAAGCCCTGGCGGTTGCCGGCGCGCACTTCCTGGATTGCATCGAGGGTTTCGCTCAGTGCCTGAGTGAAGCGCGAGGTGCTGTCGTTCTCCAGTTTCTTCAGATGCTTGACCCGCTTGCCCAACTGCACCGTGGCGTAAATCACCAAGGGGTTGAACAGCAGGATCAGCAGCGCCAGTTTCCAGTGCATCCACATCAGGATGCTGGCGGTGCCGACCAGCGTCAGCATCGCCACCAGAAAACGGCTGAGGGTTTCGCCGACAAACTTGTCGAGGGTGTCCAGGTCGGTGACCAGGTGCGTGGTGACCGTGCCGCTGCCCAGGCTTTCGTATTCGCCGAGGGAGATCCGTTTGAGTCGTTCAATCAAACGCACGCGAATGCGATAAACGATGTCCTTGGCCAGCCGCGCAAACAACCGCGCCTGCAACACGCCAAAACACAGGGCGCTGCAGCGCAGGGTCAGCGTCACCACCAGCATCAGGCCGATGTAGCCCGCCGCTTGCTGCCACATTGAGGGCAGCACGTGGTTCATGACTTTCAGCGCAGCATCGCCATGGCCGAGCAGGACTTCGTCCACCAGCAACGGCAACAGCAGCGGAATCGGCACGCTGCACAGCGTCGCCAGTACGGCCACGCCGTTGGCAATCCACAGGGATTTTTTGTGATGAAGTGCCAATCGCCGGACTTCAGCCCAGCTCAGCCGGTCGACACGCTTGACGGCTGGCGTGTCATCGGCCGGGTCAGACACAGGCCGCGCGCTCCAGCCATCGACCGAGCAGCGGCGACAGTTCACTGAGCGGCTGGTAGCCGTTGGTCAGCAACGCCAGTTGGCCGTTGCGTTCGGCGAGCAGGGTCGGGAATCCGGCGATGCCCAGATCCTGAACCCAAGTGAAATCGGCCTGGGTCGCCTTGTGCTGATCGGCATGATCAAACAGGGCAGCAAATTCGATACGCGGGACGCCGGCCTTCTCGGCCAGCTCCACCAGAACGCTGGCCTGAGTGACATCACGACCTTCGGCGTAAAACGCGTGCTGGATCAACCCGACCAGTTTCCACGCGCAATCCGGCGCCAGGCTGCGCGCGGTGACGATGGCCCGGCAGGCAGGTTCGGTGTCGTAGACAAAACCGTCCGGCAACGCGCCTTCCAGCTTGAACGGCTGGCCGGTGGCCTCGGTGACCGCCTGCCAGTGTTCGAGAATGTAGCGCCGGGTGGTCGGTTCCAGCGCCGCTCCACTGCCGGTGCGCAATCCGCCGACCACCAGGTGCAGTTCCACCCCGGCTGCCTGCGCCTGCTCCACCAATGCCTTGGCCACCGGGGCAAATCCCCAGCACCACGAACACATCGGATCCATCACATAGAGCAGGCGTGCAGACATGATTAAGCCTCGGTGGATGCTTGCTTATAGTTGTAGCCGATCGGGTGCGGCATGTTGCGCGCTTTTGCCAGTTCGATCTGCTTCTGGCGGTCGATGGCGCTGCGGCGGGTCTTCTCGCTCAGGGTGTCCCAGCAATGCGGGCAGCTGATGCCGGCCACGTAATGCTCGGAGGCGCGATCTTCAACGCTGACCGGGGTACGGCAGGCGTGGCACTGATCGTAGTCGCCTTCGCTCAGGTCATGACGCACGGTCACACGGTTGTCGAAGACGAAGCAGTCGCCCTGCCATTTGGTTTCTTCCTGCGGCACCTCTTCGAGGTACTTCAGGATGCCGCCCTTGAGGTGGTAAACCTCTTCGAAGCCTTCGCCGAGCATGTAGCTCGAGGCTTTTTCACAGCGGATGCCGCCGGTGCAGAACATCGCGACCTTCTTGTGCACGGCCGGATCGAAGTGTTCTTTGATGTAGTCGGGGAATTCGCGAAAACTGGTGGTTTTCGGATCGATGGCGCCTTCGAAGGTGCCGATCGAGACTTCGTAATCGTTGCGGGTGTCGATCAGCAGCACTTCCGGGTCGCTGATCAGCGCATTCCAGTCCTTGGGCTCGACGTAGGTGCCGACCTTCTTGTTCGGGTCGACGCCTTCGACGCCCAGGGTCACGATCTCTTTCTTGAGCTTGACCTTGGTGCGGTAGAACGGCTGCTCATCGCAGTACGATTCCTTGTGATCGATATCGACCATGCGCGGATCGTTGCGCAACCAGGCCAGCAGGCCGTCGATGCCTTCACGGCTGCCGGAAACCGTGCCGTTGATGCCTTCTTCGGCGATCAGCAGGGTGCCTTTGATGCCGTTGTCGACCATCGCTTGCAGCAGGGGCTCGCGCAGGTTGACGTAATCTTCGAGGGTGACGAACTTGTACAGTGCCGCCACGACAATCGGTTGTGTCATGGGTATTTCTCCAGGTGGCTACCCTCGTAAAGGGTGAACCGGATGCGAAAAAAAACGCGCCGGGTCAGCGGCGCGTTGCGGATTCTAGCAAAAAACCTCAGTTCATTGCTGCAAGGCTCAATGCTTGCTGCCGCCGGCACAGGTCGGCGACGCCGGAGCGACGCCTGTCTCTGCCCATTCCTGCGGGGTGTAGGTGTGCAGCGCCAACGCATGGAACTCGCCCATCAGCTCGCCGAGCGTGCCGTAGACTTTCTGGTGGCGCTTGACCCGGTTCAGGCCTTCGAACTGCGCACTGACCACCACTGCCTTGAAGTGGGTCTGCAACCCGCGACTGTGCATGTGGCTTTCGTCCAGCACTTGCAGATGCTCAGGCTGAAGCAGCGCCAGCGTCGATTCGATGCGTTGTTGCATGGTCATCAAGAACTCCGCTTACTTCTTCTTGGCCGGCGCTGCGCCTTTCGGTGCCAGCTCGTTGGTCATGTCGTCCAGCAGCTTGTTGACCACCGGTACGGCGCTTTCCAGTTTGGCCTGGGTCATCTGGGCCGATTGCTGGGTCAGCTGCGGCATTTTTTCCAGGACTTTCTTGCCCAGTGGCGACTGGTAGAACGCGACCAGGTCTTTCAGCTCGGATTCGCTGAAGTTGCTGGTGTAGAGCTTGACCATGTCCGGTTTCAGCTTGTTCCAGCCAATGGCCTGGTCCAGAGCGGCGTTGGCCTTGGCCTGATAGGTATCCAGGACGGCTTTCTTGGATTCCGGCGCCTTGGTCTGTTCAAAACGCTGGGCGAACATCTGCTGAACCTGCATGTACACCGGAGTGCCCAGCTTGTCAGCGTGCGCCAGGGTCAGGAAAGCTTCGGCACTGGCGTTGTGGCTGGCGGTATCGGCAAGCACCTGGCCGCTGGCGCAAACCAGGGCAACCGCGGTGCAGATGGCACGAAGACGAGTCATCGAGTTTCCTTTTCAGCTAGGCGAGGTAAAACCCCAAGGGCGACCATTCTGCGCCTGAATAACGCTGCGGCTCAACCCCCGGCCCTTGCCGCGCTTGATTGGCGGGGATTTGCCGGTCAACAATCGACCGGATGGAACCACCCGGGCCGACACCGGCCTAAACTGCGCAAACAGACCAACAGGAGTGTGCACGATGAGCCGTATCGAAACCGACAGCCTGGGCCAGATCGAGGTCCCGGACGACGCTTACTGGGGCGCTCAGACGCAACGCTCGCTGATCAACTTCGCCATCGGTCAGGAACGCATGCCATTGCCGGTACTGCACGCCCTGGCCCTGATCAAGAAAGCCGCGGCCCGGGTCAACGACCGCAACGGCGACCTGCCTGCCGACATCGCCCGCCTGATCGAACAGGCCGCCGACGAAGTGCTCGACGGCCAGCACGACGACCAGTTCCCGCTGGTGGTCTGGCAGACCGGCAGCGGTACGCAAAGCAATATGAACGCCAACGAAGTGATCGCCGGCCGCGCCAACGAACTGGCCGGCAACCCACGCGGCGGCAAGACGCCGGTGCACCCCAACGATCACGTCAACCGCTCGCAGAGCTCCAACGATTGCTTCCCCACGGCCATGAGCATCGCCACCGCGCAAGCGGTACAGACGCAACTACTGCCAGCCATCGCCGAGCTGTCGGGCGGTCTGGCCGAGCTGTCAGCGCGGCACATGAAACTGGTGAAGACCGGCCGCACCCACATGATGGACGCCACGCCGATCACCTTCGGCCAGGAAATCTCCGGATTCATAGCGCAACTGGATTACGCCGAACGGGCGATCCGCGCGGCGCTGCCCGCAGTCTGCGAACTGGCGCAGGGCGGCACGGCCGTCGGTACCGGGCTCAACTCGCCCCACGGTTTCGGCGAAGCGATTGCCGCTGAACTGGCGGCGTTGTCCGGTCTGCCATTCGTCACCGCACCGAACAAGTTCGCCGCCCTCGCCGGCCATGAACCGCTGACCACCCTCTCCGGCGCCCTGAAAACCCTCGCCGTGGCGCTGATGAAAATCGCCAACGACCTGCGACTGCTGGGCTCCGGCCCTCGCGCAGGGTTTGCCGAAGTGCGCTTGCCGGCCAACGAACCAGGCAGTTCGATCATGCCCGGCAAGGTCAACCCGACCCAGTGCGAGGCGTTGTCGATGCTCGCTTGTCAGGTGCTGGGCAATGACGTGGCGATCGGTTTCGCCGCCAGTCAGGGTCACTTGCAGTTGAACGTGTTCAAACCGGTGATCATTCATAACCTGCTGCAATCGATCCGCCTGCTGGCCGATGGTTGCAGCAACTTCCAGCAGCATTGCATCGCCGGGCTGGAACCGGATGCCGAAGTCATGGCGAAGCATCTGGAACGCGGCCTGATGCTGGTGACGGCGCTGAACCCGCACATCGGCTACGACAAGTCGGCGGAAATCGCCAAGAAGGCCTACAGCGAAGGCAAGACCCTGCGCGAAGCGGCGCTGGAGCTGGGCTATCTGACCGATGAGGAGTTCGATGCCTGGGTGCGGCCGGAAAACATGATCGAGGCCGGTGCCAAGGGCTGAGTCATGCCGATCCTTCCCGTGCCCGGCATGGGAAGGTCATCCGACCAACAGTTTCGCCCGCCGGGCCTTGAGCCCGGCAATCAGCGAAGGCCCCAGCGCTACCAGTGCCGACCCCAGCACCACCAGCACCGCCCCGCCATACCCCAGCAGATTGATTTGCTCGGCATGCACATACTCGGGCCACACCCCCGCCGCCACGGCCACCGCACCGAACGTCACCAACGGCGTGATCGCCAGCGTCGCACTGACCCGCGAAGCTTCCCAATGCGCCAGCGCCTCGGCAAATGCGCCGTAGGCGATCAGGGTGTTCATGCAGCACGCCAGCAGCAGCCAGCCCTGCAACGGGTTCAGCGAAAGTGCTTCGAGCGGATGCACCCAAGGTGTCAGCAACAGGGCGCAGAACAGGTAGATCACCATCATCACCTGCAACGAATTCCACACCGTCAGCAATTGCTTCTGGCCCAGCGCATAGAAGGTCCAGACGGTCGAAGCGAGCAGCACCAGCAACACACCAGCGGTGTAATCAGACAAAGACGTGAGCAATTCCGCCAGACGCTGATTGAAGAACAGCGCGAACCCGATCAGCAGCACCGCCAGGCCAATGCCCTGACCGATACTGAAGCGTTCCTTGAACACAAACAGACTGGCGATCAGCAACATGATCGGCCCCATCTGCACCACCAGTTGCGCAGTGCCGGGGCTGAGCAGGTTCAGGCCCATGAGGTACAGCACGTAATTGCCCACCAGCCCGAGCACCGCCATCAGCACCAGCCAGCCGCCCTTCCGCCCGAGCACCTTGCGACTGGGCAAGCGTTTGGTCGCGGCCAGATAAATGAACAGGCAACCGCCGGACACCAGCAGGCGAAACCAGGTCACCGTGACCGGGTCCATCACCACCAGCACCTGCTTGAGCTTGATCGGCAGGATTCCCCAGAGAAACGCCGTCAATAACGCCAGGAACATGCCGTACACCCAACGACCCGATGAAACGTGCATGAGAACCCCAAGCGCCAGAGACAGGAGCGCTCATTCTAGGCGCACGGACCAGCGCTACACAGGGACAGTTGCGTTTCAGCCGCAAATGAAACTGTGCAGGTCGCAGCAGAAAATTGACGCTGGGCCGTTGATCGGCTGGCCGGGCGGGATAAGTGGTTCAGGCATAAGCTCATTGGATCCAGCCCGGGACATCACTCACCAAGGAGACCCGTCATGTTAGGCATGCGCGCCCAGGACACCGCCCCCGCCACGCACTTTCGCAGCGACCGCGTGTGCCGGGTCAACGGCGAACTGTATTTCAGCACCCGGGAAAACACCCTCGAAGGGCCATTCGACAGCCACGAGAAAGCCGAGCAGGAAATCCGCGCGTACATCGCGCGGATGCAATTGCTGGATTCCGGCAGATAAGCCGTGCTGAACCCAATCGCGGGCAAGCCCTCTCCCACAGGTTCCGGGTTGGCCACTGAATTGTGAGCACACTCGAACACTGTAGGAGCGGGCTTGCCCGCGATTACGATTTGCCGGTCAACGCATCGTTCAAGGCCTAGCGCACAGCCTCAAACAACCCGGTCGCCCCCATCCCCCCGCCCACGCACATGGTCACGATCCCGTAGCGCAGATTGCGCCGCTGCAACTCACGCACCAGATGCCCGACCTGCCGTGACCCGGTCATGCCGAACGGGTGACCGATGGAAATCGAACCGCCGTTGACGTTGTACTTCTCGTTGTCGATTTCCAGCCGGTCACGGGCGTACAGGCATTGCGAGGCGAACGCTTCGTTCAATTCCCACAGATCGATATCCGCCACCTGCAGGCCCTTGGCCTTGAGCAGCTTTGGCACCGAAAACACCGGGCCGATGCCCATTTCGTCCGGCTCGCAACCGGCCACGGTGAACCCACGGAAAAACGCTTTTGGCTTGAGCCCCAGTTGCAGGGCTTTTTCCAGGCTCATCACCAGCGTCATCGAGGCGCCATCGGACAACTGCGACGAGTTGCCGGCGGTCACCGAACCGTCTTCGGCGAACACCGGTTTCAACCCGGCAAGGCTTTCATAGGTGGTGTCCGGGCGATTGCAGTCATCGCGGTCGACGAGGCCGTCGAGGATCTGCACTTCACCGCTGTTCTTGTCTTCAACCCGGTACTTCACCGGCATCGGCACGATTTCATCGTTGAACAGGCCTGCTGCCTGCGCCTGGGCGGTGCGGATCTGACTTTGCAGCGAGTAACGATCCTGCGCCTCGCGACTGACGCCATAACGGCGCGCCACCACTTCGGCGGTCTGGCCCATGGTGTAGTAGATGCCCGGCGTCTGCTGCTTGAGCAACGGGTTGATCAGGTGATCGGTGTTGACGCTTTTCAGGGTCAGGCTGATCGACTCGACGCCGCCGGCGACGATGATGTCGCTGCAACCCGACGCGATCTGGTTGGCGGCAATCGCAATCGCCTGCAAGCCCGACGAACAGAAACGATTGAGGGTCATGCCGGCGGTGCCAGTGCCCAGTTGCGAGAGCACCGCCACGTTGCGGCCGATGTTGTAGCCCTGAGCGCCCTCGTTGGAGCCGGCGCCGACGATGCAGTCCTCGACGCTGGCCGGGTCGATGTCGTTGCGCGAAAGCAACGCATTGACGCAATGGGCCGCCATGTCATCGGGACGGGTCTGGTTGAACTTGCCGCGAAAGGACTTGGCCAGGCCGGTCCGTACGCTGTCGACGATCACCACTTCACGCATGGCATACCTCATTGTTGCAGTCGGTTGAGAGTGGAACGAGCATAAGTCCACCCAATCGCCGACCGCGACGATCATTCACCTCGCGTATGCGGGCCCATCGGTTCAGTCCTTGTGCTTTTTGGCTCGCTTGTCGGATTTCTCGAAAGCCTCTTCCAGTGCCCGGTTGATCGTGCGCAGCACCTTGACCCGGGCCCAGCGCTTGTCATTGGCCTCGACCAGGGTCCACGGCGCGATTTCGGTGCTGGTGCGGTCGACCATGTCGCCCACGGCGGCACGATAGGCGTCCCACTTGTCACGGTTGCGCCAGTCGTCTTCGGTGATCTTGAAGCGCTTGAACGGGATTTCTTCGCGCTCCTGGAAGCGTTCCATCTGCGTGTCCTTGTCGATGGCCAGCCAGAACTTGACCACGATCACTCCGGCATCGGCCAGTTGCTCCTCGAAGTCATTGATCTCGCCATAGGCGCGCATCCAGTCGGCGGTGCTGCAAAAGCCCTCGACACGCTCCACCAGCACCCGGCCGTACCACGAACGGTCGAACACGGTGAATTTGCCCCGCGCCGGAATGTGCCGCCAGAACCGCCACAGATACGGCTGCGCCCGTTCCTCTTCGGTCGGTGCGGCAATCGGCACGATGCTGTATTGGCGCGGATCGAGTGCCGCCGCCACCCGACGAATCGAACCGCCCTTGCCCGCCGCATCGTTGCCTTCGAACACCGCCACCAGTGCATGCCGACGCATGCGTTTGTCACGCATCAAACCCGACAGCCGCGCCTGCTCGGTGATCAGTTGTTCTTCGTAGTCTTTTTTGTCCAGACGCTGGGTCAGATCGAGGCTGTCGAGCAGGTTCAACTGATCGACGGAAGTCCCCAACGGTGCAGCGTTGACCTCATGGGGATGCACATCGGGACGCTTCAAGGCGTTTTGCAGGCCTTCGAGCAGAATCTTGCCGACCGTCAGGCTGCGGTAGTGCGGGTCGACACCCTCGATGACATGCCATGGCGCGTAATCGCGGCTGGTGCGACGCAACACACGCTCGCCGTATTTGACGAACTTGTCGTAAGTCTGAGATTGCTGCCAGTCCAGCGGGCTGATGCGCCAACTGTGCAGCGGGTCGTCGGCCAACGCCTTGAGCCGCGCCTTCATCTGTTTCTTGGACAGGTGGAACCAGAACTTGAAGATCAGCGCGCCTTCATCGCAGAACATCTTTTCCATGCGCTCGGCGCCGGCAATCGCCTGATCCAGACGCGGATCCTTGAACAAACCGTGCACCCGGCCCTGCAGCATCTGGCTGTACCAGTTGCCGAAGAAAATTCCCATCCGCCCCTTGGCCGGCAGCATCCGCCAGTAACGCCACGCTGGAGGCCGCGCCAGCTCTTCATCGGTCTGTTGATCGAAGGTGCGTACTTCGATCAGGCGCGGATCCATCCACTCGTTGAGCAACTTCACCGTCTCGCCCTTGCCGGCGCCTTCGATCCCGTTGATCAAAATGATCACCGGGAAACGCTTTTGCTGCTGCAACTCGAACTGGGCTTCAAGCAAGGCTTCACGCAGGGCGGGCACGGCGGCTTCGTAGGTGTCTTTGTCGATGGCGTGACCGATTTCAGCGGATTCGAACATGGGACGGCTCCTTCCAGGATTCAGCAAGACTAGCGGATTGGGCTCGGACGCGGCACAGAAATTCCCGCCGGCGGCGGATTGTCCTTGAGTGATCGTCGGCAAGGCTTGCCATGGATCAAGCGCCGCCTGCGTGATCGGCTAGAATGGCCGCCTTGTCGTTGCCGAGCCTGCCATGAAACCTGTATTGCCCCACGCCCAACTCGACTGGGATGACCAGGGACGCCCGCGTTCGCGAGTGTTCGACGATGTGTATTTTTCCGACCAGTCGGGGCTGGATGAAACCCGCTACGTGTTCCTCGAACAGAACCGTCTGGCCGAGCGCTTCGCCGCACTGCCGGCGGGTGGGCGACTGGTGATCGGTGAAACCGGCTTCGGCACCGGGCTGAATTTCCTCTGCGCCTGGCAGTTGTTCGAACAGCACGCAGTGGCCGGTGCGCGGCTGCATTTTGTCAGCGTCGAAAAATTTCCGTTGAGCCCCGCCGACCTGCAACGGGCGCTGGCGCTGTGGCCGGAACTAAAGCCGTTCTCGGATCAGTTGCTCAAGCATTACGTCGCCGTCCATCAAGGCTTTCAGCGCATTGTTCTGGATAACGGTCGCGTGACCCTGACGCTGCTGATCGGTGACGCGCTGGAGCAGTTGCCGCAACTGGACGGGCAGATCGACGCATGGTTTCTCGATGGTTTCGCCCCGGCAAAAAACCCGGAAATGTGGACCGCCGAACTGTTCGCCGAACTGGCGCGGCTGGCGGCGCCCGGCTCGACCATCAGCACGTTCACCAGCACCGGTTGGGTGCGCCGGCTGCTCAACGCCGCCGGCTTCAAGATGAAACGCACGCCGGGCATCGGCCACAAATGGGAAATCCTGCGCGGCGAATTTCTCGGCTGGCCACAAGATGTCCCATTGCCCGCAGCTGAAAAACCGTGGTTCGCCCGCCCGACGCCGTTGACAGGTGACCGTCGAGCCCTGGTGATCGGCGCCGGTCTGGCCGGTTGCGCCACGGCGGCCAGCCTCGCGGCGCGGGGCTGGCAGGTCAGTCTGCTGGAGCGGCATGACGCGGTGGCCCAGGAAGCCTCGGGCAATCCGCAAGGCGTGCTGTACCTGAAACTGTCCGCCCACGGCACCGCACTGTCGCAGTTGATCGTCAGCGGTTTTGGCTACACCCGACGTTTGCTGGAAACCCTGCAGCGCGGCACCGACTGGGATGACTGCGGCGTGCTGCAACTGGCGTTCAATGAAAAGGAACGCGAGCGTCAGGCGCAGCTGGCGGCCGCGTTTCCCGAGGATCTTCTGCAGTGGCTCGATCAACCCGAAGCACAGGCCTGCGCCGGGATCGGTCTGGCTCATGGCGGTTTGTATTACCCCGAGGGCGGCTGGGTGCATCCACCGGCGTTGTGTCAGGCGCAATCGACACAACCGGGCGTCACGCTGCTGCCCCATCAGGAAACCGTGGAGTTGCGCAAGATCGACGGTCAGTGGCAAGCCTTCGACAATGAACGATTGATCGCAACAGCGCCCGTCGTGGTGCTGGCCGGCGCCGCCGACATCAAGCGTTTCCCCCAGAGCGCCGACCTGCCCCTCAAGCGCATTCGCGGGCAGATCACTCGACTGGCGCAGACCGCGCACAGCCAGGCACTGACCACGGTGGTCTGCGCCGAAGGCTATGTCGCACCTGCACGCCTGGGCGAGCACACCCTCGGCGCCAGTTTTGATTTCAACAGCGACGACCTGATCCCGACCACCGCCGAACACCTGGGCAATCTGGCGATGCTCGAAGAGATCTCCACCGATCTGGTCGCGCGCCTGCACGTCAGCGAGCTCGACGCCGAAAGTCTTCAGGGCCGGGCAGCCTTCCGTTGCACCAGCCCCGATTACCTGCCGATCGTCGGCCCGCTCGCCGATCGCGAAGCCTTCTCCGAGGCCTATCGCGCCTTGAGCAAGGATGCCCGGCAAGTGCCGGACATTCCCTGCCCATGGCTGGACGGTCTGTACGTCAACAGTGGCCACGGTTCCCGGGGGCTGATCACCGCGCCACTGTCCGGTGAACTGCTGGCGGCCTGGCTGGACAACGAACCGCTGCCCCTGCCCAGACCTGTCGCAGAGGCGTGTCATCCGAACCGGTTTGCCTTGCGGTGGCTGATCCGGGGCAAGTGACCGAATCCGGGATCGCAATCAACCACCGGGCAACAGGCAGATATTGCCCTCGACCAGTCGTAGCACTTGCTCGGTCAACCGCTCGAGCAAGGCGCTTTCCGTCTGTTCCTGCCGGGCGGCACACAGGTTCATTTCGCTGAGATAGTCGGCCGAGCTGAGTTCTTCAGCTTTCTCGAACAACGCCAGGGCTTCTTCCTGGTGAGGCGCGCGCGCATCGTCGAACTGTTGGGCAAAACTGCTTTTCATGTATTCGTTCCACCATGGCTGGCGAACCAGAAACGCCAGCCACTCGGGAGACAGTTCAGCAGTCTGGATTCGATTGATGGCCTCCACCAGATCCGCCCCTGTCACCTCCGCGAGTGAGGCGTAATGCATGTGCGAAGGTTGCCCGGGCAATTCGAGTGCCTGCGCCAGACCGGAGCGGTAGGCAAGGGTCACTTCCAGCGGGTCAGGTGCCGCACGGACCTGCGCGTGTTCCGCGGCGATCCGGTCAATCTGCTCAAGCCGGAACAGTCCCCTCGCCAGCCTCATCAGCGCCTTCGTCGAAGGGCGTTGCCCCCTGGGACCACGGGTCACATGGTGGACGTGCACTGCAACTTCCAGGTGGCTGAAGTTCAACGCCGCATTGTCCGTGCAATTGATCGGGTTGGCCGCCAGATCGAAAATCTGCTCCCGCAATTCGGCATCGGTCTGCGTTGCGTCCAGAACCGTCCAGACCCGCCGGTGCATATCCTCGCGCACATTGGCTGACTCGGCGGAATTGCCCAGCTCCGCCAGCAGCGCGAACAGGCCTTCGGCCCTTGGGTCATCCTTGAGTGCGTTCCACATCTGCAGATGCCGGGAGCCCTTTTCTCCTCCCGTTTGGGTCAGCCAGATCGAACGTGCCTGGTTTTCGTCCAGTCGCGCGATATCGTTATCCAGGTAACCCATGCCGACGCCGACCGTCGTGCGGTAGTTTTCAAGGTAAGTTCTGCTGACTTCGGAAATCGGGTTACGCCGCAAATTGATCGTTTCACTGAAGCATCTGGGCGTTTCAAAAAGCCAGGCAGGCAGATCACGGATTTCGTTATCCCGCAGATCCACCCGATCCAGATTGGGTAGAAACTGCAGGCCTTTTGGCAGCTCCGTAGCGCGGGTATTACGCAAGGAGAGGTAAGTCAGATCGAACAGGTTGCCCACATCCACCGTAGCGCCGAGGGGGTTCCCGCTCAGATTCAGTCTTTGCAAGGTGCGCAACCCGGCCAGCTTCACCAAGGCGTGCTCGGTCAGTTGCAGCCGATTGCCGGCCAGGCTCAGCCGCCTGAGGTTCGGCATATGCGAAATGATCTCGGGCAACCGGGTGATCTGATTACGATCCAGTTCGAGGGACTCGACGTTCGTGAACGCTTTGAGGAAATAAGCGGCATCGTCGTCCAGCAACATGTCTTGCAGAGACAATTTCCTGACATGATCAAAGGTCAAACCGACCGGCAAGGTCGGAAACTTGCCGAAGCGCATGCCATCGAGCTTCAAACCATAGACGAGACGCCCGGCGTCATCGGGCAGGGAGATCAAACGGCGAAAACAGTCTTCGATTTCAAACGCAACGATTTGCCGGCATTCACGAATTTCGTTCAGATCACCGCCCAGGGCCTTCATGGCTGCCTCATCCTGGATCCAGGTATCCATCACGCCCTGTAGTCGGCTCAGATCCTCCCGCAACTGCCGAACCCGGATCGCCCTGGTCAGATGGTCGCTACCCAACTGGTCAAGAAACTCATTGGCTTGTACGTCGGTAAACAAGGGATAGAGCTTTTTCACCTGCCGCAATAAACGACGCGAATGAGTGTTCGACCCGGCGGGAGAGTCGGCAGGCATGCACACAGGCTCGGCGGTCTCCGTTTGCCACTGACCACCTGCCAACACGCGGGCGCATGCCTCACGTTCATCCAGAGCACTCTCCAACAGTTTGCCGCGCAGGCGCCCGCCATTTTCCGGCGTCGGTTGCACAAATCCGATGGCCTTGCGCTGCTGCGCTGAAAGACCTTTGAGAATCGCCTGATAGAAATCTTCCGGTCCGGACGCGATCTTGCCGAGTGACTTCCTGTCGCTGCCAAACACCTCGTAACCATTGTCGAGTCTGACCAGCGTGCATGAACTCGACGTAACCAGTGGTTTTTCGCCCAGCGTTTCCAGGACCTGACCGCTCAAGGATTTCGCCCGCAGTTCCAGATAGAACTCAGGATCCCAACCAGCAAGACGGGGTAGCAAACCGATCGCCAGTTTCCCGGTATCGGCATTGGCAATGTCGGCCAGGTAAAAACCTGCCAATGCCCGATCCACTCGCCCATCGCTCAAAGCCTGACGCGCCCGCTGCGCCAACCCCATGGGCACCCGCCCGGAGCTGCGCAGGTGCATCCGTTCAACGCTTGGCGTCCGTTTGAGCAGCTCTCGGGCAGCGCGCACCGGCAAATCGGGAAAGGCCTTGCGCAACTTGAGAAACTCTCCGGTAACGTCTTGATCGTATCGGCTGTAGAGATGGTCGAAAGTCGACCTTCGATCGGCCTTGATCGCCGCCCCGATCACTTTCGCCAACTGCTGACTGGCATCGGCCGGGGCTACGTCAGCCCCCACCAAGGCATCCACTTCTTTGGGATGCAGAACATCGATGACCGCTTGCAGCAGCTCGCCCTTCTCCAGTCGCGCATGCTTCACAATGACGCTCACGGTATCGTCGTCAATCGATCCGGGCGGATAGGTCGCGGTGATCCGCCCTTGTTCATCCACGACTTTGACGTAGCGATCGGCCGGCCAGTTGGCAAGCCGGGGTAATGCATGCAGCTGTTCGTTGACGTAACGCCGATCGCTCGCCTCGCCACGCTCCATGGCGGCAATGTAGTCGCGCACTCTGCGTTCGATTCCAAAACGCTCGATCATGTCCAGCAAGCGAGGCGGCAGCGGTCGGTTGTCATCGCTCAGGCGATGCAGCTCATCGATCCGGGTGTCGGTCAACCGACGGGCCATCTCCAGACGACTGTCTTCCCAACCCTCAAGACCAGGATCAATGCGTTTGAGCGTGTACGCCCCGCTCCATCGTTCGGTCTGTTCGAAGTCATGACGCCAGCCTCCGCGATCATTGCGCTTCAATACCGGCTGATAAGCCTGTGCACGCACAGGGTGTCGGACTTCCCAGGTATTGGATGCAGGCTCCAGCGCTACCTCGTAAGCCCGATTGTCGAAATGGGCAAACTGTTTGTCGTTCGCCCGGAACAAGCCTGCAGTATCGGGTTCTGGTTCGGCACCTGTCGGAAGCGGCTGTTCATAACCGAGTAACTGCGGTTTCCACAATCGAGGCTGACCGTCACGGTCCAATATGGCCATGAACGGCTGGAAGAAATCCGGATGCTTGCGCACCGTCTTGATCGCCAGTGTTTTCAATCCCCTGATACCGGCCCCCACGCTGACCATCAGCACGATGTTTTCAGCCACGCTGAGCAGGTGCGAAAACGCCTCCTCACGATCTCCCCGCGACCAGTCCTCAACGCCCTCATAAACTTCCGCAAGCATTTGCCCCACGGCAACACCCATCATCAGTTGCCCTACGACCGGTATGAAAATCCCGGCCACATTGGCGACCGTCAGGCCGATTTCCAGATACTCGAGCAGGCGCTTCTTGCGTGCCTCCTCATCCACATCGGCAGTCGGTACAGCGAGCGCGCGAGCATCGATCTGCAGTTTGCCGATATGGCTCTGGTACATGAAGTCGAGCAGCGAAACGTTGATCGGCAAATATTTGGCGCGATCCAGGCTGCGAGCGTCCGCGAAGTTTTTGAAGAAATCCGCCTTGTCGACCTCGCCGATGCAATGGGTGAAGTAGCTCTTGTAGCTGGCCACCCCCAATTGATATTCCAGGTACACGAGGAACGCCGAGAAACTCGCATACTCGTACAACGGTTGAGAGGGCTCGCCGGGCATGTACACCAAGCACCATTGATCCGGGTCCGACTCGACCGAGCGCTCGGAAAATACCACGACACCCCAGATGCAACAGTCGAGCAGTTCGATGCCTTGCATGATCAACGGCCGGCCCTTGTAGTTCAGGCTTTTTGCATCAGCGATACCCCCGGCCGCGAGCAGGCGCTCCAGACTTTCGTACGCGTCCTGGCTGATGTGCTCTTTCAATAGCGCCAGATGCAGATCCAGTTGCAGCAACTGTTTTTTCAGGGCAGTGATGTCGCGGACCATGGGACCGGTGGCAACCGCTTTGCCATCAACCTCACTGATGCCGAAAACCTGCTGAAAATGCTGTTGGTATTTTTTCCCCAGATCGAGCTCGCGACAGAGTGCGGCGAACGCTGTCGGTGTCAGTCCCGCAATTCCTGCAGGCTGTCCAGAGATGCGCACCGCACTGGCTGCGGGGAAGAAATCGTCCTGCGCCTCACGCTTGGTGAAGTTCTGCATCGCCGCTTCCAGCAGCGTCGGGGTTGCCGGCGGCGTGACCGGTGGTCCTCCGCCAGGCGGGGTGACGGGCTCACAGCCGCAGTAGTCCCCCGGCAATTCCAGGTAGTCTTTTTCGACATCGAACTGCACTGGCCAGCGCGCTTTCAGGGCGCTGGTCAACAGCGCGGCGCAAAAGCTGTTCAAAGGTTGCAAGCGGCCAAGATCGGCTTCGACCTTCGCCTGAGCGGCGTGTAACTCACGCGCGGTCTGGTCCAGCGTGGCGAGTGTAGAGCTGGAACCTTTGAGAAGGCTGGGGGGCAGGATTTTCTGCAAGGCCTGGGCAGTATCCAGATCGCCGGTAGCTTCCAGCAAAAAACTCAGTATCTGTTTCTGGGTCAACGGTGTCGGGGTGTCCGACTTCGTACTCGACATGGGCAATATTCCTTTATTGCGCTTCGGAACACTTACCCTACCGGTCCGGCCCTTGGAAAAAAAACACGAAAAACTACGTGATCAAGCCGGCAAACAAGCAGACATCTGCATGTTTTCAATATTTATCTACTACCCATCAACTCAAACGGGAAGCTAATGGCCCATCGGTCAGGCCGATGCACTTATAACTGATCGTTCTAAAACTCCCACATCCCAGCCGGGTCAGTTTCTGAGTACCGGCCATTTCGGCGCGGTACTGCGACACCTTCCCCAACGGAAAAACCGGTAAGGACCTTATGTGCGGATTAGCTGGCGAGTTACGTTTTGATCAACAACCTGCAGACCTTGCAGCCATCGAGCGAATCACCCATCACCTGGCGCCTCGCGGCCCCGACGCGTGGGGCTTTCATGCCCAGGGGCCGATTGCCCTGGGCCATCGACGCCTGAAAATCATGGACCTGTCGGACGGCTCGGCGCAGCCGATGATCGACAGTCAACTGGGCCTGTCCCTGGCCTTCAACGGCGCGATCTACAACTTCCCGGAACTGCGCGCCGAACTCGAAGCGCTGGGTTATGCGTTCTATTCCGGCGGCGACACCGAAGTGCTGCTCAAGGGTTATCACGCCTGGGGCGAGGCGCTGCTGCCGAAACTCAACGGCATGTTCGCCTTCGCCATCTGGGAGCGCGATGCCCAGCGCCTGTTCATCGCTCGCGACCGCCTCGGTGTGAAACCGCTGTACCTGTCGCGCACCGGTCAGCGCCTGCGCTTTGCCTCGGCCCTGCCGGCGTTGCTCAAGGGCGGCGACATCAACCCGATCCTCGATCCGGTGGCGCTCAACCATTACCTGAATTTCCACGCCGTAGTGCCAGCGCCGCGCACCTTGCTGGCCGGTATCGAAAAGCTGCCGCCAGCGTGCTGGATGCGCATTGAAGCGGACGGCACCACCGAGCAGAAAACCTGGTGGACCCTGCCCTACGGCCCACACGACGACGAAAAAAATCTGACCCTGGAAGACTGGCGTGACCGCGTGCTCGACAGCACCCGCGAAGCCGTGGCGATCCGCCAACGGGCAGCGGTGGATGTCGGCGTGCTGCTTTCCGGCGGTGTCGATTCGAGCATGCTCGTCGGCCTGCTGCGCGAAGTCGGCGTGGAGAACCTGTCGACCTTTTCCATCGGTTTCCAGGATGCCGGCGGCGAGCGCGGTGACGAGTTTCAGTATTCCGATCTGATCGCCAAGCACTACGGCACCCAACACCATCAACTGCGCATCGACGAAAAAGAGATCATCGAACAACTGCCCGCCGCGTTCCGCGCCATGAGCGAGCCGATGGTCAGCCACGACTGCATCGCCTTCTATCTGCTGTCCCGCGAAGTGGCCAAGCATTGCAAGGTTGTGCAAAGCGGCCAGGGCGCCGACGAGTTGTTTGCCGGTTATCACTGGTATCCGCAAGTCGACGGCGCGGCCGATCCATATGCGGCCTATCGCCAGGCGTTCTTCGACCGCAGCTACGACGATTACGCCGCGACCGTGCAGCCGAAATGGCTGACTGCCAATGACGCCGCCGGCGACTTCGTGAAGGAACATTTCGCACAGCCCGGCGCCGATGCGGCGGTCGACAAGGCCCTGCGTCTGGACAGCACGGTGATGCTGGTGGACGATCCGGTCAAACGCGTCGATAACATGACCATGGCCTGGGGCCTGGAGGCGCGCACGCCGTTTCTCGACTATCGACTGGTGGAATTGTCGGCCCGCATTCCGGGCCAGTTCAAACTGCCGGACGGCGGCAAGCAGGTGCTGAAAGAAGCCGCGCGTCTGGTCATCCCGAGCGAAGTGATCGACCGCAAGAAAGGTTACTTCCCGGTACCGGGACTCAAGCATTTGCAGGGCGACACTCTGAACTGGGTGCGCGAACTGCTGCTCGACCCGAGTCAGGATCGCGGCCTGTTCAACCCGGCGATGCTCGACAAATTACTCACTGATCCACAAGGTCAACTCACGCCTCTGCGCGGTTCCAAACTGTGGCAACTGGCAGCCCTGAACCTGTGGCTCAGCGAACAAGGAATCTGATCGATGAAACCTCACGCCACGGCTTACAGCCAACGCCTGCTGCGCGGTCAGACGCCGTCCTACGAACGCTTGCAGGCGCGCCTGGCCGAAGATGGCAGCGAGCCTGCCGCCGAACCGATCGCGGTGCATTGCGGCTGGGGCCGATTGCTCATCGGTCACACCTTCCCCGATCCGGCAAGCCTTGCCCGGGAACTGCTCAACGAGCAGACGGGCGAGCGCGACATTGCTTTGTACGTTGCCGCGCCGCAGCAGATTCTCGGGCTGGAACCGACTCAATTGTTTCTCGACCCGTCCGATACCCTGCGCTTGTGGTTCAGCGATTATCGTCAGGCCACCCGCGTGTTTCGCGGCTTCCGCATCCGTCGTGCGCAAAGTGACGCGGACTGGCAGGGGATCAATCAGCTGTATCAGGCGCGCGGCATGCTGCCGATCGACGCCACCTTGCTCACCCCGCACCATCAGGGCGGCCCGGTGTACTGGCTGGCGGAAGACGACGACAGCGGCGCGGTGATCGGCAGCGTCATGGGCCTCAATCACCAGAAGGCTTACAACGACCCGGAAAACGGCAGCAGCCTGTGGTGCCTGGCGGTCGATCCGCAGTGTTCGCGCCCCGGGGTCGGCGAAGTGCTGGTGCGCCATCTCATCGAGCATTTCATGAGCCGGGGTCTGAGCTACCTCGATCTGTCGGTGCTGCATGACAACCGGCAGGCGAAAAACCTCTACGCCAAACTCGGTTTTCGCAACCTGCCGACGTTCGCCATCAAGCGCAAGAACGGCATCAATCAGCCGCTGTTTCTCGGCCCCGGCCCGGAGGCGCAGTTCAACCCTTACGCGCGGATCATCGTCGAGGAAGCCCATCGACGTGGCATCGACGTGCAAGTGGATGACGCCGATGCCGGGCTGTTCACCCTCAGTCACGGCGGGCGCCGGGTGCGTTGCCGCGAATCACTGAGCGACCTGACCAGCGCCATCAGCATGAACCTGTGCCAGGACAAAAGCCTGACCCACAAAGTGTTGAAAGCCGCCGGGTTGAATGTGCCGTCGCAGCAGTTGGCAGGGAACGCGGACGACAATCTGGCGTTCCTCGATGAACACCAGCGAGTGGTGGTCAAACCGCTGGATGGCGAACAGGGCCAAGGCGTGGCGGTGGATCTGCAGACCATCGAGGAGGTGCAGCAAGCCATCGAAGCGGCCAGGCAGTTCGACACTCGCGTATTGCTCGAAAGCTTCCATGAAGGCTTCGACCTGCGGATTCTGGTGATCGGTTTCGAGGTGGTTGCAGCGGCGATCCGCCGGCCGGCGGAAGTGGTCGGCGACGGCCATCATTCCATCGGCGCCCTGATCGAAGCCCAGAGTCGGCGCCGGCAGGCGGCGACCAGCGGGGAAAGCAAGATTCCGCTGGATCACGAAACCCAGCGCACCCTGCACGCAGCCGGTTACGACTACAGCAGCATCCTGCCGGCCGGTGAGCATCTGTTCGTGCGGCGCACGGCGAATCTGCACACTGGCGGCACGCTGGAAGACGTCACGGCGATTCTGCATCCGACCTTGGCCGAGGCCGCCGTGCGTGCGGCCCGCGCCCTGGAAATACCCATGGTCGGCCTCGACCTGATGGTGCCGGCGGCGGATCAACCAGAGTACGTGTTCATCGAAGCCAACGAGCGGGCGGGTCTTGCCAATCATGAGCCGCAACCGACGGCGGAGCGGTTTGTCGATCTGTTGTTTCCGCACAGTCAGCCGGCCGTTTGATCTCTCTCTCAGCGTCATTCCCGCGTTCAACGCGCGAATGACGCCCCGCAACAGGAGTTTCCATGACCACCCAAATTCCCGAACCGGATCTGAACTACCTGCAGAAAGTCCTGCTGGAAATGCTCGCGATTCCCAGTCCCACCGGGTTTACCGACACCATCGTGCGTTACGTCGCCGAGCGTCTGGAAGAACTTGGCATTCCCTTCGAGATGACCCGTCGCGGCACGATCCGCGCCACCCTCAAGGGCAAGAAAAACAGCCCCGACCGTGCGGTCTCGGCGCACCTGGATACCATCGGCGCCGCCGTGCGCGCGGTGAAAGACAACGGGCGTCTGACCCTGGCGCCGGTGGGCTGCTGGTCGAGCCGATTTGCCGAAGGCAGCCGCGTCAGCCTGTTCACCGACAACGGTGTGATTCGCGGCAGCGTGTTGCCATTGATGGCTTCCGGGCATGCCTTCAACACTGCCGTGGACGAGATGCCGATCAGTTGGGATCACGTCGAGCTGCGTCTGGACGCCTACTGCGCGACCCGCGCCGATTGCGATTCGCTGGGCATCAGCGTCGGCGATGTGGTGGCCTTCGACCCGCTGCCAGAGTTCACCGAAAGCGGCCACATCAGCGCCCGCCATCTGGACGACAAGGCCGGTGTCGCCGCGCTGCTGGCGGCGTTGAAAGCCATCGTCGACAGCGGTCAGGAGTTGATGATCGACTGCCATCCGCTGTTCACCATCACCGAGGAAACCGGCAGCGGCGCGGCGGCAGCGTTGCCGTGGGACGTCAGCGAATTCGTCGGCATCGACATCGCCCCGGTCGCGCCCGGTCAGCACTCCAGCGAACATGCGGTGAGTGTGGCAATGCAGGATTCCGGCGGGCCATACGACTATCACCTGTCGCGGCACCTGTTGCGTCTGGCCGGTGAGCACGAACTGCCGGTGCGCCGCGACCTGTTTCGCTATTACTTCAGCGATGCCCATTCGGCAGTGACTGCCGGCCACGACATCCGCACCGCCCTGCTCGCCTTCGGCTGCGACGCAACCCACGGCTACGAACGCACGCACATCGACAGCCTGGCGGCGCTCAGTCGTTTGCTGGGGGCGTACATTCTGAGTCCGCCGGTGTTCGCCAGCGATGCACAACCGGCCACCGGATCACTGGACCGCTTCAGTCACCAGATCGAACACGAAACGCAGATGGAGAGCGACACCCGTGTGCCGTCGGTGGACAGCCTGGTGGGGCAACGCTCGGACAGTTGAGTCTGGCCCTCGGCGGTCATTCGCCGTAGCATCCCGACATTGATTTAGCCGAGGTGCCCATGCTGATTCCCTACGACGCGCTCGAAGTCGACACCCTCACCCGCCTGATCGAGGATTTCGTCACCCGCGACGGTACCGACAACGGTGACGATACGCCGCTGGAAACCCGCGTACTGCGGGTTCGCCAGGCGCTGACCAAAGGCCAGGCATTGATTGTCTTCGATCCGGAAAGCGAGCAATGCCAGTTGATGCTCAAGCACGACGTGCCCAAGCACCTGTTCGACTGAAAACGGTCAGCGGCCCTTGCCGCTGGCCTGTTTGCGCTGGATCCGTTCGTAGACCTCGGCGCGATGCACGCCGATCTGCTCCGGCGCTTCGACGCCGAACCGCACGCTGGATCCGTTGACCGCCAGAACGCGCAGAGTGATGTTGTCGCCGATGGAAATCAGTTCCCCGACAACACGGCTGAGTACAAGCATGGGAGGTGTCCTTCAAGGTTTGCGAGCCTTGAAGATGCGCGGCTTTCGAGCGCCCTACAATGCATGCCGGGCAATTCAGTCATTCCCTACGCGCCAAGGCGCGCCAGCCTTCAGACGTTTCCTTCAGGCCTGAAATATTCAGCTCGCGGAAAACCGCGGCCCGAACAGGATCACACTCGCCCCGATCACACACAGCGCTACACCGATCCAGTCCGAACCCAACGGGCGGATGCGCTCGACCACCGCCAGCCAGCCAATCGAAGCAATGATGTAGATGCCGCCGTAAGCGGCGTAGGCGCGACCGGCGTAGGTCGCTTCGACGCGCGTCAACAGCAGCGCAAAGAGAGTCAGACTGATCAGTGCCGGGATCACCCACAAGGCGCTCTTGCCCTGGCGCAGCCACATCCAGAACGCGAAACAGCCGGCGATTTCGAAAAGCGCTGCGAGGAAGAACCACAGGTAATTGAGCATGCAAGACATCTCGTCAGGGTGACTGTTGCGGCCACCCTAACGATGCGGCGAACCCCGGGCAAGTTCAGCCGTTGTTTTGTTTGGCCTTGGCGCGCATCTTTTCCGCCATCGCGGTCATTTCGTTGTACAGCAACTGCGGATTCTTCTGTTTGAGCGCCCAGGCCATGCGCCCTTGTTCGTGGGGCAGGATCATGAACTCGCCGGCTGCGACCTGCTTGTAGATGTAATCGGCAATGTCACTGGCGGTAATTGGCGAACTTTCCAGCAACTTGCCGACCTGGGCTTTCATCGCCGGTGTCGGGCCACGGAAAGAATCCAGCAGATTGGTCTGGAAGAACGACGGGCAGACCACATGCACACCGATTTCCTGCTGGGCCAGTTCGATCAACAGGCTTTCCGACAGCGCCACCACTCCGGCCTTGGCCACGTTGTAGTTGCTCATCGCCGGGCCCTGCATCAGCGCGGCCATCGAGGCGATGTTGATGATCTTGCCCTTGCTCTGCTCCAACAGCGGCAGGAACGCCTTGCAGCCCTTGACCACGCCCATCAGGTTGATCGCGATCTGCCAGTCCCAGTCTTCCAGCGACAGCTCGCTGAAGAAACCGCCCGAGGCCACACCGGCGTTGTTGACGATGATGTCGATGCCGCCAAGTTTCACTTCGCAGGCCTGGGCGAACGCCGTCAGCTGGCTGTAATCGCGCACGTCGCAGCGCTGGATGAAGCCGTCGCCACCGGCCTCGCGAACCAATTTCAGGGTCTCTTGCAAACCGGGCTCGCTGACGTCGGACAAGGCCAGTTGCCAGCCTTCACGCGCCCAGCGCAGCGCGATTTCGCGACCCAGGCCAGAGCCCGCGCCAGTGATCATCATGCGATTTTGCATAGCAGACAGCCTTGTTGTTCCGGGGAAGATGCGCGGAGTGTAGCGAAGGATACGCAGCGACCCACGCTCCATCAGATTGCTGAATGGCGAGGGCAAACCGCGACAACAAACGAAATAAGCGAGCGAGCCAAATACCTTAAAAAAACATTGAATTTTCTTTCATGCGCATCAGTCGGAATTTGTAAGCCGGCTGGATTTAGTTCAACTTCCAGCTGCCCTTGAACACCAAGACTTCACAGACACTATCAACAAGGAAATAGACATGGGCACAATTCTAATCATCATCCTGATCCTGTTGCTGATCGGTGGTCTGCCGGTCTTCCCGCACTCCAGAAGTTGGGGTTATGGCCCTTCGGGCATTATCGGTGTAGTGCTGGTAGTCCTGTTGGTGCTGTTGTTACTCGGTCGGATATGACTGTTTGACCGACAAAAAAAAGAGGCCCTGTGAAGGGCCTCTTTTTTATTGTGCCGACTGATCAGTCCGGCTTGCCGTTAACCACACCGGCGGTGTTGTCGATCAGGCTCTTGGTCGCCGTTTGCAGGAACGCTTCGAGCTTGAGTTTCAGCTCGGCAGTGCGCGGTGCATCCGGTACCACTTCGGCGTGCGGGTTTGCACCCAGTTCGTATTGATAGATCTTCGGCGCCATTTCCTTCTCTTTCGGCAGCACCAGGATCTGATCAGCGGTGACGATGGCAGTGGTCTGCTCGCTGCCCGACGGCTTGATCACACCGAAACCGGTGTCACCCTGCGGCAGGTTCAGCAGATCGCGGCCCCAGCACTGATGGCGCACTTCCCCACCGAGGCGACCCATGATGGTCGGTACGATGTCGATCTGAGTGCCCACGGTGTGGTCACGGGTACCGAATTTTTCCTGGATGCCCGGTGCGATCATCAGCATCGGAACGTTGAAGCGGCCCAGATCCATTTCGGTGATCTGACGCTCGTTGCCGAAGCCGTGGTCGCCGACGATGACGAACAGGGTTTCCTTGAAGTACGGCTCCTTGCGGGCCTTCTCGAAGAACTGGCCCAGCGCCCAGTCCGCGTAACGCATGGCGGTCAGGTGCTCGTTGAGCGGGCCACGGTCGGTGACGCGCTCGACCGGCAACGGCGTCGGCAAGGCGTACGGCGTGTGGTTGGACAGGGTCTGCAGCAGCGCATAGAACGGCTTGCCGTTTTCCCGCGCCTTGAGCTCCACCAGACCACGGTCGAACATGTCCTGGTCGGACACGCCCCAGGTCGGATCGGAGAACACCGGGTTGACGAAGTCGTTGCGGCCGACGAAGTTGGTCATGCCCTGGTTGCTGAAGAAACCGGACTGGTTGTCCCAGGCAAAGTCACCGTTGTAGACGTACACGTCGTCATAGTCGCGAGCGCTGAGCAACTGCGGCAGGCCGGACAGCTTGTGGCTGCCTTCCGGGGTCTGCATCAGGTATTCGAAACCCGGCAGGTTCGGGAAGCACGCCATGGTGGCGAACATGCCCTGGTGGGTGTGGGTGCCGTTGGAGAAGAAACGGTCGAACAGCAGGCCTTCCTTCGACAGCTTGTCGAGGTACGGCGTGATGTTGCCCGGCGCGCCCAGTGCGCCCACCGAGTGACCGGCCATGCTTTCCATCAGGATCACGACGACGTTCTTGATCGGCAGGGTCTTGTCGGCAGGCGGCGTGTATTCACGACGCACGGCGGCGATATCGGCATCCACCAGTTTGTCGTCCGGCATCACCAGCATCTCGCGCACCACTTTCTGCGCCTGATCCTGCGGCAGCGTGGCTTTCCAGATGTTGTCGCGATCCTCGCCCATCCGGTCCTTGGCGGCCGCGATCAGCGACAGCGTGCCGTTGAGGCCGAGCTGGTTGGCGAAGTTCGAATCGGTGGTGTAAACGTCACCCCAGCGCAGCGGCGGGCCTTGACGCAGGGTGCCGCGAGCGGCGACCACGCAGATCAGCAGGCACACCACGAATACCGCCAGACGCGCATACCATGGCGCCACTTGACGGGTGCCGACGTTGCCACCGCTGAACGGGCCACGCGGACGGGTCAGACGATCGGCGCCCTTGAACGCCAAGGTCAGGATCAGCGTGCCCACGACCCACGCCAGCAGGTAACGCACCACCGGGAAACCGTACCAGAGCATGCTCATCACGGTTTTCGGGTCTTCTTTCACGTACTGGAACACCAGGCCGTTGAGGCGCTGGTGGAACTCGCGATAGAAGTCCATCTCCATCAGGCCGAGGAACAGCGCAATGCTCGAAGCAACGGTCAGCCACAGACGGAAGAACCCGCGCGCTGCCATGGCCCGGGCACTGAACAGCGCCAGCACCAGCGGAATGCAGACATACACCACCAGCCGAATATCGAAGCGCAGGCCGTTGGCGAAGGCTTCGAGGAAAGTCGAGGCCGGGGTGTCGAGGATCATCTCGCGGTTGTAGACCAGCAGCGCGAGGCGCAGCACGGAAAACATCACCATCATGACCAGCGCGCACAGAAGCGTGTAGGCTAGATGCGATTTGACGGTCGGTTGCAGCAGGCGACTGGAAGATCGCTGCTGACTCAGGGCGTCCGGGTTTGCCATGTCGTTTTAGGACCCATTGGAAGTTGAAGTTGCAAAAATTCAGCTGCGCCCTGCCCTCTGTTGGCCATTCCAGGCCCCGGGGCTTGCGCGGAGCGCAAATGTTGCACGATCACCGGCGGCATTGCCATTGATTAGTACCCGCTGCCGGACACTTTCATTCAAGGCACAGCGCGGCGGGACAGGTACAAACAGCGCGGGCGAATTGTCTTGGAGACTTTGTGAAAATTTCGTTCAACGCATATCCGGAAACACAATAAACCTGGAAAACAAAACGCCCCGAGTTCTTCGGGGCGTTTACAGATGAACGCGATGTTTACTTCTCGGCGCGTTCTTTCAAGGCTTTCAGGGTATTGAACGGTGCGTCGACCACAAACTTGTTGGCAATCATGGAAGGCACGCTGCCGCCCGGCTCGGTGTGAACCTGATAGGTCACTTCAACCTGATCGCCCTTTGGCACGAACTTCCAGAAGCCTTTGACCTGAGCGACCCGCACAAAGCCCTTTTCTTCAGGCAGGTATTTCGGCACGCCTTCCAGATTACGGGTCAGGCTGCCATCGGCACCTTCAACGGTGGTGACATGCAGGATGGAATCACGCGGGGTAACCGGCCATGGCGTGTTGAACTGGGTGTAGGTCCAGCTCTGGTCGCCTTCGTGCTTGAGCAGTTTCTGGGTCTTGCACTCGTGAATCCAGGCGCACGCACCGGAAACGTCTTCCTGCAAGGCGCGCAGTTTGGCGATGGTGGTCTTCATCATGGTCACGCCCTGATAAGACTTGTAGTCCGAACCCGGCACTTCGCTCAGAGAGACCTTGATGCCGTCCTCGTTCTTGGCGACTTTCCAGTCTTCAGCCTGGGCGGCCGAGGTGGCCAGCACGGCAGTCAAACCACACAACACAGCGATACGATGCAGCGAACCCATAGTCTTATTCCTTATTGTTGAAGTTCCGTTCGTTTGACACATCACGCCGCCGTCATCTGCTCCCACCAGCCGAGCAGTCTGATCGCGTCTTCCTGGCTGCTGCCGCAGACTTCGGGATCGGCCTTGAATCCTGAACAGACCGCCGGGCGTTCCGGTCGGCCGAAAATGTTGCACAGGTTATCGACCGACAACTGAACGCAGCGTTCACCGGCAGGTTTGCCATCGGGCATGCCTGGAATCGGCGAACTGATGGAAGGGGCAATGCAGCAGGCGCCACAGCCTTCACGGCATTTCATGAGGACGCGTTCCTCGCAGCGGGCAATGTGTTAAAGGGACGCCGAACAGGGTAACCGCTTAAACGGCTGTTTTAAATTGCCTGAACCGGGGTTTTTACGCAGAAACAAAAGTGACTGACCAGTCTCCGACAAAGCGTCTGGTCTGCGGGTCACCGATGGGGAAGATTTATTGCTTGAACTCGAAATCCAGTGCTGCACCTTCGACTTCCCGGCGCTCCTCATTGCGCAGTTGCAGCTGCATTTCGTTGCTGAGCAATCGGCCGTTGAGCTGGAACCCGCTGTTCTTGTCGCCGAACATCTGCGGCAGGATCGGCTCACGCTTGGGCAGCGTCACGGAACCGGGAGGCTTCAATTCCTGAACCATGTCTTTCGGCAGGCTCAAATCGAGCTTCGCAGGCGGCAGCGGCGTCTTGGCCACCTCCTTCGCCGATTTCGACTTGGAGGCTACCGGGGCGCGCTTCTTGGCGGGAGCAGCCTTTTTCTGCGGTGTTTTTTTCGCTGGAACGGTTTTCTTGGCCGTGACCGGTTTTTTTGCCGTGGCAGTCGCCGGCGTCTTTTCCTGAGCCGCCGCCATGGCGCCAGGGACCTGACCCATCATCAGCAGGCAGAGCACAACCCAGGCGGCAGAAAATTTCGCTTTCATGAACCCAACGAAGCTAACGGCAGAGGGCCATATGCTCGCCTGTTGGACGTCACATGACAAGCTCCGCCATTGTTTCAAAATCCGCCGGCCATCTCCTGGCAGAGCTGCGTTGCCAACATGCCGAGGGTCATCAGCGCCCGTTCCGCCTCGCGATTCCACGGGATGCCGCAGTTCAACCGGATGCAGTGGTTGAATTGCTCGGTGTTGCTGAAGATCAACCCCGGCGCAATGCTGATGCCCTGTTGCAGCGCCCGCACGTGCAATTCCTGGGTGTTGACCCGTCCCGGCAGGCTGACCCACAGAATGAATCCGCCGGTCGGCCGGGTCATCTGTGTGCCTTCGGGAAAGTGCTGCTGAACCGCCAGCTGGAATGCGCTGAGATTTTTCCGGTATTCCTGGCGGATGTACCGTAAATGCCGGTCATAGCCGCCGTTTTCCAGGTAGGCCGCGATAGCCATTTGGGTGACGCTGCACGCGGAATGGGTGCTGAAAGTCTGCAAGCGCTGGATTTCCTGCTGGTACTTGCCGGCGATCATCCAGCCGATGCGCACACCGGGCGATAACGTCTTGGAGAAACTCGAGCAATAGATCACCCGGTCGAGCCGGTCGTAGGCCTTGAGCGACTTGGTGCGGCCCTGCTCGAACATCAACTCGCCGTAGATGTCGTCTTCGACGATCTGGATATCGAAGTCCGAAGCCAGGCGCAGCAGTTGTTTCTGCCGCTCTTCGGGCATGGTGCCGCCGAGTGGATTGCTCAGGCGCGTGGTCAGCACCAGCGCCTTGATCGACCATTGGTTCGCCGCCAGTTGCAGGGCTTCGAGGCTCATGCCGGTGGCGGGGTCGCTGGGGATCTCGATGACCTTCAAGCCCAGCAGATCCGCCAGTTGCAGCAGTCCGTAATAGGTCGGTGACTCGGCGGCGATCAGGTCGCCGGGGCGAGTCAGCACCCGCAACGACATCTGCAATGCATCGACGCAACCGTGGGTGATCACCACTTCCGAGGGATCAACCACCACGCCTGCATCGCGCATGCGGATCGCCACCTGCCGGCGCAGCGGCTCGAAACCGGGGCTGAACATGTAGCTGAACGCCCTGGGACTGTGAAACCGGGTGACCTTGGCCAACTGCTGATGCAGGGCGCGCACCGGCAAATAATCGACACTCGGCACCGCCGCACCCAGCGGGAACACGCCTTCACGACGGGATTCGACCAATACTTGCTGAATGATGCTGCTGCGGGTGACAAGGCCTGGCCGTTCCACCCGGGCAATGTCCGGTGTGGGCGCGGTCAGTGCGGGAGTCTGGTGCACGTAGTAGCCGGACTGCGGTCGCGCGCGGATCAGGCCCTGATCCTCGAGATTGGCGTAAGCCTGCAACACCGTGGCATGGCTGACGTTGAGCTGCGAACTCATCTTGCGCACCGAAGGCACGCGCTCGCCCGGTTGATAGACGCCACGGCGGATATCTTCGGCCAGCTGTTGAGCAATACGTTGGTAGAGCAAGAGATTGGTCATGACGCAGCACTCGATTTCACGGGCGTTTTATTCTTGTGTGAAACAATACCGGAACAGTTTGGAAGTGTACTGGGACAGTTGCCATATTAGTCAACCATACAGTGCTGTGTCGGTTAAATCTGTACTGCTTTGTGAGGTAATCGACAGACGTAAAAAAGCCCGGTGCTGCCTGACAGCCCGGGCTTTCCAGTAACGCCACCCTCAGCGGGCGGCGCCGAGCTGGCCTTTTTCGTCGGAGAACACGATTTCCACTCGACGGTTCTGCGCACGCCCACGTTCGGAAGCATTGGCGTCCACCGGGTATTCGTCGCCGTAACCTTCGACCTGAATGCGTTTTTCGTCGATGCCCAGGTCCGTCAACACGTCGGCCACCGACTGCGCGCGATCGCGGGACAACTTGAGGTTTTCCTGCTTGCCGCCGGTGCTGTCGGTGTAGCCCTCGATGCGCACGACGCGTTTCGGGTTCAGTTGCAGAAACTGTACGATCTTCAGTACCACGCGGTTCGCCGAGTTTTTCAGTTCGGCCTCACCGGTGTCGAACAGCACGTCACCCAAGGTCATCACCAGACCACGGTCGGTTTGGGTAGTGGCCAGTGCAACGATCTGTTCTTCCAGCCATTTGCCCTGCTGTTGCACACTCAGCAGCTTGGACTCGCGCAGGGCCAGTTGCAGGCGCTGGCGTTCAAGTTCCAGTTTCGCTGCCCGCTCTTCGTTGAGGACCTGGTTGGTGTGCTCACGGGCGATTTCGCTGTAGCGCTGACTCAGGTAGGCGTAATGCACCACGTCCGAGCCGCTGCCCCAGTACGTCGACAGACGATCGGCACGGGCCAGCGACTCACCGGCGCGGATCACGTCTTTCGGCGCGATACGCAGCACGTTGGAATCTTCCTTGACCTTCTGGAAGTCGGCGCTGGCCTGCTGCAATGCCGATTCGCTGTGCTGACCGGCGCAGCCGTAAAGGCTGGCGCAACCGGCGAGGATCAAAGTGCTCAGGGCTTTGGACTTCAGGCTCATTGGGCATCCCCCAGTTGCTTGCGCAGTCGGACGATGCGGGTGTTGAGCACGTTCACTTGTTCTTCGCTCTTCTGAGTCAGGACTTTGGCTTCCGCCAGGCGCGCGTCGAGTTCGGCCTGTTCGAAGCGCATCCGCGCATTCTTGTAAGACTCACCCGCCATGCTGCCTTTGGCCCGGTTGAACTTGTCCTCGGCCAGTTTCATTTCCGGCACGTCTTCGGCGGTGGCGCCCACGGCTTTGGCTTGCTCAAGGGCCTGCTCTGTCAGGCGCATTTGTTCGTTGGGTGCCGGATCGCTGGCGCAACCGGCCAGGACCAGAACGGCCATGGCCGCGAAAAGAAGTCGATTACTCACTAAGAATCCCTACTGTTTTGGGGCGCTGACAGGTGGTTGCGGCGGCTGTTGCTGCTGCGCCTTCCAGCGCTCGATGTTGCGTTGCAGCGCGGCTTCCGTCAGGCCGGACGCGGGCAATTCTGTCATCTTTTTGGCCAGCTGTCCGCGCAACCACGGATCGTTGCAGGCCGAGTTGTGCGAAACCGCCAGGAACAGACCGGGGCGGTCGATGGGTTGTTCAAAAGCCAGCAGATCATTGGCCATGCCCAGTGCCTGCGCGGCCGCCATGCCTGAGTAGCGACCGGCGAGTACATATTCCACCTCGCCCAGCAGAAGTTTCTGAAACGCCTGTGTCAGGTTTGCCGTACGGATCAGGGTCAATTGCTGCTCGGCGAAAGTGCCGAATGCCGGGGTCATTCGAGACTTTTCCGACAAGCCTCCGGTATGCCCGTGCAGGTCCTTGGCTTCGCTGTAAACCAGCGTCGAGCCCTTGCGTGTCCACACCAGGTAATCGTTTTCCAGCAACGGCGGGTGAATGTAGTCGAGGTTTTCCAGCTCATTGAAGGTCAGCGGCGCGTCGGCCAGCATGTCCATACGTCCGCTGCGCACTTCGTCGAGGGCCTGGGAACGCTTGCCGGCGTACAGCAGATCGACTTTGATCCCCAGCTCCTGGGCCACTTGCTTCAGCAGATCGGCACTGGCACCCATCAGTTGTTTGGGGTTCTGCGGATCCTGCCAGAGGTATGGCGGCGCATCCGGGCTGCCGGTGACAACCAGCCGCTCGCACTTGCCCGCCGCCACTGACAAGCCCGGCAACAATGCCAGCCCCAGCAACCACGAGCAGCTCAACCGACGATGCAGATCCATGGCGAAACGCTCCCACTCAAATCCCGGTGTCTAGTCCTGAAATAGGTTTACACCTGTCTCATCCTAACGCCCGATGCACTGCATCGGGCGTTTTGTATTTTAAGGACAGGTGCGGGCGCTCCTGGTTGTAGATCAAGATCGCCTCCCGCACCATTTGCTCCGCTTGCGCCAAGTCTGTCGGCCGGTGGAGCAAGAGCTCTGTCTTCAAGATGCCGTTGACCCGCTCTGCCAGGGCGTTTTGGTAGCAGTCGTAGCCATCAGTCATTGAGCACGTGATGCCATGCTTGGCATGGAGCTTTTGATAAAGCGCCGAGCAGTACTGCACACCTCGATCTGAGTGATGAACCAGTTTCTGGCATGTTCGACGCGTCTTCAAAGCCATACGCAAGGCTTGAGCCACCGAGTCGGCATGTAAGCTGCTATGCACGTGATAGCCGACTATTTTTCTCGAGAAGGCATC
>NZ_JBWKZE010000035.1:0-55530 GCF_059424205.1 Pseudomonas sp. GW456-12-1-14-TSB6
TCCCCATGTGAGAGTAGGTCATCGTCAAGATTAAATTCCGAAACCCCAATTGCGAAAGCAGTTGGGGTTTTGTTTTGTCCGTTGAAAAGTTTTACTCGCGACAGCGAACAAATTTGCACAGTTATTTTCGAATCGGAACACTAGAATAGCCCCACCTTTTTCGGAGCCAGAGCCTTTATGTCAGATCCGGTTGGCGCCCAAGGGCTGTCAGAATTACCGCTGGAAGACTTGGTGGCCTGTCATGAGTGCGACCTGCTGATGCGCAAGCCAACCCTTGCTCATGGCGAAAAAGCCCTCTGCCCACGTTGCGGTTACGAACTGTATGCCCATCGCCATAATGTGGTGCAGCGCAGCCTTGCCCTGGTGATTGCGGCATTGCTGTTGTATATCCCGGCAAACTTTTTACCCATCATGCAGCTCAATATCCTCGGGCAATCCTCGCAGGATACGGTATGGAGCGGCGTGCTCGGTCTGTTCAACACTGATATGCAGGGCGTTTCGATCGTCGTGTTTCTATGCAGCATGGCTATACCGCTGCTCAAGCTGCTCTGCCAGTTGTTCGTTTTACTCACAATTCGCTTCAATGTCGGCCGCAGCTATGGTCTGTTGCTCTACCGCATTTATCACCACCTCAAAGACTGGGGCATGCTTGAGGTCTACCTCATGGGCGTCCTTGTCGCGATCGTCAAACTGGCGGACATGGCGGCCATCACCGTCGGCCTCGGTCTGGCATGTTTCATCGGTTTGTTACTGGTTCAGGTCTGGCTTGAAGTGGTGATGTCGCCGCACCAGATCTGGCAGGCGTTATCAGGAGAAGATGCCCATGCGGGCGATTGATGCAGGCATTCTGATCTGTACCGAATGCCACGAACTGAACAGGCAGGATACCGACAGCGATGTGCAGACCTGCACCCGATGCGGTGCGCTGGTTCACGCCCGGCGGCCCAATAGTCTCGCGCGAACCTGGGCGTTGCTGATCACGGCCGCGATTATCTACATCCCGGCCAACGTACTGCCGATCATGACAGTCAGCTCGCTTGGTCAGGGGGATCCCAGCACGATCATGTCCGGTGTCATCCAATTGGTGCAGCACGGCATGATTCCCATCGCCGCCGTGGTGTTCATCGCCAGTATCCTGGTGCCGACCTTCAAGCTGGTGGGCATCGCGCTGCTTCTGTTTTCCGTACAGCGCCGCCAGCCCTTGTCCGCACGTCAGCGGATCTGGATGTATCGCTTCATCGAGTTTATTGGCCGCTGGTCGATGCTCGATATTTTCGTGATCGCCATTCTGGTGGCGGTCGTCAACTTCGGCCGGCTTGCCAGTGTCGAAGCCAATCTTGGCGCCATCGCCTTCGCCAGTGTGGTGATTCTGACGATGCTCGCCGCTGTCACTTTCGATCCCCGACTGATTTGGGATAACACGGAGTCGGACGCCGACCATGACTGATTTGCCTGTAGCTAAAACCCGACCGGCTTCGAACTGGTCTGCCATCTGGGTGCTGCCCCTGATCGCTCTGATTATCGGCGGCTGGCTCGGCTGGCGTGCCTACAATGAAACCGGTATCGAGATTCAGGTGCGTTTTGAAAGCGGTGAAGGCATTCAGGCCAACAAGACCGAAGTGGTCTACAAAGGCATGCCGGTCGGCAAGGTGAAAACCCTCAAGCTCGATGATGAAGGCAACTCCAAAGGTGTCATCGCAACTATCGAGATGAACAAGGATGTCGATCAGTACCTGAAGACCAGTACCCGTTTCTGGCTGGTCAAGCCGAGCGTGACGCTGGCCGGGATCACGGGGCTGGAAACTCTGGTATCGGGTAACTACGTCGCTATCAGCCCTGGTGAGGGCGAGCCGACCCGAAAGTTCAAGGCCCTGGCCGAGGAGCCGCCGCTGTCGGACTCCAAACCCGGTTTGCACCTGACGATCAAGGCTGATCGCCTCGGTTCGCTGAACCGTGGCAGCCCGGTGTTCTACAAGCAGATCAAAGTCGGTCAGATCAAGAGTTACGTGCTGTCGGAAGACCAGAGCACGGTCGAACTGAAGGTGTTCATCGAACCGACCTACGCCAAACTGGTGCGCAAACACACACGGTTCTGGAACGCCAGCGGCATCAGCATCGACGCCAACCTGTCCGGCGTGAAAGTGCGCAGCGAATCCCTGGCCAGCATCGTCGCCGGCGGTATTGCCTTTGCCACCCCGGAGAACCGCAAGGACAGCCCGCCCACCGATCCAAGCCTGCCGTTCCGTCTCTACGAAGACTTCGATGCGGCCGCCGCCGGCATCCGCGTGAAGGTCAAACTCAGCGATTTCGAAGGCCTGCAAGCCGGGCGCACTCCGGTGATGTACAAGGGCATTCAGGTCGGTAACCTGAAAGCGCTGAAGATCGATCCGGATCTGTCCAGCGCGACCGCCGAACTGACCCTCGACCCGCTGGCCGAAGACTATCTGGTGACCGGCACGCAGTTCTGGGTGGTCAAACCATCGATCTCCCTGGCTGGCATCACCGGTCTGGAAGCGTTGGTAAAAGGTAACTACATCGCCGTACGCCCGGGCGACAAGGGTGGTGCGCCACAACGTGAATTCGAAGCCCGGCCAAAAGCGCCGCCGCTGGATCTGCGCGCACCCGGTCTGCATTTGGTGCTGTTCACCGACACCCTCGGCTCGATCGATGTCGGCAGTCCGATCCTCTACAAGCAGGTCAAGGTCGGTTCGGTGCAGAGCTATCAGTTCTCCAAGACCCGCAAACAACTGGTGATCGGCGTCCACATCGAGAAGGAATACGAAAACCTGGTCAACGCTTCGACCCGGTTCTGGAACGTCAGCGGCGTCACGCTGACCGGCGGTTTGACCGGTGGGATTCAGGTCAAGAGTGAATCGTTGCAGACCCTGATGGCCGGCGGCATCGCTTTCGAGACGCCGCAAGCCAAGGCCCCGCTACAAAAGCGCATCCCGCGCTTCCGTTTGTTCGCCAACCATGATGAAGCGAATCAGAAAGGCGCCGTCGTCACCATCAAGGTCGATCGCGCGGACGGTTTGCGCAGTGGCACCCCGGTTCGCTTCAAAGGCCTGGACGTGGGCAAGATCGAAAGTGTCGACCTGACCGATGATCTGCAATCGGTAATCCTCACCGCGCGCATCACTGAAGTGCCGGAGAAGATTGCTCGAGTCGGCAGTCAGTTCTGGGTGGTCAAACCGGAGTTGGGTCTGATCAAGACCTCGAACCTGGAGACCCTGGTCACCGGCCAGTACATCGAAGTGCAACCTGCGGCGAAGAACCTCGGCCCGCAGAAGAACTTCGTGGCCCTGGCCAATCCGCCAGAGGTGACCAAGCAAGAGGCAGGCTTGAGTCTTGTGTTGAGCGCTGCCCGTCGCGGTTCGCTGAAGCCGGGTGTGCCGGTCACCTACCGCGAGATCACCGTGGGCAAAGTCACCGGTTACGAACTGGGCCAGACAGCGGATCGAGTACTGGTGCACATCCTGATCGAACCGAAATACGCGCCACTGGTGCGCAGCGGAAGTCGCTTCTGGAACACTAGCGGCGTCGGTTTCGACATTGGCCTGTTCAAGGGTGTAACGGTGCGCACTGAGTCGCTCGAGACCGTTATTCAGGGCGGTATCGCCTTCGCCACACCGGACGGCGAGAAGATGGGCAACCCAGCCCGCGCCGAACAAACCTTCCCGCTGTTCGACAAGTTCGAAGACGAGTGGCTGAACTGGGCACCGAAAATCCCTCTCGGCAAATAATCCAGAGCCCATGAAAAAGGGCCGCGATCCAATGGATCGCGGCCCTTTTTTGTGCCCGTCAGTTACGCATCAAACCGCATCCAGCTCCGGCTCGTCGGCCTGGACATTGATGGTGGCCTTCACCACATCGTGGCGACGGATGTACTTCCAGTCCGCCTCGTCGATGTAGATACCGGCCGGGCCGCTGCCGCCTTCCAGGTCGATGGCGACACTGGCGCAGACCTGCGGCTTCACGCTCGCCAGAATCGGCACGAAGCCCAGTTGCAGGCTGGTTTCCAGCAGCGCGGCCTGGTTCTTCTCGTCGATGTCCGCCGCCTCGTCGAGGTAGTACGGCAGGCGCACGCGACCGGCCAGGTCGCGGTCCATCAAGTGCAGCAACAGGTACATGTTGGTCAGCGCCTTGATGGTCATCGTGGTGCCGTTGGACGCTGCGCCATCGATGTCGGTGTGGATAACTGGCTGGCCGTTGACCTTGGTGATCTCGAACGCCAGTTCGAACAAGTCCTTGAGGCCGAGCTGGTTGTGGTTCGCCGCCACCAGCCGCGCCAGGTATTCCTTGGCCTCTTCGTTCTTGTTGTCCTGTTCCGCACTTTGGCTCAGGTCGAACACCGACAGGGTTTCGCCTTCCTCGTACTGACCGGCGCTGTGGATGATCTGGTCGATGTGCTTGAGCGCTTCCTTGTTCGGCGCCAGCACGATGCGGAAGCTCTGCAGGTTGGACACCTGACGCTTGTTGATCTCGCGGTTGAACAGCGCCAGTTGGTGCTCGAGGCTGTCGTAGTCACTGCGGATGTTGCGCAGGGTCCGTGCGATATCGGTCACGGCTGCACGACGGGCCTTGCCCAGGGTCAGGGCTTCGTCGGTACGGTGCGCGTAAGCGTTGATCAGCAGCGACAGACGACGCTCCATGTCGTCTTCACTGTCGAACTTGGCTACGCCTTTAAGGCGCACCTGCGCGTACAGCGCTTCGATCTGGCCATCGGCGCGCAGCAGGCCTTGCCAGCTGTCCTGATAGTCGTTGAGCAGCGGCAGCAGGTTGTCCATCGAATCGTCGACCGGATCCATGAACGGCGTACCGAACGGCAGATCTGCCGGCAGCAGCTGACGACGACGCAGGGCATCGTCGAGGGTGCGCTGCTTGGCTTCCATGTCGGCAATCTGCCGGCCGACCAGTTGCAGCTTGGCCGACAGCTGCTGGACGCGCTCGGTGAACGCATCGCTGGAACGCTTGAGTTCGTCCTGCGCGGCTTCCATCTGCGCCAGTTGTTCGAGCTTGTCGCCTTCTTCGGCGCTCAGGGTCTGGGTGCGGCGGAAGTCTTCCAGCGCTTTCTGCGCATCCAGCACCTGCTGGTACAGCGCTTCGGTCTGGGTCTTGCTCGCGGCGCGGTCGGCGGCCACCGCTTGCTGGGTCTTGAGTTGCTTAAGCTCTTTTTCCAGACGCTCTTTCTGATCGCGCAACGCGGCACGGTCGGCCAGCGCTTGCAGGGCCGGCGGCTCGATGTGCGAGATGTCGATCGACAGGCCCGGCACTTCGAAACGCTCGCCCTTGAAGCCGTCGAGGATCAGCTCGACGGATTTCACCCACTCGCCGTCCTCGTCGAGAGTGATGCCATGTTCGCCCAGCGGCAGGCTGAACAGTGCGCTGTTGAACAGACGCATCAGGCGCTCGACGTCCTGTTGCGAGAATTCTTCGCGCAGGCGGGCGTAGCTGTTGTTGTCGGCGTGATCGAGTTGCTGCTTCACCGACTTCAGGCGTTTTTCCAGATCGCGAAGACGTTCTTCGAGATCCTCGGCACTGAACTGACGAGACTGCGCCAGCGCACCGGCCAGTTCGTCGTGAGCGTCCTTAGCCGCCAGCAGTTGCTGCTCAAGAACCTTGACGTCATCGACCAGGGCGAAGCGGTTCTTCAGAACGGACAACTCGCCGAGCCAGCGCTGGATGCCGGAGATTTCCCGTTCCAGACGCATTAGTTCCTGAGTGCCGCCACGCTGATCGTTTTGCAGATCGTCCTGCTCACGACGGTAATGCTCGGCCTGAATGGTCAGTTCTTCCTTGCGCGCCGTGGCGTAATCCGACCAGGTGCCGAGCAACGAGTCGAGCAGCGGCGACAGGCGATGCAGTTTGCCGCGCAGTACATCGCGCTGTTTCACGCCGTTGGCCAAGGCTTCGACCAGCGGGCCGGCAGCCACCAGCGAGTTGTAGTCCTGTTCCATGCGACGTACATCGCGGAAGGCTTCTTCGCACGCCGCAATGTAGTCGACGCTGCCGGAACGCAGGCTGTGTTCGAAGGCATCGAGGAACAATTGCTTGAGCTTGGCTGCGGTGATTTCGCGCATGTGCAGCAGGTTGATGAACAGCGCGCGGAAGGTCTTCAGGCTCTGCTCGCTGGTGGAGCGCAGCGGGATCAGCGTCAGATCCAGCGGGATCGACGTGTGACCGCCAACCAGCAAGCGACGCAGTTCATCCGGCTTCAGTTCGTAAGCTTTCAGGCCTTCTTTCTCGAGGTTGCTGAACAGCTCTTTCTGGCGCAGGCAGGTGTCGTTTTTCTGGTAGTGCGCCAGATCGAGCTTGCCGGCATAGGCAAAGAACTGGTGACCGAAACCGCCGCCCGGGCCGCGACCGACCACGCCGATCACGTGCGGGCCATGAGGCAGGTTCACTTCGACGAGGATGTAGCTGGTGTCGGAGGCAAAATAGAAACGCCGGGACTGTTCCAGGCTGTACTTGCCGAAACTCATGTCCGACATGCGCGCCAGGATCGGGAACTGCAAGGCGTTGATCGAGGCGGATTTGCCGAGGTTGTTCGCGCCGTAGACCGACAGTGGTTCTTCCAGCGGGAACAGGCCGAGGCTGTAACCGGCGGTGTTCAAAAGGGCAAAGCGGCGGATGCCGTAGCGTTCCTGGCTCATGCGTCGGACTCCTGTTCTTCGGCAATGGCGCGGGCCAGTGCGTCTTCTTCGCTCTCTTCCTCAAATTCGCTGAGATCGAGCGGGTCGTCGGTGGCGAGGAATTTCGCCTCGGCCTCTTCGTCGATCAGCACCGGTGCCGGCAGCGGCAGAACGCTGTGCACGCTGGCCGCCAGGTCGCGGTCCTGCTGGACCGACAGGCAGACGTCGAGGAAGCGGTGCATCGGCGGCAGGAAACGGTACACGCCGTTTTCTTCGCTGGCGAAACCGAGCTGGGTCATGCGGCGCATGATTTTTTCTTCGAGTTCTTCGACGGTCTGCACTTCGGCCTGGATGAACAGGTCGCGGTACTTTTCCAGCAGCGATGGCAGTTCTTCACGGCCGAGGCTGCCACCGTCGAGCACGGCGATCGGGTCGCGGCCCTGATCGGCCAGATGTTCGACCAGGATGAAAGTGAACAGCGCCAGACGCTGGGCAGTCTTGTTCACCGCCGCTGCGGCCATGTCCGGGACGAAGTAGTAGAAACCACGGGTATCACAGACCAGTTCGAAACCCAGTGCCTTGAACAGCGTGCGGTACTGGTCCTGGAAGTTCGACAGTTGCGCGTACAGCTCCGGGTCGCGGCGGCTGACGTGGTAACCCTTGAACAGCTCGCGGAAGATCGGCGCGAGTTGCGACAGTTCGGAAAGATCAAGATGCATTGGGGATGCTCGCAGAATCCTCGGCGGCGGTGTCGCCGGCCGAGAGCAGGGCGAAGGAGCGCAGGCTGACCTGGTGCTCGTGAGTGTGGTATTCGCGGCGTTCCAGACGCTCGCGCTTGAAGCGTTTTTCCCGCGACAGGCGCGAAAACCAGTAAAGCAATTCGTCGGTCGCGCCGTCCGGTTCCTGCTCCAGCAGCCAGGTCATCAGATCCGGCATCGGCAGGGACTCTTCGCAGCGGTCGACCATCTCGCGGACGGTGCGCGGTGCGCGTGGGGCATCGCCAGTCTTCTGCGACTTGTGCGCCTTGGGGAAACGCGCCGGTTTTGGCTCGAAACGGGCCAGGGCGTAGACGTAGGCTTCAACCTGACTGGCGCTGCCGAGAAAGGTGCTTTGCGGCCGGGTGAACAGCGGCATCGCGGCTTGCGGCACGGCGTCGATGCCTTTGCGGCGGATCGCGGCCAGCGCCAGCGCAGCGCCACGGGTCACGGCGTTGTGTCGGCGGGCTTCTTCACGCAGCGGCAGCAGCAGCTCGCGGGCGTGACGCAGGGTCAACTGGGCGCTGGTCTGCATTTCGAGGATGCGCGCATGGGTGCGCAGCAGCATGTCGTCATCGACCAGATGGCCGAGGCGCTGCTGTTCGCTGAGCATCTTCAGCAGCACGGTTTCGACCTTGCGCACGCCTTGCTCGAAGGCGCCGTCGGCGTTCACCAGATCGATCATCGGCTCGACATATTCGTCCCAGGTCGCCAGCACTTCGGCATAACGCTGACGCAGCGGGATCTGCCGGTCGCTGGTCTTGGCCCGTTCGGCCACGGCCACCAGCGCCTGTTCGTCGTTGTCGAGTTTCTTCAGAACGTCGCGCACGCGCATGTCGAGCAGACGCAACTGACGCGCCAGATCATTGCCGTCACGGACATCGAACGCGTCCTGGATATAACCGGCCAGACGCTCGAGGTGACGCAGATAGGCTTCGATTTCCAGGCACAGGCCCAGACGGTGTTCCCGGCGCAGATAGGCGAGGAAGTCGTGGATCTGTGCATTGAGCTCGAAACGGTTCGGGCTTTTCGCCACGGGAACCAGAATGTCGAGGCGGATCCACACGTCGAGCAGACTGGTGATGTCCTGCGGCGTGCTGTCCAGTTGTTGGGCGGCCAGTTGCGTGCGCAGTTCGTTGAGGCTCAGGGTGCCCTGGTCGAAGTGCTCGCACAGTGGCTCCAGAAGTGCCCAGTGTTCAGCGAGGGCGCGCAAGACGCGCTTGGGTTCGATCATCGGAATGGCCGGCTGGTTGGCGATTAAAAGCCGCGATTGTACTGCATCACGAAGGATGCGATTCACTCTCGGGACGGGCTGTCGCTTTTCTTTGCGTCAAGGTATCGATCAACAGCGGGCGATCTTGAGCGAAGGGCTGTAGAATCAGCGCACTTCAGTTATCCACAAGTGGCCGACCCTTGCTAATCGAGTCCCGCCGCCGCGCCTATTTGAACGCCATGCAGGTGGTCAACTGGCTGCCGCGCACCGAATTGCCCTTTGCCGCACCGTCGCGGCCCGAGCTGCTGGACATGCCCGAGCCCGAGCCCGGGATTGCCGCGCCGGTGATTCCGGCAACCCCGGCCGAAGCGCCGGAGCAGCCGGCTGCGCGTCCGGTCGAGCGGCCGAAGATCGAGGTTCCGCGACCTTCGCTGGCCAGCACCCGTACGGGCGCCAAACCGGTCGAAGAAGTCGACGACACACCCGTGGTGGCCAAGCCGGCGCCGGTGCCGCCACCGCGTTTCGCCCTGCAATTGCTGCGCGCCGGCCGTTGCCTGCTGCTGGTGGAGTTACCCACAGGCGAAGCCTTCCAGTCGCGCGATCCTGCTTATCTGTTGCTCAAGGACATGCTGCGTGCCGCCGGCCTGCCGGACGCGCCGCAGATTGTCGGTGAGCCGGTGCGCTGGCCATGGCTGAATCGCGGCACGATGGATCAGGGACCTGAAGCGGCCCGGGATTTCGTCCAGGGTTTCCTGTCGGTGCAGATGGAGGCGGCGCCGTGCGTCTGCCTGTGGCTGATCGGCCTGCCGGCGGTGCGCTTTGCCGGTGAGGCGGATGCCGAGGCGTTCAACCGTGAATTGCAAATCGAGGGTCTTGGCCTGGCGTGGGCCGTGCCGGGGCTGGAATTGTTGATGGAAGAGCCACAGCGCAAGGCCGCCGTGTGGCAAGCCATGCGTCGGCTGATGGCGCGCTGGAAAGAATCGAATGAGTGACGCTGTATCGTTTCGCCCGATGACCGAGGCGGATCTGGACGCTGTGCTGAAGATTGAATTCGCCGCGTACAGCCATCCGTGGACCCGCGGGATTTTTCTCGACGGCCTGGGCAAGTACCAGATCTGGCTGATGTTCGAAGGCGAGCAACAGGTGGGACACGGAGTGGTGCAGATCATTCTGGACGAGGCGCATCTGCTCAATATCACGGTCAAGCCGGAAAACCAGGGGCGCGGGCTGGGGCTGACCCTGCTTGAATACCTGATGTCACGCGCCTACGCCGCCAATGCCCGGGAATGTTTCCTGGAAGTGCGCGACAGCAACACCTCGGCGTTTCGCCTGTACGAACGTTATGGCTTCAACGAGATCGGCCGGCGCCGGGATTACTACCCGGCGGTCGGCGGGCGTGAAGATGCCGTGGTCATGGCTTGCACGCTCGTCGACTGATCGCGGCAGGAGTCCTCAGCGCTTGCGATCCAGCGGATCGCGGCGCGCCAGTTCCGCTTCATCCAGCCCATTGCCGCCGCCGATGTCGTCCTCGTCGACCACGCTCAGATCCCAATCGGCCTGATTGCCTTCTCCGAGTTCCTGGGCATCCCGGGCACCGTCCTCATGGATCAGGGTTTCCGGGCTGAGGTCGTCGTCGGTGGGCTCGTGATCGGCGGTCGATGCCCCGGTCAAACCGGCTTCGCGCACGCGCTCGCGTGGCATAAGCTGCTCGCGCTCGCGTTCGGGCAGTTCATCGCCGATCTTCGCACTGGGCTCTTCGTCGTCGAAGTCCAGCTCGTGCACCGAACCCATGCGGTCTTCGTTGTCATCGATGGGCTCCGGTTGCACCGCATCATATGGACGTCGTGAATCAGTCATGGCAAATCCTCATACTGTGGGCCTTACTGAGGTGGACTCACCGGGCGCACGAGAATTCAAAGCAAATCACCCGCGATTCCTGCGTGACCCCGACGGGCGGTCGACTGTCCTACCAGCGCATCTTTCTTGAGGCCTTACAGCATGCATGACTTACAAGACCTGATTGATAACAACGAGCGTTGGGCTGACGCGATCACCAAGGAAGACCCGGATTTCTTCGCCAAGCTGGCCCGTCAGCAGACGCCTGAATATCTGTGGATCGGCTGCTCCGACGCACGGGTGCCGGCCAACGAAATCGTCGGCATGCTGCCGGGCGATCTGTTCGTTCACCGCAACGTCGCCAACGTGGTGCTGCACACCGACCTCAACTGCCTGTCGGTGATCCAGTACGCGGTGGACGTGCTCAAGGTCAAACACATCCTGGTGACCGGGCACTACGGCTGCGGCGGCGTGCGGGCTTCGATGCAGGATCGCCAGTTCGGCCTGATCGATGGCTGGCTGCGTTCGATCCGCGACCTGTACTACGAAAAACGCGAAGAACTGGCCAAGCTGCCGACCGAAGAAGAACAGGTCGACCGTCTGTGCGAACTCAACGTGATCCAGCAAGTGGCTAACGTCGCCCACACCAGCATCATCCAGAACGCCTGGCATCGCGGGCAGAGCCTGTCGATCCACGGCTGCATCTACGGCATCAAGGATGGTCGCTGGAAAAGTCTGAACACCACGATCAGCGGTTTCGAGCAATTGCCGCCGCAGTACCGTTTGCGTCCGGTCGGCGCGCCTTGATCGGTCGTTCAGCGTAAACCTTGCCGACGCCGCCAGTTCAGCAAATAGCGCTGGCCTTCACGATTGGGTGTTTCGTCGTAACCGGTGATCCACCCACGGCAGTTCGAGGACCCGCAACCACAGGCAAACTGCCGCAGCAGTTTGTCTTCGGTGGCGGTGTAATCGATGGTCAGCCTTTCACCCTCCACAATATCGCGCAGGGCCCACACCCATAACTCGCTCATGTCGAGAAAGGTGTTCGGGTCGCAGCAATGCTCGAATGCGCCACAAAAACGCGGGTCGTACAGATGGATGCCGGCCAGCAGTTGCCTTGTCTGCCGGCAGCGATAGGGCAGCAGTTGGCCCGAAAACCGGCATATTCGAGTGATACGCAGAAATTCTCGGCACGCTACCACAGCGATGGCCAAGCCCTCGGGATCGTGAACAATCTCGAAATCCTGCTTCGACGGAAATCCCAGGCGGACGGGGAGTCCGGCAAAAGGATAAATGCCCTCTGTATCGCGTGCCGGTTTACCCGATAATGCGTAAGTGTTCATAACGCTCCCTGTTGGCTCGGTGTCGCGACATCCCTCGGCTGACGTCCTGTCAGTCCTGCAACACAGTGATTGGATCCAAGATCTCCTAAATGATACTGGCGGTCTACTGTCAGATCTGACAGGCGAGATAGACGCTTTCCCGAGTCAGCCAAGGCTGACACGGGAAACGTTGGCGGTTTAGAGCGGGGGGGCCGGTGCGGCGGTGGCCGGCAGCGGGTTCTTGAGTTGTTGCAGCTGAGTCTTGATCGGCGCAGTGGCGCACTTGGCCGTGGCCTGTTCTGGGCTCAGGTTGCGGATCGAGGTGTAGAACAGTTCGCAGGTCTTGACCTTCTGCGTCACTTGCCAGGTCTGCGTGCAGCTGTTGAGCAGTGTTTTCGGGTCGGTACCCGGTTTGCTGCCCATCCCGGCCTGCCAGCAGGCGGCGCTCAAGTCCTGCCCCATCACCTTCAGACCCGCGGCATCGGCCTTGGCCTGGGCATCGTCGCCGGTGTAGCTCTCGGGATCGGCGGCATACCAGATGTAGCTCGGGTGGTTGGAACCCAGCACCGGCACATTCACCCCCGCGCTCGGGCTGATGCTCGCCAGGCCCAGCACATTCACGGTTGCACCATATTGCTGCTTGAGCCAGTTGCGCACCGGCGCACCGAAGGCAACCATCGGCAGCGCGGCACCGCTGGCGTTCTGGCTGACCTGCTTGACCATGGTGGTCTGGTAATCCTTGAAGTAGTCGTACACGCCTTCCAGATCCTTGCCGGCGCTGGCGGGCGCGGCGATCGGGGCGATGTCGACGATGGTCTGGTAGGCCGGCGTCTGCTCGGCGGGGATGCCATTGTCGGTCAGCAGCGCAGCCCAGCGGTCGGTGGTGTTCGAGCGCAGGTAATCCTGGGCCTGGGTCAGTGAGTAATCCGGCGGGAAGTGCAGCAGCTCGACACTCTTGCGGTTTTCCAGGGCCATGCCCAGTGGCAGGAACAGGTACCAGCTGTACGCCCATTTGCCGTCGGCGTTGAGCTTGCTGGCGCCGGTGTAGGCCAGATCGCCGGCGTCCAGCAGCGCGGTCAGCGGTTTGTCGTAGCCCTGTGGTACACCGCTGATTTCGGCATAGAGCTGATCGTTGTCGTTTTTCACCAGCACCTTGGCGTTGGTGTAGCCGTCACGCTGCACGCTCTGGCTCAGGTAATGGGCGACGGTCTGCTCCAGCGTCCAGTTGCGAAAGCAGATCACGCTGCAATTGTTGGGGTAGGCGAAGAGGCGGGTGACGCGTTCGGTGCTGCCCAGTTTCAGGTCGACATCGGCGTGGGCCGCAGCGCTCAGCGTGAGCGCCGCGAGGGTGAGGCCTGCAAGTTTCAACATGCTCAGATCCTTTTCAGCGAGGGTAAAACCTTGGTGGAGGGGCAATCCGGCCCGCATCAAGCCTAGCCGGGGAACAGATGTTTCAGCGAATAACCAAGCTGACTCGCAAGAATCACGCCGGTCATGACCACCAGAAACAGCAATTGCAACGGGCTGAAATGCGCCCAGTGCAGCGCGGTCAGCCATGGGTGCTTGTCGCTGAACTCCGGGTCGAGCGTGCCGATGCGCCGCTTGTGCCAGAGCCCGATCACGATTACGCCGATGTAGGTGAAGGCTCCCAAGGCACCGAGCATGACCGAGAACAGCAGGATCATGACGGCTTGCGGCACGCCATGGCGCAGCACGAGCCAGCGGGTGTCAGGATTCCATCGGCGTGGAATGACTCTTTCGGTCAACCACAGGTCCTGAACGATCAAATGGGCGCTGATCAGAAACCAATAACTCAGGCCGATCCGGAAAAACCACACAGGAACGCAGGCGAAGGCCAGGGGAATGACGATGCTCATCGCCGTGGTTTTGTGCTCGGCGGGCAGATAGAACAGCCACAGTGCTAACGCTATCGCGGCCCAAGACCGCAACCAGGTTTCGGCGGCGATGTAGCGCGGCAGAAACCGTCGCCAGTAGAAAACGTCGGCATAGGGCAAGCGGGCAAGCAGGTCGGGGAAGCGCCACTTGAGGGTTTCCGACAACTGTTGGCAGGCCTGCCAGTCCGCCGGAATGAAGCGGTCGGTCAGGTCTTTGTGTTGCCGCGGCTTCATCGGGCTGATCAGCATGCGCGCGGCCAGTGCGTCGGGCGACCCGTTGCGTTGATCTTCGGCTCGGGCGCAAAGAGTGTCGTAGAGGCTTTCCTGGTTGCAGCGCTCGATCAGCGCCTGCCAGAGCCAGTCCGGTTGCGGATGAATGCCCTTGGTGTCGTCCCAGCCAAATAATTGGGAGATACGGTCGAACAGCGGAACGCTCCACTCTCTGTCCTGCAGCAGTTGCAGAATGATCTGCTGCCAGTGTTCCCGACGGTCGAACACCTGGAGCCAGGGTTGGGCCGTGTAAGTCTTGAGCAGCGCGAGAAATTCGCGCTCGTTTTGCGAGGCGAGGAGGGTTTCCAGCGATTGCCGGTAATCCGTCAGCAACTCGCTGGCGAGAATGCTGCGCTGCCCGTCGCCGATAACGATTTCCTGCCAGGGGCCCAGCCAACCGAGGTGCTGCACCGCCCAGCGGGCAATCGATAGGCGCAGGGCGGGCTGATCGAAGCACAACGTCAGCAACAATGTCTGGAACGCCTGCGCACAATCCTGCTGGCGCGCTTGCTCCCAGCGCTCGTCCAGGTTGGCTTCCGAGAGGCCGTTCAGCAATTGCGATGCGGCTTCAATGGCCGGGTCGGCAGTCGGCTGCTCGGGTTCCAGGTTAAGAGGCTCCGGATTCAGGGGCTGTACCCGCAAGATCGGCGACTCGAGCGGTGCTTCGGGCGCGGCCGGGGTCACCGGTTCGAATAGCGCCGCAGGGTAATCCCACGCATCGGTCCCTGTCTTCTGCAGCGGCTGGGCCATGGACTGCTCCTGTGCCGCCAGCGCGGCGATACCCGGAGCAAGCATGACGTCGCCGTGCTCGTCGGTCTCCTCGTTTTCAAGGCGCCACTGGGCAATCGACAGTGCCCGCTCATAGGCCTCGCGCAGGCGCTGGAAGCCTGCGGCATCCTCATCGGGCCGGAAGACTTTCAGCAGACGCGCATAGCTGCGCTTGATATCGCGCAGCCCGGCGTCTTCGGGCAGTTGCAGGACGGACCAGCATTTCATGTCGTGCTTCCTTACTGCCAGGGGCTGCGGTCGAGGGCGCTCAACTGCTTGCTCAGTTCGGTGCGGGTCTCACGGATCTGCCGCTCGTCCTGAGAGTCCAGGGCGTGCTGGAATTGCTTGGCCCAATGGCCGATCTGATCACGCAGGTCGCCCAGGCTTTCCTGATACAGACGTTCCAGCCGCGCACTGAGCAGGGTGTTCACCTGTTGCTCGCGCGGATGGATCTTCAATTGCGCCAGGGCTTGCAGACGCTGCTGGATTTCCTCGGGCGTCAGCACGCCGGGGTTGTTCTCGATGACCAGCGAATGCTGCTGACCGGTCAGGGGGATGCTGACCTGGGCTTCGAGCAAGCCGTTGTTGTCGTAGGTGAAACGCACATCCAGCTCGACTTCGCCAGCCTTGCGCTTGGGCACCTTGATGTCCAGTTGGCCGAGCGCCACGTTGTCTTTGACCAGGCGGCTTTCGCCCTGAAAGATTTTCACGACGACCTGTTCCTGGTTGTCGTGAAGGGTCTGCACGGTTTTCACCCGGCTGACCGGAACGATGCTGTTGCGTTCGATGATCGGCAGGTAATGACCGCTCTCATACTGGCGACCGACCTGGGTGGAGGTCTCGATCCCCAGGGTGTAGGAGCAGACATCCGTAAGAACCACTTCTTCCAGCGCGGCCGAACGGGCCTTGAGTGCCGCTTGAATCGCTGCGCCCTGGGCTACTACCTGATCCGGATCGAGGCTGATCGACGGGAAACGGCCGAACAGCCCGGCAGCCAGTTTGCGCACCAGCGGCATGCGGGTCGTGCCGCCGACCAGCAGGATTTCGTCGAGGTCGCTGACGCGGATGCGTGCGTCGCGCAGGGCCCGTTCGATCGGCGCGCGCAGGCGTTCGAGCAGCGGCATGTACAGCGTCGCCATTTGCGCCTGGGTGATGGTCTGGGTCCATTGCTTTTCGCCGACCTGCAATCTGAATTCGGCGCTGGCGTCCTGGCCCAATGCGCGGCGTACACGCTCGGCTTCGCGGCGCAGCGGCTGGAGGATGCTGGAGCGCTCGGGGAAGTCCGACACGTTGCGATGCTGATCGATAAAGTGCTCGAGCAGTACGTTGTCGAAATCCTCGCCGCCGAGGAAGTTGTCACCGGCGCTGGCGCGCACTTCCATGACGCCTTCGAAGAGTTCGAGAATCGACACGTCGAACGTACCGCCGCCCAGGTCGAACACCAGGAACGAGGTTTCCTTGTCCCGCTGGTGCAGGCCGTAGGCGAGTGCGGCGGCGGTGGGTTCGTTGATCAGCTTTTCGACTTTCAGGCCCGCCAGCTCACCGGCGATGCGCGTGGCCTTGCGCTGGGCGTCGCTGAAGTAGGCCGGAACGCTGATCACGGCTTCCGTGACGGTCTGGCCGTAGGTGCGCTCGACGTCTTCTTTCAGGCTCTTGAGCACCAGCGCCGACAGTTCTTCTGGACGGAATTTTTTATCCCCGAGGTAGACCTCCGTCGCACTGCCCATATGGCGCTTGAACAGCGATGCGGTCAGGCGCGGATGGGTGTGCAGGCGTTCGCGGGCAGCTTGCCCGACCAGAATCCGGCCCTGATCGTCCAGACCCACCACGCTGGGTGTCAGGAACTGCCCCAGGGCGTTGGGCACCAACTCGGTGGCGTCGCCCTGCCATACGGCAACAAGGCTGTTGGTGGTTCCCAGGTCAATCCCGACGATCATTGCAACGAACTCCCTTTGCGCTCTGACAAAAAATGAAACAGATATTGGCGCGCAAGAATATTACCGAGGCAGTGGCGCGGTAAAGAAAGATGATGGCGCTGAGCCATTATTTGCGACAGGCAACCGCAGAAGGGATCGTTCGGGGCGTTTTTGTGGAGGAGAAAGACAGGGCGCCGGAGCCGGCACCCTGTCGTCATCGTTTACGGCATCACGGGCGGTAGATAGGAAAGCGTCGTGCCCAGCGCCCACAGCAGCACCAGCACCAGCGGTGTGTGCACCAGCAATTGCACAAACGAGAAACCGATCAGATCCCGTGCCTTCAGCCCCAGCACGCCCAGCAGCGGCAGCATATAGAACGGGTTGATCAGATTCGGCAGGGCTTCGGCGGCGTTGTAGATCTGCACCGCCCAGCCAAGGTGATAGTTCAGATCGTTGGCCACCTGCATCACGTACGGCGCCTCGATGATCCACTTGCCGCCGCCGGACGGAATGAAAAAGCCGAGAATCGCCGAGTACACGCCCATCAGCAGTGCATAGGTGTCGTGGGAGGCAATGCTGACGAAGAAGGTCGAGATGTGATGGGCCAGGGTCTGGGCGTCGGTGCCCTTGACCGTGGTCATCAGCGCGGCGATCGAGCCGTACAGCGGGAACTGGATCAGCACACCGGTGGTGGTCGGCACGGCGCGCGCCACTGCATCGAGGAAACTGCGCGGGCGCCAGTGCAGCAACGCGCCGAGCATGATGAACAGGAAGTTGTAGGTGTTGAGCCCGGAAATCGCGGTGATCGCCGGTTTGGTCGAGAACTCGTGGAACAGCCATCCGGCCGCCAGCAGCACCAACAGGATGATCAGCAGCGGGCTGTGTTCCAGCCATTCGCCGGGGCGAGTACGAGGTTGCAGCGGCGGCAGGTTGAAGGCCGGGTCGATGCCGCAGGCCTTGGCGTCACGCGCCGAGTTCGGGCCGGGTGCGGTGGCGTAGGCGATGATGATCGAAATCACGATCAGCGCCAGCAGCATGACTCCCGACTGCCAGAGGAAAATCGTCTGGGTGAACGGAATCACCCCGGTGATCGACAGGATCGACGGCGGCAGGCTGGCCGGGTTGGCCTGCAACTGCGCGGCGGACGACGACAGGCCCAGCGCCCACACGGCGCCGAGGCCAAGGTAGGCGGCGGCACCAGCGGCGCGATAGTCCATTTTCAGATCGGTGCGGCGGGCGAGGGCGCGGACCAGCAGACCGCCGAACACCAGCGACAGGCCCCAGTTGAGCAAGGACGCGAACATCGAGATCAGCGCGACCCACGCCACGGCGGAGCGGCCGTTCTTCGGGATCCGCGCCAGGCGATCGATCAGCTTCACGGCGGGCGGCGAACTGGCCACCACGTAACCGCCGATCACCACAAAGGCCATCTGCATGGTGAACGGGATCAGGCTCCAGAATCCGTCCCCGAACGCCATCGCGGCGTCGGTGGGTTTCGCTCCCATGGCCAGGGTCGCCAGCGCGACGATGATCACCGCCAGCGCGGCGAATACCCAGGAGTCGGGAAACCAGCGTTCGGCGAAACTTGAACAGCGCAAGGCAAAGCGCGCAGAGCGGCTATCTTCGATATCAACGGCCACGGGAGTACCTCGGATTTTTATGTTTATTGTGGTCTTCGGGGCTTGGCCGGCCCGTCTGGACAGGTGCCAACAGTAAATCAACCGGCGGATTTTTGTGACCGTGTTTTGCTGAATCAGACTATGGTCTAACGGGTTGTCCGGCGGCCCGTTTGCGTAGACCATGGGCGCCTTGGTTTTTTGCCTGCCAGAGTTCTTTGCCATGACTGCCCATTCCACTGCCCGACCGGCGCCGTTCAGCCGTTCCGACTACAAGACCCTCGGCCTTGCGGCCCTGGGCGGGGCGCTGGAGATCTACGATTTCATCATTTTCGTGTTCTTCGCCCTGACCCTCAGCCAGCTGTTCTTCCCGCCGGAAATGCCCGAGTGGCTGCGCCTGCTGCAAAGCTTCGGGATCTTCGTGACCGGCTATCTGGCGCGCCCGCTGGGCGGAATCCTGATGGCGCATTTCGCCGACCGGCTGGGGCGCAAGAAGGTTTTCAGCCTGAGCATCCTGATGATGGCGCTGCCGTGCCTGCTGATCGGGATCATGCCGACCTACGCGCAAATCGGCTATTTCGCACCGCTGTTGCTGCTGGCGCTGCGCATCCTGCAAGGCGCGGCGGTGGGCGGTGAAGTGCCGAGCGCCTGGGTGTTCGTGGCCGAGCACGCACCGGCCGGCCATCGCGGTTATGCCCTGGGCTTTCTGCAGGCCGGGCTGACCTTCGGTTACCTGATTGGCGCGTTGACCGCGACTTTTCTGGCACAAGTGTTCACCCCGGCCGAAGTGCTCGATTACGCCTGGCGCTATCCGTTCCTGCTCGGCGGTGTGTTTGGCGTGATCGGTGTCTGGTTGCGCCGCTGGCTGAGCGAAACCCCGGTGTTCATGGCCATGGAGGCGCAGCGCGAGGCACGGGTCGAACTGCCGCTGCGCACCGTGCTGCGCGATCATCGCCTGGCCATGTTGCCGGCGATGCTTCTGACCTGCGTGCTGACCTCGGCGGTGGTGGTGTTTGTGGTCATCACCCCGACCATGATGCAGAAAACCTTTGGCATGACTGCCGGCCACACCTTCGCGTTGAGCGCATTGGGCATCGTCTTCCTGAATATCGGTTGTGTGATTGCCGGTCGACTGGTCGATCGCATCGGTGCCTGGCGCACGGTCATGCTCTACAGTCTGTTGCTGCCACTGGGGATCGGCCTGCTTTACACCTGCCTGATCAGCGGCGGTGACTGGGTCGGTCTGGCTTACGCCGTCGCCGGGTTGTGCTGTGGCGTGGTGGGGGCGGTGCCGTCAGTGATGGTCAGCCTGTTCCCGGCGCGGATCCGTGTCTCCGGGATCTCCTTCACCTACAACATTGCCTACGCCGCCTGGGCGAGTGTCACACCGTTGCTGCTGATCGGTCTGATGCCGTGGAGTCCGTGGATCTGTGTGATGTTCTGCGCGGTGATGGGCGCGGTGGGTGTCGCCAGTGCGGCGTATTTTGGCTCGCGAATGCCACGCGCGGAGCAGTGTGCCGTGGCCGGCGCCGCCTGAGTTGTTGAGGCTTAACTATTTTTGTAGGACACGCCTCAAACGCTCTTCAGAAAAGCCTTCCAAGGCCGATGGTTAGGCTGCATACCCGCTATCCATCCAGTCCATCGGTGCTTTCCCATGTTCAACAAACGCCTGAAGCAAGAGCTGGCGGCTCTTCGTGAAGAACTCTCCAGCCTTCTGCAAGTGAAGGAGAGCCTGGAAAGCGAGATGCTGGTGCTCACCCTTGAGCCCGACGGACGGATTCAGTCGGTCAACCAGAACTTCCTCAGCGAAATGCTCTACAAGAGCCACGACCTGATCGGCCGCGCCATCGAAGACATCGTGCCGGCCCATGTGAAATCCGACGAATTTCATCACCGCTTCAAGGCCGCTTTGACCCGTGGCGAGCATTTCGCCGGCGCTGTGCGCCTTTCCCGCGGTAACGGCGAAGAGGCGTGGTTGCGTTCGATCGTGCAGCCGATTCGCTCTTCGGATGGCCGGATCAAGCACTTCTCGATTTTCTCCAGCGACCTGACCCGCACCATCGAGGCCTCCCGCGAACACGAAAACCTGATCGGCGCGCTGGTGCGTTCGACCGCCGTGATCGAGTTCGACCTCAGCGGAAACGTGCTGAGCGCCAACGAACGGTTCCTGCAAGGCATGGGTTACAGCCTGGCGCAGATCAAGGGCAAACATCACCGCCAGTTCTGCGAGCCGGAGGAGTACAACAGCGCCGAGTACCAGAACTTCTGGCGTCGCCTGAATAACGGCGAATTCGTTGCCGGCCGTTTCAAACGGGTCGACAGCCATGGTCGCGTTGTCTGGCTGGAGGCGTCCTACAACCCGGTGCTCGACGCCAACGAAAAACTCTACAAAGTGGTGAAGTTCGCCACGGTGATCACCGATCAGGTCAATCAGGAACAGGCCGTCGCCGACGCCGCCAATATCGCCTACAGCACGTCCCTGCAGACCGACAGCACGGCCCAGCGCGGCACCCGTGTGGTGACTGAAGCGGTCAATGTGATGCGTGATCTGTCCAGGCACATGCAGACCGCCGGCGAAGGCATCGAGGCGCTGAACGAGCAATCCCAGGTGATCGGCACCATCGTCAAGACCATCAGCGGCATCGCCGAGCAGACCAACCTGCTGGCGCTCAACGCTGCCATTGAAGCCGCTCGTGCCGGTGAGCAGGGCCGAGGCTTTGCGGTGGTGGCCGACGAAGTGCGGCAACTGGCCTCGCGCACCAGTCAGGCGACCGAGGAAATCGTCGGCGTGGTGCGCCAGAACCAGGACATGGCGCGCAACGCCGTGGCCCTGATGACCGACGGCAAGCAACAGGCCGAACAAGGGCTGGCGCTGGCGGCCGAGGCCGGTACGGTGATCGTCGAGATCCAGGACGGCGCGCAGAAAGTGGTGAACGCGGTCGGCCAGTTTGCCAATCAGTTATCCAGCTGATGCGAGGCGAAGGGATTGTCCATGGCAATCCCTTCGCGGTTTTTATCCCGCTACAATCGGCTCTTTTTCCCGGAGCAGATCCCATGAGCGAGTCCTTCCGTCGCCCGGTTTCCCTGAACAAAGCCTACCGCCTGCTCAATCACGGGCCGACCGTGCTGGTCAGCGCCGCCCATGCCGGGCAGCGCAACATCATGGCCGCGGCGTGGGCCATGCCGCTGGATTTCGAACCGCCGAAAGTCGCGGTGGTTCTCGACAAATCCACCTGGACCCGGCAACTGCTCGAGGCCTCGGGCACCTTTGTTCTCAACGTTCCCTGTGTGAAACAGGCTGACATCGTGCAGACCGTCGGCTCGACTTCAGGCCTGGAAATCAATCGCGATCAAGGTCAGGACAAGTTCCAGGCTTATGGCCTGCCGACCTTCGCTGCTGAGCAGGTTGATGCTCCGATGCTGGACGGTTGCGTGGCCTGGCTCGAATGCCGGTTGCTGCCTGAGCCGCGCAATCACGAACAGTACGATCTGTTTCTGGCCGAGGTGATTGCGGCGCAGGCTGATTCGCGGGTGTTCAGCGATGGACGCTGGCACTTCGAGGGGCATGACGGCTTGCGCACTCTGCACCATGTGGCCGGCGGGCATTTCCTGACAATTGGCGATTCGGTGGATGGCAAGATGCTCGAGGTTTGAGCGCCGCTGAATGACAAGTCATGGCCGGATGTTGCAATACAAAAAAGGCTTACCTCTCGGTAAGCCTTTTTCAGTTGGCAGAGTTGATTCAATCCCCCAACGCTACTCCTTCGCGCCGAGGATCTGCCCCACCTGACAGCGTTGACTTCCCCTGAGCATCCTTGACCCGCACGATGGCCTGAGTGCCGCTGGTCATGTCGATTTCATTGACGGTGTGGCCCTTGTCCTTGAGCGCCTGGATCAGCGTCGGGCTGAACTGGCCTTGTTCCAGTTCCGTCGGGCCGTTGCGGCTGCCGAAGTTGGGCAGGCTGATGGCGCTTTGTGGGTCGAGGTTCCAGTCGAGCAGGCCGACGGTGGTTTTGGCCACGTACTCGATGATCTGCGAGCCGCCGGGAGAGCCAACGGTGGCGACGAACTCGCCACTGTTGCGGTCGAAGATCAGGGTCGGCGCCATCGATGAGCGTGGGCGTTTGCCCGGCTCCACTCGGTTGGCGACTTTCTGTCCGTTCTCTTCGGGGATGAACGAGAAGTCGGTCATCTGGTTGTTGAGCAAGAAGCCCTGAACCATCAGGTGCGAGCCGAATGCCGCTTCGATGGTGGTGGTCATCGATACCGCGCCACCGAAGTCATCGACGGCCACCACTTGCGAGGTGGAAATGCGCAGCGGCGAGCGATCCGGCGCGTAGGCAACCTGCACGCCCGGCGGTGTGCCGGGTTTGGCGCTGCCCAGGCTGCGTTCGCCGATCAGGCTGGCGCGGCTGGCCAGGTAACCCGGATCGACCAGGCCCTTGACCGGTACAGGCACGAAGTCGTTATCGGCTACGTATTGCGCGCGGTCGGCGTAGGCCAGGCGCTCGGCTTCGGCGATCAGGTGCACGGCTTGCGGTGCCGGTTCGATGCCGGCGGGTTTATCGGTCTTCACAGGCTTGAGCGGCGTCAGGGACAGGCGCGGATCGCGGGTTTCCAGCGCCTGCAAGGTGCCGAGGATTTGCGCCACCGCAATCCCGCCCGATGACGGCGGCGGCATTCCGCACACCTGCCAGCGCTTGTAGTCGGTGCACAGGGGCGCGCGCTCCTTGGCCTGATAGTGCTGAAGGTCGTTCAGCGACAGGCTGCCGGGGTTGGCGTGGCCCTGAACCTTGGCCACGATCTCTTCGGCGATCGGGCCTTTGTACAGTGCGTCCGCACCTTCGTTGGCGATGCGTTTGAGAACGGCGGCCAGCGCCGGGTTTTGCAGTCGCGTGCCGACGGCTTTGACGCTGCCATCGCTGTTCAGAAAGTACCTGGCCATGTCCGGCGAGCGGCGAATCACCGGGTCGGACTCCAGCAGCGAATGCAGGCGCGGGGAGATCGCAAAACCCTGCTCGGCCAGTTTGATCGCCGGCTCGAACAATGTTGCCCACGGCAAGCGTCCGTGCTTTTTGTGCGCCAGCTCCAATGCACGCATCACACCCGGCGTGCCGACGGAGCGTCCACCGATCTGCGCCTGCGGGAACGGCATCGGTTTGCCGTCGGCCTGTAGAAACAGCTTCTCGGTCGCACCCGCCGGTGCGGTTTCGCGACCGTCGTAGGTGCGCACCTGTTTACCATCCCACAGCACGATCATCGCGCCACCGCCGATCCCCGAGGACTGCGGTTCGACCAGGGTCAACACGGCTTGCATCGCGATGGCGGCATCGATGGCGGAACCACCCTGACGCAACATCTCGCGACCTGCTTCGGCGGCCAGCGGATTGGCAGCCGCGGCCATGTGTTTTTCAGCGTGGCTGGCTTGCAGGCCGGTGCGGTAACCGGAGGCGGCTTCCGGCGCCAGCGGCAGGGTCGAGGAGGGCGGTGCGTTGCAGGCCGTGAGGGCAATGGCACTGACGATCAGTGTCAGGGCGGGCAGGCGAAAGCGGTTCAGGGGCAGGGCTGGAAACACGCGGGGCTCTCCGTCCGTGGGATAAAGGTCTGACGGACTGTATCGGCCGACCGTGTACGACGCAAACCGCAGGCACCTTTGTCCTTCATGCCTTGGCGGATTTTCTGTAGGGGCAGGGGCAAACGTGAAGCCAGAACAATCAACAAGAGGCCGCCATGCACAACGAGTTTCCGACCCAGCCCAGCTATCGCGAACAGCGCGAGCGCTTTCTTGCCGCCGCGAAGGTGACGGGTGCCACGCTCTCTTCGTACGCGCATCCGCTCAATGGGCCGTTTGGCGAGTCTTTGAGTACCGATGTCGCGGTGCTGGGTGATCCAGCGGCCAAACGGCGCCTGGTGGCGCTCAGCGGCACCCATGGGGTTGAGGGTTATTACGGTTCGGAGTGCCAGATCGACTGGCTGAAGCATTTCACGCCGGACTCGCTGCCGAAGGATGTCGCGGTGGTGATGATTCACCTGATCAACCCGTGGGGCACGGCGTGGCTGCGGCGGGTCAATGAAGACAATATTGACCTCAACCGCAATCACCTGGATTTCAACCGACCGCTTCCGGACAACCGCGCTTACGCGGCGCTGCATGAAATCTACGCCTGCACCGATTTGAACGGCGCCGGGCGGCAAAAGGCTGATGCCTTGCTGGAGGCGCAGATTGCCGAGCACGGATGGCCGGCCGTCATGTCGATTGTCGAGGGCGGGCAGCACAGTCATCCCGACGGATTGTTTTTTGGCGGACTCGCGCCGAGCTGGTCGAATCGCACGCTGCATTCAATCATCGAGAATCATCTGGCCGGTGCTGAAACCGTGATGTGTTTCGACCTGCACACCGGCGCCGGTGAGTACGGGCATCCGATGCTGCTGACGATTACCCAGGCGCCGTATCCAGCACTGGCCCAGGCGCAATCGATTTACGGCCCGTGGCTCTACACGCTGCACACCGGCGCCGAAACCCTGAGCGAAACCGGTGTTGCGGCAACCGCTACCGGTTATACCTCGCAGGCTTTGCTCAACGCGTTGCCGAATGTGCAACTGATGCCGTTCGTGATCGAGTGCGGGACTTATCCGGGGCCGGACGTGCATCGTTACCTGCGCGACGATCACTGGCTGCATTTGCATGGTGATCCGCTGGATGCGACGGGGCGGGCGATCAAGTTGAATCTGCTGGAGCAGTTTTATCCGGCGGATCCGGACTGGCGGGCGATGGTCGGTTTGCGGACGCGGCAGATTTGGGCGAAGGGGCTCAGGGCGTTAGGGGGCGAGGCATAAACAAACGGCTTGCCTTTCGGTAAGCCGTTTTGACTGCTTGGATATTTACAGTGGTGGGACTATGGCCGGCTGATGTTCACTGCTTGAAGCCAGGCAGTCCGTTGGTCGCACGCCATTCTTTCACGGTCTTCGTAATGCCCACGGCAGAGTTGTCCTCTCCTGGTTCGGGATAAAAAATCAAGTCGGTGCCGTCCGGGTGGCCGGTAAGCTTTCTGAATTGTGCCAGCAGCTCGCCAAGCTCCGTATCCGATCCACTTTTATTGGTGGCACGTATTTTTTCGATGAAACGGATAAATTCGGTTTCAGTGTATTCAGATATTTTTTCCATGTGCGTTCACTGTTTTTTGTGTTGAAAGATGTGATTTTTAGGGGTGTTGATTCGGAGGTTGTCTATGTCGTAGAAAGCGCCGCCATCAGTGATCCGCTCGACGTGATGTATTTCAAATACCCCTCTTGTGCCTACAGACTCCCTGTCTCGAACCGCGGGTGCGTTGCCCGACATTAAACGATCTTGGGCATCCGAATTGAACTGATCGAAAAGTTCTGGATCATCCCGCACGGCTTGCCAGAATGCTTTTCTGAACGCGTCGAAGTTTGAAAACTCCCTCCCTCTGAGTCTGTCCGCAATCCGCGTCGGAATCGGCACTCCAATCCCTGTTCCAGCTCCTGCCAGCCATACACCGGAAACATCCTCACCAATCCCCGTCACCGTCCCCGGCATCAATCTCGCCGGTTTCGAAAACACCACATACAACGACTTCAGCCCGGTCTCAGCCGGAAACACCGGAATACAATCCTCGGCGGTGATGTCTTCGCCGGGCAGGATTTCTATCTGGCTGTCGGTGTTCGCGGCGATCGGGTGGACGAGGATCGTGCTCAGTGGTTCGCCGTGCTCCGGATAAACCAGCGGCGGCATCGATCCCAGCGGCCCGCGTTGCGGCGTCCACAAAATCGTGATGTCGTTGAGCTTCGCCTCCATGGCGCTCTTGTCGTTGTTCCACTCGACTTTTACGGTACGCACCGAGTCGTCGCCCGAGGCTCCGGGTGGATGCCGTAAACCTGCATGACGCCTTCGGCATCGCGTCGGAACTGGAACCGCACGCGAGTTTTGGCGCGGCTCATGCTGCGTAGCTGTTCATCAGTGTGAAGCGTGCCGTCGCCCATTCGGGTCGGAAGCATCCCGAGGATGAACACGCTGGCCGGGCCTCCCGCGCCACGGATTGCCCAATTGAGGCGCTGCTGCAGGATTCCACCACCGGCCATGCGCCCCAACGCCAGATCGGCACCGATTGCCTTCGCTACGGCGTGACTGGCAGCGGGAATGCGCAGCGCGCCCGCCACCATGACTTTGCCGAAATGAAAGACGGGCTCAGGTGTTGTGCCCGCATCCGTCCGGCACCAGTTGCCCGGCGTGCAGGACTTGGCAAAAACCAGATCGTCGCGAGGCTTTGGCGATGGCCATTCGTCTGTCGGGACGTAGACAGGCTCTGGCTCCGGGGGCGGATTCCAGGCAGCCCACGAGGCGCCGCCGTTCGGAAGCTTTCGGCGCCAGATATCATCGAAAAGGTCTTGGTCCAGGTCCATGACAACTCCCTGTCTGTCTTTGGAACGAGACGGGGGGAGCTTGTCGGTCAATCGCGATGGCGATCAAATCGACTTGCCGGGATGCGCGTGCCTGAACGAACGAAAAATCCTCTTCGTACGCTTTTCGCACCCGGTTCCTACGGAGCCAGTCGATTCACTGAGGAAGGGCACTTTTCTCGAGGCATAAAAAAACGGCCTACCTTTCGGTAAGCCGTTTTTAGTACTTGGTGGCTACACAGGGACTTGAACCCCGGACCCCAGCATTATGAATGCTATGCTCTAACCAACTGAGCTATGTAGCCAAGTGGCGCGCATTATTCCCCTGAAATGGAAAAGCGTCAAGCGTAAATTCAAAATATTTCTTCTTATTTTCAACCGCTTATCCTCCCGCGCCGAAAATCGGCGCGGGAGGGGCTTTCAACGCAGCTGAAATCTTCCGGTGTTGGCACTCAAGGCATGGCTGCCCTGGCTCAAGGTGTCCGCCGCGAGATTCACCGCCCGCGCGCCTTCGAGCAGGCGAACCGCCGCCTGATCCACCTGCTGGATATTGCCGCTGACCTCATCGGCGGTGCTTGCCTGTTCCTCGACCGCCGTGGCGATCTGCGCGAGGGTGTCGGTGACGCTCTGCACGGCGCTGGCGATTTCCCCCAGGCGTTCGCCCAGTCCGGTGACCGCTTCCGCGTCTGATTGCGCCTGACCGCACGCAGCCTCCATCAGGCTCACGGCTTCGTTGACCGTATTGCGCAGACTGTCGACCGTACCGGCGATCTGCGCCGTGGATGATTGCGTACGTTGCGACAGGCTGCGCACCTCGTCGGCCACCACGGCAAAGCCACGACCCTGTTCACCCGCACGAGCGGCCTCGATAGCGGCGTTGAGTGCGAGCAGGTTGGTCTGCTCGGCGACGCCGCGAATGGTGTCGACTACCAATTGAATCTGCTGCCCTTGCTCGCTGACCCGGCCGAGCGCTGCGGCAGTTTCGTTCAGGCGCTGATTGAGCTGCTGGATACTCGCCGTGGTGCGTTGACTGTCACGGCTGCTGTCGGCAGCGATGCGCCGGGTGTGCTGGGCGCTGCCCGAAGCCTGTTCGCAACTCTGCGCCACGCCTTGGGACGTCGCCGCCAGTTGCGTGGCCGCTGCAGCGATCTGACTGATCTGCAATTGTTGCGCTTCGACTTCGCTGAGAGCGCCGCTGGAGTGATCGTTGAGGCTGCGCACCGCGTTGCTCAGTTGCGAAGTTTCGTGATCGACACCCAGCAGGCTGGTGCGCAGTTGCACTACGGCCACGTTGAGCGCGGTGCTGATCGACGCCAGTTCATCACGTCCCACGACCGGCACTTGCAGGCTCAGATTGCCGTCGCGCAGGGCTTCGGCCAGCAGCGTGATGCCGCTGGCGCTGCGGCGGATCGAGGCTTGCAGGCAGACGAACAAATACAGCGCCGCCAGCAACAGGAAACCGAAGACCGCCGCGACAATGATGAACTGACGAATCGCCGATCCGTGGTAGTCATCCAGCCGCTGATCCAGCGACACCAGCGATTGCTGGCGCAGCGTGGCGAGGTTGCCGAGCAGGGCATCGAGAGTGCGCTCGAACTCTTCAGGTTTGAGATTGATGCTGCCGCCGAACACGCCGTCATCCAGCACTTTCAACCCGGCATCCAGCTGTTTGAGGCTGTCGTGATATTGCCCGGCCCAGCCTTGCAGGGCTGGCGGCAGACGCGCTTCGAGCAGGCTCGCGGTTTTCACCAACTGCTCGCGCGCATCGCCGATGCGGCTGCGCAGGTCACGCAGTTGCAGACGGCTTTGCAGGGTGAACTGACCGGAAACCACGGACGCCTGGCCGACGGCTGCCAGTCGGCCGACCCGCTCGATCAGGTCCGGTGCGTGCTGGGTGGAAATCTGAGTCAGCAGATAGGTTTCCAGCCACGGCGCGAGGATCAGGCGATTGTCCATCGCGATCTGCTCACGCAAGGCTTGCAGGGCGCTGAGGGCGTTGGTGAAGCGGTCGTAACCATCCGGCCACCAACCGACACCGGAAAGGCTTTTCGAGTCCAGACCATTGAGCGCGGCTTGCAGTGCCTGATAGCGGGTCAGGGTTTCACCTTCCGCACCTTCGGCTTGCAAGGCACTGCCCAGCTCCAGCGTCGCCTGGGCAACAGCAGGCTGCACGCCATCGAAGGCGGCCACGGCGGCCAGAGTCGCGGGTGTCGGCTGGCGGTTGGTTTCCGTGGCGCGCCAGCGGGCGGCGCGATCGCGCTGGGCGGCGAGCAGGTTGTCGAGTGCATCGAGGGCGAGCAACTGCCGCACACCGGCACGTTCGCCGGCGATCAGGTTGAGTTTGTCGCGATAGTCCTGGCCGATCATCAACAGGCTGCCGGCCAACGGCAGGATAAACAGCAGAAACAACAACTGGAATTTACGCGCGAAGCCAAATCGCCCCAGCAACCTGATCCCCGGTGATAAAAAAGCCTGCATGCCCCATGACTCCTCTGGACACCACGCACCATCGGCGTGCATCGCGGTCGTTGCGACCGTGACTGGTGCCCTGCTAAAAGGCCTCGAAAGTTCACCCTTGCCCGCTCTGTAGGCCGGCTCTGTAGCGAAACTTCCCATTCTCGATGCCCTTTGTAAGGGCGCCGCGTTCAAGCGGATAAGCAAGGCAAGATTCAGACCATGGCGTTGCGCTATCACTTGTGGCGCGACGACTGAATAGTTCGTTAGCTGGCTAAGGGGATGGCGCTGGCGCACCGAAAAATGGCACATTGACGCACCTGCCCGCGTGCACCCATCTGCAGTCCGGAAATTCCCATGGCTATCAGCAACGTTCAGACCGCCGCTGCCTCGGCGTCCGCTCCTCCCCAGAGCAGTCCACTGGTGATGCGCATCATCGGCGCGGTGGCGCTGGCGCATTTGATCAACGACCTGATCCAGTCGGTGCTGCCGTCGATCTATCCGATGCTCAAGGCCAACTATGGCCTGAGCTTCACCCAGGTCGGCCTGATTACCCTGACCTTCCAGTTGACCGCGTCGCTGTTGCAGCCGTGGGTCGGTTATCACACCGATCGGCATCCGAAACCGTGGCTTTTGCCGGCAGGTTCCGTGTGCACGCTGATCGGCATTGTGATGATGTCGATGGTTGGCAGTTTCCCTCTTATCTTGCTGGCGGCGGCGTTGATCGGTATCGGCTCTTCGACCTTCCACCCTGAAGCTTCTCGTATCGCGCGTCTGGCGTCGGGCGGGCGCTTCGGTCTGGCGCAATCGACCTTTCAGGTGGGCGGTAACGCCGGCTCGGCCTTCGGCCCGTTGCTGGCGGCGGCGATCATCATTCCTTTCGGGCAGGGCAACGTGGCGTGGTTCGGGCTGTTCGCGGTGTTTGCGTTGTTCGTGCTCTATCGCATCAGTCGCTGGTACGCCCATCACCTGAACCTGTTCAAGCTCAAGGCCGGCCAGGCCGCCACTCATGGACTTTCGAAGGGTAGGGTGGTCAGTGCGCTGGTGGTGCTGGGTCTGCTGGTGTTCTCCAAGTATTTCTACATGGCCAGCCTGACCAGTTACTTCACCTTTTACCTGATCGAGAAGTTCGACCTGTCGGTGGCAAGCTCGCAGCTGCATCTGTTCCTGTTCCTCGGCGCGGTGGCGGCGGGAACGTTCTTTGGCGGGCCGATTGGCGACAAGATCGGGCGTAAAGCGGTGATCTGGTTTTCGATCCTCGGCGTGGCACCGTTCACGCTGCTCATGCCCCATGTCGACTTGTTCTGGACCAGCGTCCTGAGCGTGGTGATCGGCTTCATCCTGGCTTCGGCGTTCTCGGCGATTGTGGTGTACGCGCAGGAGCTGGTGCCGGGTAACGTCGGCATGATTGCCGGGGTGTTCTTCGGTCTGATGTTCGGTTTCGGCGGGATTGGCGCGGCGTTGCTCGGGCATCTGGCGGACATTCACGGCATCGAATACGTGTACTTCCTGTGCTCGTTCCTGCCGCTGTTCGGGGTGCTGGCGATCTTCCTGCCGAGAACCAGGAAGGCCTGACGGGCCGAATTTCAGGCACAAAAAAGCCGCGTATCAAACGCGGCTTTTTCTTGGGTGCTGCTTTTACACGTTGAAGCGGAAGTGCATCACGTCGCCGTCCTTGACGATGTAATCCTTGCCTTCCAGACGCCATTTACCGGCTTCCTTGGTACCGGCTTCGCCCTTGTACTGGATGAAGTCGTTGTAGGCGATCACTTCGGCGCGGATGAAGCCTTTCTCGAAGTCAGTGTGGATCACACCAGCGGCTTGCGGTGCGGTGGCACCGACGCGGACGGTCCAGGCGCGGACTTCTTCGACACCGGCGGTGAAGTAGGTCTGCAGGTGCAGCATTTCGTAGCCGGCGCGGATCACGCGGTTCAGGCCAGGCTCTTCCAGGCCCAGGGCCTCGAGAAACATGTCTTTCTCTTCGCCGTCGTCCAGCTCGGCGATTTCCGCTTCGATCTTGTTGCAGACCGGAACAACCATCGCGCCTTCTTCTTCGGCGATGGCCTTGACCACGTCCAGGTGCGGGTTGTTCTCGAAACCGTCTTCAGCGACGTTGGCGATGTACATGACCGGCTTGGTGGTCAGCAGGTGGAAGCCCTTGATGATCGCTTTTTCGTCGGCGCTCATGTTCTTCATCAGGCTGCGCGCAGGCTTGCCTTCGCTGAAGTGCGGGATCAGTTGTTCCAGCAGAGCCTTCTGGGCCACTGCATCCTTGTCACCGCCCTTGGCGTTGCGCGCGACTTTCTGCAGTTGCTTCTCGCAGCTGTCGAGGTCGGCGAAGATCAGTTCCAGGTCGATGATTTCAATGTCGCGCTTCGGGTCGACGCTGTTGGAAACGTGGATCACGTTCTCGTCTTCGAAGCAGCGCACGACGTGAGCGATCGCGTCGGTTTCGCGGATGTTGGCCAGGAACTTGTTGCCCAGACCTTCACCTTTCGACGCGCCGGCAACCAGGCCCGCGATGTCGACGAATTCCATGGTGGTCGGCAGGATGCGCTTCGGATTGACGATGGCCGCCAGAGCGTCCAGACGTGGATCCGGCATCGGCACGATGCCGCTGTTCGGCTCGATGGTGCAGAAGGGGAAGTTCTCCGCCGCGATCCCGGATTTGGTCAGGGCGTTGAACAGGGTGGACTTGCCGACGTTAGGCAGGCCGACGATGCCGCAATTGAATCCCATGGTGTTTCCCCTCGGATTAGAGTCAGGCCTTCTGGCTGTGCAGGTTTTTCATCGCGCGGTTCCATTCACCGGCGAGGATATCCGGCAGCACGCCGAGGGCAAAGTCGATGCTGGCATCGAGTTTTTCCTGTTCGGCGCGTGGCGCACGACCCAGGACGAAATTTGAAACCATACTGGCGACGCCCGGGTGGCCGATGCCAAGCCGCAGGCGGTGGAACGTATTCTGATTGCCCAATTGCGCAATGATGTCGCGCAACCCGTTGTGACCGCCATGGCCGCCGCCGACTTTGAGTTTGGCGACGCCCGGAGGCAGATCGAGTTCGTCATGTGCCACCAGGATTTCTTCGGGCTTGATGCGGAAGAAACCGGCGAGTGCCGCCACGGCCTGGCCGCTGCGGTTCATGTAGGTGGTGGGAATCAGCAGACGAACATCCTGACCCTGATGCGAAAAACGCCCGGTCAGGCCGAAATACTTGCGATCGGCCACGAGATTCACGTTCTGTGCGTGGGCGATGCGCTCAACAAAAAGGGCCCCTGCGTTATGCCGGGTCTGTTCGTATTCAGCGCCTGGATTTCCCAGGCCAACGATCAGTTTGATGGCAGTCACGATAGGGGCCCTTCCTTTGAGTGGTGGATAACATCGCCGCGATCAGGGAAGGCGGCGAAAGTGGACGAAAAATGCTCATTTACCATGGATGTAAACTCCGCGTTCCCGCCCGCTTTCTCGCTACGTTCCAGTCCGCGATGTTACCTGCTCACTCAGGCATGACAGAGTGAATTACTCTGCTGCGCCTTCTTCGGTAGCTTCTGGAGCAACACGTGGAGCGTGGACGTTGGCAACAGCCTTGTCATCGCCGTGTGCCAGAGCAACGAACTCAACGCCTTTAGGAGCCTTGATGTCCGACAGGTGAACGATGGTGCCGATTTCAGCGTTAGCCAGGTCGACTTCGATGAACTCAGGCAGATCTTTTGGCAGGCAGGAAACTTCGATCTCGGCAACAACGTGCGAGATTTCGCCGCCTTTCTTCACTGGAGCAGCTTCGTTGATGAAGTGCACAGGAACGATAGCGGTCAGTTTCTGGCCAGCTACAACGCGTACGAAGTCAGCGTGCATCACGTGGCCTTTGGCCGGGTGACGCTGCAGAGCCTTGATGATCACGTTCTGCTTGGTGCCACCAACGTTCAGTTCGATAACGTGGCTGTAGGCAGCTTCGTTTTCGAGCAGTTTGGCAACTTCTTTGGCCAGCATGCTGATGGATTCAGGGGCTTTGTCGCCACCGTAAACAACAGCTGGAACCAGGGCAGCGAGACGACGCAGGCGGCGGCTCGCACCTTTCCCCAGGTCGGAACGCAGTTCAGCATTCAAAGTAAAATCGTTCATTTTGTATCTCCAAAATAGCCATGACCGAGTGGCGTTTGCGACCAGCGCCGAACACGGTATGGGCAAAAAAGCCCCGCCCCGGCAGGAATGCGGGGGCGGGGCGCTTTTCGTCAACGAGACATTTCGAGAAGGGCAGGGCCCTTAACGGAACATCGCGCTGATCGATTCTTCATTGCTGATGCGGCGAACCGCTTCGGCAACAACCGGTGCGATATCCAGTTGACGGATACGTGCACAGGCTTGTGCTGCAGCGGACAGCGGGATGGTGTTAGTGACCACCAGCTCGTCCAGCACGGAATTTTCGATATTCTCGATGGCCCGACCCGACAGCACAGGGTGTGTGCAGTAGGCAAAGACCTTGGCTGCGCCATGCTCTTTCAGGGCCTTGGCCGCATGGCACAGAGTGCCGGCGGTATCGACCATGTCATCGACCAGGATGCAGGTACGCCCTTCGACATCACCGATGATATGCATCACTTCAGAGTGATTGGCTTTCTCACGGCGTTTGTCGATGATCCCGAGATCCACGCCCAGGGATTTGGCAACGGCACGTGCACGCACGACGCCACCAATGTCCGGGGACACGATCATCAGGTTCTCGAAGCGCTGATCTTCGATGTCATCCACCAGAACCGGGGAGCCGTAGATGTTATCTACCGGAATATCGAAGAAGCCCTGAATCTGGTCAGCATGCAGATCAACCGTGAGAACACGGTCGATGCCGACTACGGTAAGCATGTCAGCAACGACTTTCGCGCTGATAGCCACACGTGCGGAACGCGGACGGCGATCCTGACGGGCATAACCAAAATAAGGAATAACAGCAGTGATACGAGTAGCCGAGGAGCGGCGGAAGGCATCAGCCATCACTACCAGTTCCATCAGGTTATCGTTGGTCGGAGCGCAAGTCGGCTGAATAATGAAGACGTCTTTACCGCGAACGTTTTCATTGATCTCGGCTGTAATTTCGCCGTCGGAGAATTTACCGACAGAGATGTCACCGAGAGGGATATGCAGCTGACGTACGACACGCCGAGCCAGATCGGGGTTAGCGTTCCCCGTAAAGACCATCATCTTGGACACGCGCAGTACCTGAAGGCTGAGGGTATACCTGGATGAGTATAGGAAAATGGCAGGGGCGGCTGGATTCGAACCAACGCATGGCAGGATCAAAACCTGCTGCCTTACCGCTTGGCGACGCCCCTGTATCTGTTGCTTGCAAGTGCCGGGCACTTGATTCCTTTAGAGCAGACTTTGCAGCTTGCGATGCAACATCGAAACGTTGCTTCCTTTTGCTACAAACCCTGTAAGGGTCTCTGTCAGAAGGGCCGAGACTTTATCAGCTTCAGCTTTGCTTGGGAAGCCCCCAAACACACAACTTCCAGTTCCGGTGAGTTTTGCTTCGGTAAAATTACCTAACAAATTCAATGCGTTACGTACTTCTGGATAACGCCTCGAGACCACCGGCAAGCAGTCATTTCGACTGTTTCCCTCGGGAACGGGGCGCACTTTAATGGGCGGCGTGTTACGTGTCAACAAAGGATCTGAAAAAATTTCTGCCGTACTAACAGAGACTTGCGGAACGAGCACGACGTACCACGGTTCGGCGGGCTCGACCGGGGTCAGTTTCTCGCCGACACCTTCGGCGAAAGCTGCGTGGCCACGCACGAACACCGGCACGTCCGCGCCCAGTGTCAGGCCCAGTGCAGCCAGTCGATCTTCATCCCAACCCAGTTGCCACAAATGATTGAGGCCGAGCAGGGTGGTGGCCGCATTCGAGCTGCCGCCACCAATGCCGCCGCCCATGGGCAGGATCTTGTCGATCCAGATATCCATGCCGAGCGAGCATCCGGATTGTTCCTGCAGTTTCTTCGCCGCGCGCACGATCAGGTTGCTGTCGTGGGGCACGCCATCGAATTCGGTGTGCAGGCGAATCACGCCGTCGTCACGCACGGCGAAGGTGATTTCGTCGCCGTAGTCGAGGAACTGAAAAAGCGTCTGCAACTCGTGATAACCGTCTTCACGGCGACCGAGAATGTGCAGCATCAGATTGAGTTTGGCCGGCGAAGGCAAAGTGAGGCGTGGAGCGGTCATGCGTTATTGCCCCAATTTGCGCGGTTGCCAGGTCTTGATGACCAGCGTCACGTCCAGATCGGTGCCGTGCAGCTTGATTCGCTCGGGCAGCCAGTAACCGTTCTGTTCGGCATAGCTGAGGTATTCGACCTGCCAGCCATCCTGATCCAGATTGGCCAGACGGCTGTTGCCATCCAGGGTCAGACGGCTTTTGCTGTCCGGTGCCGGGAGGCCGCGAACCCACCACGCCAGATGCGAGACCGGCAGTTTCCAGCCCAGTTGCTCTTCGACCAGCGCTTCCGGAGTCGGCGCTTCATAACGGCCCTGATTCGCCACTTCCAGCGACACCGCGCCCGGACGGCCGGTCAGTCGCGCCGCGCCACGACCCAGCGGGCCGGACAGGCGGATGTCGTAGTAATCCTGACGTTGCAGCCAGAACAACGTGCCGCTGCCCGAATCTTTCGGGGCGCGGATGCCGATCTTGCCGTCGATCTGCCAGCCGTCGAGGCCGGTCAGTTGTTGTTTGTGCTCGCGCCATTGGCCCGGATTGCCGTGGCCTTCGACCGATTCACGGGCGCCGAAGCCCGCGCAACCGGCGAGCAGGGCGATGAAGCTGAAAACTATGACGTGGCGCAAAAACATGAGTTAAAGAGTCTCGGATCCGGTCAGGCGCTTGATGGTGCTGCGCAGGATGGTGCTGTCAGGCTGGTCTTTGAGGAACTTGCCCCAGATTTGTTTTGCTTCGCGCTGTTTGCCCTTGGCCCACAGCACTTCGCCCAGATGCGCGGCGACTTCATGATCGGGGAAACGCTCAAGGGCCTGACGCAGGTATTTCTCGGCGTCTTCCAGATTGCCCATGCGAAAGTTCACCCAGCCGAGGCTGTCGAGCACTGCCGGATCTTCCGGGTTGATCTGGTGCGCCTGCTCGATCAGCGCCTTGGCTTCGGCGTAGCGGGTAGTGCGGTCGGACAGCGTGTAGCCGAGGGCGTTGAGGGCCATGGCGTTGTCCGGATCGCGCTTGATGATCAGACGCAGGTCTTTTTCCATCTGCGCCAGGTCATTGCGTTTTTCCGCCTGCATCGCGCGGGTGTAAAGCAGATTCAGATCGTCCGGGTACTGCTGCAAGGCTTGTTGCAGGACTTTCCAGGCCTTGTCGCCCTGATTATTGGCGGACAGGGTTTCGGCTTCGATCAGGTACAACTGGATCGCGTAATCCGGCTGCTCGTCACGCTCGGCGGCCAGTTTGCTCTGGGCTTCGGCGGTCTTGCCGTTGTTCATCAGAATATCGGCCTGACGCAGTTGCGCCGGCAGATAGTCGTTGCCCGGGCCGACCTGGGCATACTCGATGAGCGCGCCTTGCGGGTCGTTGCGCTCTTCGGCGATGCGGCCCAGGTTCAGGTGCGCCGAATCGACATGGCTTTCCCGGGCGATCAGGTCTTCCAGATAGCCCTTGGCCTCGTCCCAGGCCTTGGCTTCCAGGCAGACCAGCGCCAGGGAATAACGCAGTTCGTCGTCTTCCGGGTATTGCTGAACCAGGGTGGAGAACTCGACCTTGGCGTCGTCCATCCGGTCCTGTTCCACCAGCATCCGCGCGTAGGTCAGGCGCAGGCGCTTGTCGTCCGGATACTTCTTGATGCTCTTTTGCAGCAGCGGCAGCGCTTCGTCGCCGCGATTCAGCCCTTGCAGCAGGCGCGCGCGCAGCAGGATCGGGGCGATCTCGCCGTCTTCCGGCGGATGGTCTTCGAGCAGGGCAAGCGCACCTTTGGTGTCGCCATCCTGCTGCATCAGCAGGGCCTTGCCGAAAATCAGCTGATTGTTGTTCGGGTGACGCTGCAACAGGCGGTCGAAGCTTTTCATCAGGCCGTTGCGGGTTTCCTGATCGGTGTCGGCAGCCGACAGCGCGAGGAAGTCGAAATGGGTGTCGCCCTTGCCCTGCAGGACTTTCTCCATATAGACCATCGAGTCGTCATAGCGCCCGGCGCGCGCCAGTTGCACGGCGGCGGCGCGTTGCGCTTCGAGGTCGTCCGGGGCGTTTTTCGCCCAGATCAGCGCGGTATCGAGGGCCGGCTGGTCGGCGCCCAGGTACTCGGCGATGCGGAACGCACGCTCGGAAACACCCGGATCCTGGGTGTTGATGGCCTGGGTCACGTAGTTGTCCAGGGCAATATCGAAACGATTGCGCTGGCCAGCGAGCTCGGCGCTCAGCAGGCTGAACACCGTCTCCTGGCTGAACGAGCTGTAAACCTTGGGCTTTTCAGGGGCCGGCGTGGTGTCTTCGACCGGTGAGGCACCGTCCTGCGGAACGGGGGCCAAGGCCTGGCAGCCGCTGAGGAAGACAAAAGCGAGGAGCAACGCGGAAGATCTATTCATATAGGAAGAGGACGACTAACCTGCGGTCGGATCATCATGACACAAGCCTTCGGCCAAACATAACCGAGTCTCGATTGTGGCCATTATAGGGGCCGGCAATTGGGACAATAGTCAGCGGTAGTTGTTCTGAATCTGACGAAGTAGGACAATTGCCGGCTTCACGTCACCATCAGCGACCTTGAATGGCCTTCCTTGCACTCGGTATCAACCACAAGACTGCTTCAGTAGACGTCCGCGAGCGCGTGGCCTTTACCCCTGAGCAGCTGGTGGAGGCCTTGCAGCAGCTCTGCCGACTCACCGACAGCCGCGAAGCTGCGATCCTCTCCACCTGCAATCGCAGTGAACTGTATATAGAACAGGATCACGTGTCGGCGGACATCGTGTTGCGCTGGCTGGCCGAATACCATCAATTGAGCCTCGAAGAGCTGCGGGCGAGTGCTTATGTGCATGAAGACGATGCGGCCGTTCGTCACATGATGCGCGTCGCCTCCGGGCTCGACTCGCTGGTGCTGGGCGAACCGCAGATTCTCGGCCAGATGAAATCGGCCTACGCCGTGGCCCGCGAGGCCGGCACCATCGGGCCGCTGCTCGGGCGACTGTTCCAGGCGACCTTCAATGCCGCCAAGCAGGTGCGCACCGACACTGCCATCGGTGAAAACCCGGTATCCGTGGCGTTTGCCGCCGTCAGCCTGGCCAAGCAGATTTTCAGCGACCTGCAGCGCAGCCAGGCCCTGCTGATCGGTGCCGGCGAGACCATCACCCTGGTCGCCCGCCATCTGCATGAACTGGGGGTCAAGCGCATCGTGGTCGCCAACCGGACCCTGGAGCGCGCCAGCCTGCTGGCCGAGCAGTTCGGTGCCCACGCAGTGTTGCTCTCGGACATTCCTGCCGAACTGGTACGCAGCGACATCGTCATCAGTTCTACCGCCAGTCAGTTGCCGATCCTCGGCAAGGGCGCGGTGGAAAGCGCGCTGAAGCTGCGCAAGCACAAGCCGATCTTCATGGTCGACATCGCCGTTCCCCGTGACATCGAGCCGGAAGTCGGCGAACTCGACGACGTTTACCTCTATAGCGTCGACGATCTGCACGAAGTGGTCGCCGAAAACCTGAAGAGCCGTCAGGGGGCAGCGCAGGCGGCCGAAGAGATGGTTTCGGTCGGCGCCGACGATTTCATGGTGCGCCTGCGCGAGCTGGCGGCGGTCGACGTGCTCAAGGCTTATCGTCAACAGAGCGAACGCCTGCGCGACGAAGAACTGCAAAAGGCCCTGCGCCTGCTGGCCAATGGCGGCAACGCCGAAGATGTGCTCGGGCAACTGGCCCGCGGCCTGACCAACAAACTCCTGCACGCCCCGAGCGTGCAGTTGAAAAAGCTTTCTGCCGAAGGCCGCCTCGATGCGCTGGCCATGGCTCAGGAACTCTTTGCCCTCGAGGGCTCACCGGATAGCTTTTCGGATAAAAAACCGCAATGAAAGCGTCACTGCTCAATAAGCTGGACATTCTCCAGGACCGTTTCGAGGAACTGACCGCGCTGCTCGGCGACGGCGAAGTGATTTCCGATCAAGCAAAATTCCGCGCCTATTCCAAGGAATACGCCGAACTTGAGCCGGTGGTACAAGGCTATAAAAAGCTGCTCGGCGTACAAAGCGATCTTGAAGGCGCGCAGGCGCTGCTCAAGGACAGCGACCCGGACATGCGTGAAATGGCCGTGGAAGAAGTCCGCGAAGCCAAGGAGTTGCTGATCACGCTGGAATCCGACCTGCAACGCATGCTGCTGCCCAAGGATCCCAACGACGGGCGCAACGTGTTCCTCGAAATCCGCGCCGGCACCGGTGGCGACGAGGCGGCGATCTTCTCCGGCGACCTGTTCCGCATGTACTCGCGTTACGCCGAACGCCGTGGCTGGCGGGTGGAGATCCTTTCGGAAAACGAAGGCGAACACGGTGGCTATAAAGAAGTCATCGCCCGCATCGAAGGCGACAACGTTTACGGCAAGCTGAAATTCGAATCCGGCGCGCACCGCGTACAACGTGTACCCGCCACCGAATCCCAAGGCCGTATCCACACCTCGGCCTGCACCGTGGCGGTATTGCCCGAGCCGGACGAGCGTGAAGCCATCGAGATCAACCCGGCGGATTTGCGCGTCGACACTTACCGCTCCTCCGGGGCCGGTGGTCAGCACGTCAACACCACCGATTCGGCGATCCGCATCACCCACATACCGACCGGTACCGTTGTCGAGTGCCAGGAAGAACGCTCCCAGCACAAGAACCGCGCCCGGGCGATGGCCTGGCTGACGGCCAAGCTCAACGACCAGCAGACTGCTGCGGCGGCCAACGCCATCGCCAGCGAACGTAAATTGCTGGTGGGTTCCGGTGACCGCTCCGAGCGCATCCGCACCTACAATTTTGCCCAGGGCCGGGTCACCGATCATCGCGTCAACCTGACCCTGTATTCCCTCGATGAAATCCTCGCCGGTGGCGTCGAAGCGGTGATCGAGCCGTTGCTGGCCGAATACCAGGCCGACCAGCTCGCAGCGATAGGTGAGTAAATGACCATCATCGCCAGCCTGTTGCGCGCCGCCGAACTGCCGGATTCGCCTACAGCGCGTCTGGACGCCGAATTGCTTCTGGCCGCCGCGCTGGGCAAGTCGCGCAGTTTTCTCCACACCTGGCCCGAGCGCATCGTGCCCAGCGAAGCCGCACTGGTCTTCGCCGAGTACCTGCAACGCCGTCGCAGCGGCGAGCCGGTCGCCTACATTCTGGGCCAGCAGGGTTTCTGGAAGCTCGATCTGGAAGTCGCACCGCACACGCTGATCCCGCGCCCGGACACCGAACTGCTGGTGGAAGCTGCGCTGGAGCTGCTGCCGGCGACCCCGGCCAAAGTGCTTGACCTCGGCACCGGCAGCGGGGCGATTGCCCTGGCCCTGGCCAGCGAACGCCCGGCGTGGAAAGTCACCGCCGTGGATCGTGTGCTGGAAGCCGTGGCCCTGGCCGAACGCAATCGCCAGCGCCTGCACCTGAACAATGCGACGGTGCTGAGCAGTCACTGGTTCAGCGCCCTTGAAGGCAAGCGTTTCGAGTTGATCATCAGCAACCCGCCGTACATCCGCGCGGCCGATCCGCATCTGGTGGAAGGCGATGTGCGCTTCGAGCCGGAAAGCGCCTTGGTGGCCGGCATCGACGGGCTCGACGATCTGCGGCTGATCATCGCCCAGGCGCCGGCGCATCTCGAGGCCGGTGGCTGGCTGATGCTCGAACACGGCTATGATCAAGCCGACGCCGTGCGCGATCTGCTGCTGACGCAAGGTTTCGAAGAAGTCCACAGCCGCACCGATCTGGGCGGCCATCAACGGATCAGCCTGGGGCGCCTGCCGTGCTGAATGATCAGGAATTGTTGCGCTACAGTCGGCAGATCCTGCTGCAACACATCGACATCGATGGCCAGTTGAAGCTCAAGGACAGCCGGGTATTGATCGTCGGCCTCGGCGGTCTCGGCGCGCCGGTGGCGTTGTACCTGGCGGCGGCGGGTGTCGGTGAGTTGCATCTGGCGGATTTCGACACGGTCGACCTGACCAACCTGCAACGCCAGATCATCCACGACACCGACAGCGTCGGCATGACCAAGGTCGACTCGGCGCTCAAGCGCCTGAGCGCGATCAATCCCGAAATCAAACTGGTGCCTCATCGTCAGGCGCTGGACGAGGATTCCCTCGCTGCAGCCGTGGCGGCGGTGGATCTGGTGCTCGACTGCTCGGACAATTTCTCCACCCGCGAAGCGGTCAACGCCGCGTGCGTGACGGCGCGCAAGCCCTTGGTCAGCGGCGCGGCGATCCGCCTCGAGGGGCAACTCTCGGTGTTCGACCCGCGTCGCGCCGAAAGCCCGTGCTACCACTGCCTGTACGGTCACGGCAGCGAAGCCGAACTCACTTGCAGCGAAGCCGGCGTGGTCGGGCCGCTGGTCGGTCTGGTCGGCAGCCTGCAAGCGCTGGAAGCCTTGAAGTTGCTGGCGGGTTTTGGCGAACCACTGGTGGGCCGTCTGCTTTTGATCGATGCGCTGGGGTCGCGCTTCCGTGAGCTACGGGTCAAGCGCGACCCCGGCTGCAGCGTCTGTGGTTCGCAGCATGCGTGAAGCGCCGATCGCCGTATTCGACTCCGGCGTAGGTGGCGTGTCGGTACTGGCGGAAATCCAGCATCTGCTACCGAATGAATCGCTGCTGTACCTCGGCGACTGCGGCCACATCCCTTATGGCGAGAAAACCCCGGAATTCATCCGCCAGCGTTGTAGCGTGATGGCCGGTTTTTTCCGCGAGCAGGGCGCCAAGGCGCTGGTGATCGCGTGCAACACCGCCACCGTGGCCGGCGTCGCCGATCTGCGCCGGGATTTTCCTGACTGGCCGATTGTCGGCATGGAGCCAGCGGTCAAACCGGCCGCTGCCGCCACCCGCAGCGGCGTGGTCGGCGTACTTGCCACCACCGGCACCTTGCAGAGCGCCAAGTTCGCCGCGTTGCTCGACCGCTTCGCCACGGATGTGCGGGTTATCACTCAGCCGTGTCCCGGACTGGTCGAGCGCATTGAAAGCGGCGACCTGCACAGCCCCGAGTTGCGTGCATTGCTCAAGCACTACGTTGACCCGCTACTGGCCAACGGTTGCGACACGATCATTCTGGGCTGCACCCATTACCCGTTTCTCAAGCCGATGCTCAAGTCGATGATCCCCGAGAGCATCAGCCTGATCGATACCGGCGCGGCGGTAGCGCGGCAACTGCAGCGGCTGCTGGCCGAGCGTGATCTGCTCGCCGTAGGTCCGAACCGACCGGTCAGATTCTGGACCAGTGCCGATCCCGCGTCTTTACGCAACACCTTGGTCCTGCTGGGGCAAGTCGCCGGCGAAGTCGAGAAATTCAACTTGTAAAAAAAATGTGAAATAACTAAAAATTCAGCTGAACTTCTGACCAAGCGCAGATTTCTATAGCGCAGAGTGACCTAGAAAACCAAACGATCGTTCCGGAAAAGGAAGTTTCAAAGTGAAGCGACTATTCTGCTTGGCCGCGATTGCGGCTGCACTGATGGGGCAAAGTTTTACCGCACAGGCTGCTGGCGTCGAGTTTGCAGTGGGTGCTACCAGCGATTCGACCATGACTTATCGCCTGGGCATGAATTTCGACTGGGACAAGAGCTGGCTGCAAAGTGACGTCGGTCGTCTGACCGGTTACTGGAGCGGGGCCTACACTTATTGGGAAGGCGACAAGACGTCGAGCAACAACAGCTTGTCGTTCTCGCCGGTATTTGTTTACGAGTTTGCCGGTCAGTCGGTCAAACCGTATGTCGAGGCGGGGATCGGTGTGGCGCTGTTCTCCAACACCGAATACGAAGACAACAAGCTCGGCGGTTCCTTCCAGTTCGAAGACCGTATCGGTTTCGGCCTGCGCTTCAATGGCGGGCATGAAGTCGGGATCCGTGCGACGCACTATTCCAACGCCGGTCTGAGCAGCGACAACGACGGTGTGGAAAGCTACGCATTGCATTACACGATGCCGCTGTAAGCACCCGGAAAGTCAGTTCAAGAAAAAAGGAGCGCCAGGCGCTCCTTTTTTTTGTGCTCAGCGGTACGCCGTAGCAATCCCCTGGCGTTCGTCGATGCATTCCGGTGCGCCCATTTCAAACTCGCGACAGATCAGCGGGCGCTTCTCGTAAATCGTGCACATCATCGTGTCGCGATCCAGCGCCGCGCACCAGCCGTCGTCCAGACGCAGCATCACCTCACCACCCCAATCGTCGGTATCGATAAAACGCTCGGGTACGCCGGTGTCGGTGATCAGCATCACTTCAAGCTGACAGCAGCAGGCCGCACAGGTCGAGCAGGTGACCTCGGGCTCGGCAATTTGTCGATGGGGAATGGTTTTCATGGCGCCAGTGTACGGCAGTGACCGATGACCGTGTGAAAGGCCTGACAGGCGTTTAGCGCGCCAGCCGTCGGGACAATTGGTGCAGCAGCGGAAACAGCAACGCCCACAGCAGCGCGATGCCGATCAGGGTCGGTAACTCACCGAAAGGAAATTGCACACCGGCCAGTCGTCCGCCGGCGCCATAGGACAGCGCGCCACCTGCCGCACCGAGCAGACTGGCCAGCCACCACGGCGTCGCGCTCCATTGCAGACAATGACGCAAAGTCGTGGCAAACAACGCCCAGAGCAACATCAGCCATAGCGGAATCAGCGGCGACAGGTCCTTGAACTCGAATACCCCAAGGCCTCGCAGTACGCTGTCTACAGCCGTGCCGATGATCACCACACCGAGGATCAATCGACCTTCCTGCGCCCAGTTGCTGATCCAGCGCAGATGGATCACCAGCACCGCCAGCGCCAGCAGCAACCAAAGGCTGTCGCCACCGAGCACGCAGGCCAGCCAGCCGATCTGGAACAGCACCGCGTTGGCCAACCGTTCAAGCATCGAACCGGCCCAGCAAAGGCGCGGTCATCGCCGCCGGTTTGGCCAGCACCAGTTGTGCGGTGCCGATGGTGCGCTCGAGGAATCCGCCCTCGCAGTAACACAGGTAGAACTCCCACAACCTGAGGAAGTAATCGTCATAGCCCAGTTCGCTCAGACGGCCGTGAGCATGGCGAAAGTTCTCGTGCCACAGACGCAGGGTGCGGGCGTAATGCAGGCCGAAATCTTCCATGTGCAACAGGTTCATGTCGGTGTCGCGGCCGACGATTTCGAGCATTTTCTGTACGCAGGGCAGGGCACCGCCGGGGAAAATGTAGCGCTGGATGAAGTCCACGCCACGGCGCGCCTGTTCGTAACGCTGTTCGCGGATGGTGATCGCTTGTAGCAGCATCAGGCCGTTGCTCTTGAGCAGCTGCGCGCATTGCTTGAAATAGGTCGGCAGGAAGCGGTGGCCGACCGCCTCGATCATTTCGATCGACACCAGTTTGTCGTACTGGCCGGTGAGGTCGCGGTAATCCTTGAGCAACAGCGTCACCTGATTCTGCAAACCGAGGCGTTCGATGCGGGCGGCGGTGAAGGCGAACTGCTCCTTCGACAGCGTCGTGGTGGTGACTTTGCAGCCGTAGTGCTGCGCCGCGTAAAGCGCCATGCTGCCCCAGCCGGTGCCGATTTCCAGCAGATGGTCGCCGGGCTTGAGCGCGAGCTTCTGACAGATCCGCTCGAGTTTGTTCAGTTGCGCCTGCTCCAGGCTGTCGTCGGGGCTGAGAAACTGCGCGGCGGAATACATCATGGTCGGGTCGAGGAACTGCTCGAACAGGTCATTGCCGAGGTCGTAATGCGCGGCGATGTTTTTCTGCGAGCCCTTGCGCGTATTGCGGTTGAGCCAGTGCAGCCCGCGCACCAGCGGGCGACCGAGCCGGGCCAGGCCACCTTCCATGGCGTCGAGCACTTCAAGGTTGCTGACGAACACACGCACTACGGCCGTCAGATCCGGCGAGCGCCAGTAGCCATGAATAAAAGCCTCACCGGCACCGATCGAACCATTGCCGGCGACCAGCCCCCAGACGGCCGGATCCAGGACCTGAATTTCCCCCACCAGCGTGCTGCCCGGCGTACCAAAGACGTGGCGTTCGCCGTCCTCGATGACGATCAGTTGACCCTGCTTGAGCTGCTCCAGCTGGCGCAGTACTCCCCGGCGCAGCAGCGAACCGCTCAGGCCGTGAGGGCTGAGCAGGCTGGCTTTGGCCGAGACGCTAGTGGATTTCATGGTGGCGTTCCTCGGTCGGTACGGTGGCGGTTCGAAAATGGTCGTCGGCGCGCTGGTGGTCATACACCGGGGTGCGCTTGAGCAACAGGCGCAGCGCCTGCCAATAAATCGCCAGCGCGGTCTTGGCGGTCATCCAGGGAAAGCGCCACAGGTGCCGGTGCAAGTGGCGCCGGTCAAGGGTTTCGCGTCGCAGATCGAGGGTGGCGTCGAACAGTTTTTGCTCGCCTTGCCAGTCGGCCATGTGCACACCCAGGACCTGCGCGGCAGGGCTGAAGCTCATGCGGTATTCCAGGTCCGGCGGCAGGAACGGCGACACATGAAACGCCTTGGCCACGGCAAAATGCTGGTGGAAGTCCTGCAGATGGGTCGGCGCTCGAGCCGGCAGCACGTAGTGATAACGCTCGCGCCACGGCGTGTTGCGCACTTCGCAGAGAATCGCCGCCAGTTGGCCGTCGGCCTCGTGGCAATAGAAAAAACTCACCGGGTTGAACGACAGACCCCAGCTGCGCGGCTGGGTCAGCAGGCAGATCGAACCTTGCGGTGCATGGCCCACGGCTTCGCCGACCAACTGGCGCACCGCATCGCTCAGGCGTATACCCCGGCCGGTGAAGGTTTTCAGGTAGTCGGTTTCGCGGAATGAAAACGGCGCAAAGCGGCTGGTGCCTGCCAGGCGGGACAGGCCCAGCACGGTCTCCTGTTCAGCCAGATCGAGATACAGCATGCCGATCCGGTAACGGAATTCATGACGGCGCGGAGCAAATCGCCGATGGGCGATCCAGCCACTGTAGAGCGCGCTGTTCACAGGCTTTCTCCGAAGGACGCGGCCACGCGCAAAGCGCTGACCACGCCGTCCTCATGAAAACCGTTGGCCCAATAGGCGCCGCAGTAATGCGTGTGTTGCGCGCCGTCGATTTCAGCCCAGCGCTGCTGTGCCGTCACCGCCGCGAGGCTGAATTGCGGGTGGGCGTAGGTGAAGCGCGCCAGCACTTTGGACGGCGTGATGCCAGCGCTCTGGTTGAGGCTGACGCAGAACGTGGTGCCGCTCTGCAGGCCTTGCAGAATGTTCATGTCATAAGTCACGGCCGCCCGGGTATGACCCGCTCCGCCGAGGCGATAATTCCAGCTGGCCCAGGCCCGTTTGCGCGTGGGCAGCAAGCGGGTGTCGGTGTGCAGCACCACTTCGTTGTCGGCGTAGGGCAGGGCGCCGAGGATTTCCCGTTCGACCTTGTCGGGGTTGCCCAGCAGTCGCAGGGCCTGGTCGCTGTGGCAGGCCAGCACTACTTTGTCGAAACGTTCGATACCGGCCGGGCTGTGGATAACCACACCGTGCGCATCGCGATCGATCCGGCCCACCGGGCAGTTCAGGCGGATGCGTTCCTTGAACGATGCGGTCAGCGGCGCGATGTAGGCACTGGAGCCACCCTCGATGACCTGCCATTGCGGACGGTTACTGACCGACAACAGCCCATGGTTCTCGAAAAAACGCACGAAGAACTGCAACGGAAAATTGAGCATTTCAGCCATCGGCATCGACCAGATCGCCGCGCCCATCGGCACGATGTAATGCAGGATAAAGCGCTCGCCGTAACCGCCGGCCTTGAGGTAATCGTCGAGGGTGGTGTCGGTGGCGATCCGCTGTTCGGCAAGATCGCGCCGGGCTTCTTTATTGAATCTCAGAATGTCGCGCAACATGCCCCAGAATCCGGGGGACAGCAGATTGCTGCGTTGGGCGAACAAGCTGTTCAGGTTGTTGCCGTTGTATTCCAGGCCAGTGTCCGGATCGTTGACCGAAAAGCTCATCTCGGTGGGTTTGAACGTCACACCCAGTTTGCCAAGCAAACGAATGAAGTTCGGATACGTCCAGTCGTTGAACACGATAAATCCGGTGTCCACCGCGTACTCGCGCCCGTCCACGGTGACCGGCACCGTGTGGGTATGGCCGCCGATCCGGGCGTCGGCTTCGAACACGGTGATTTCGTGTCGGCGTGCGAGCAGGTACGCGCAGGTCAAACCGGCGATGCCGCTGCCGACGATGGCGATTTTCATGTCGCATCCCTTAGCGGCGGGCTGCTGCGCACCATGCGTTTGCCAATCGCCAGTTGTACGCGTGCAGGCATTTTCGACAGGGGCCACAGGACCGCCATGAACAACGCCGGAAAGGCGATTTCCAGTGGCCGGTCTTTCAGCTTGGCGAAGATATGCCGCGCGGCTTTATCCACAGGCCAGCTGAGCGGCATCGGGAAGTCATTCTTGGCGGTCAGCGGCGTGTCGACGAAACCGGGACTGATCACCGTGACTTCAATGCCTTCGTCCGCCAGATCTATGCGCAGGGATTCGAACAGATAACGCAGCCCGGCCTTCGACGCGCCATAGGCTTCTGCCCGTGGCAGCGGCACATAGGTCACCGAGCTGGCCATCCCCACCAGATGCGGTGCCGTACCTTTGCGCAGCAAGGGCAGGGCGGCTTCGATGCAATAGCTGCTGGCGAGCAGGTTGGTACGCACCACGTGCTCGATGATCGAGGCGTCGAACTGGTGAGCGTCGACGTATTCGCAGGTCCCTGCATTGAGGATGACGGTATCCAGCGAGCCCCAGTCCGCGGCTATCTGTTCGCCAATTTCGCGTACGGTCTGGCTGTTGGTCAGATCGCCGGGCACCACCAGAACCTGTCCCGGATACCGTTGTGACAGAACCTTGAGCGGCGCGACCTGGCGGGAACTGACCGCCAGCTGTGCACCGCTTTTGAGAATGTCTTCCGCGAGTGCTGCGCCGATGCCACTGCTGGCACCGGTCAGCCAATAACGCCGTGGAGCTGTACGACTCATCCCAATCTCCTTTTCAGCCAGGCAATCACCCGACCCAATACGGGTAAATGTTCATAAAGCAGCGCTCCGGCATCGAAATAATCCCGGTGGCGGTAAACCTTGTCGCGCCAGAGCAGATGCGAGCAGCCGGCGACGCGGATCAGTTGCCCACCGCTCAGACGCGGGTGGCGGTAGCTCATGACCCAACGCAAATAGCCTTCGCCTTCGCCGATCTGGTCGAAGCCGTGGAAATCGAAGCGCAGTTCGTTGACGTTGGCGTACAACTCGCTGAAGTAACCGCGCAATTGCGTCAGTCCCTGCACTTCATGCAGTGGATCGGTGAAGTGAATGTCCTCGCTGTACAGTTCGTCCAGGGTGCGCAAATTGTCTTTGTTCAACTGTGCGAACCGCTGGGCGAAACTGCGTAGAAATTCACTCATCACTCGCTCCTTGAGATGCGCGCGACGGCAGGTTCTTGAACGCTGCCAGCGCCCGCTCCCGTGATGCACTCAGATTAACGATCGGCGCCGGATAGTCGGCGACGCCGAACAACCCGCCAGCACTGGCCGGGTTGTGCACTTCTTTCTTGTTCAGCCCGGCCAGCTCCGGCAACCAGTGCTTGATGAACAGACCTTCGCTATCGAATTTTTCCGACTGGCTGAGCGGGTTGAAGATGCGGAAATACGGCGCCGAATCGGTGCCCGTCGAGGAACTCCACTGCCAGCCGCCATTGTTGGCAGCCAGGTCGCCGTCGATCAGGTGGCGCATAAAAAAACGTTCGCCTTCACGCCAGTCGATCAGCAGGTTCTTGGTCAGAAACATCGCCACCACCATCCGCAGGCGGTTGTGCATCCAGCCGGTTTCCAGCAGTTGGCGCATGGCGGCGTCGATGATCGGCAAGCCGGTGCGCGCCTCTTGCCAGGCGGCCAGATCCTCCGGGGCGTCGCGCCAGGCCAGGGCTTCGGTTTCCGGACGGAATGCGCGATGGCGTGAAACCCGCGGATAACCGACGAGAATATGTTTGTAGAACTCGCGCCACAGCAGTTCGTTGATCCAGGTGACGGCGCCGACCTTGCCGCTTTCGAATTCACCCTGATTGCTTTGCAGGGCGGCGTGCAGGCATTGGCGCGGCGAGATCACGCCTGCAGCCAGATAGGCCGAAAGCTGGCTGGTGCCGGGTTTGGCCGGGAAGTCGCGTTCGCTCTTGTAGTAATCGATCTGTGCATCGGCGAACGTGTCGAGGCGACGCCGGGCTTCGGATTCACCGGCGGGCCACAGGGCGCGCAGGGATTCGCCGGGTGTCGGGAAACTTTTGATGGCTGCCGGGACCGGGTCGCTGGTGATATTCAGCGCCGATTGCTTGCCCGGCGGCTGTTTCAGCGACGGCATCGAGCGGTGCAGGCGTTCGTAGCAAACCTTGCGGAACTGGCTGAACACCTGAAAGTAAGTGCCGGTTTTGGTCAGCACGCTGCCGGGCTTGAACAGCAATTGGTCGAGATAGCTGTGGAAGGTTATGCCTGCCGCTTGCAACGCTTTGGCAACTGCCTCGTCGCGACGGCTTTCGTTGATGCCGTATTCTTCGTTGACGTGCACCGCCTCGATCTTCAGTTGCCGACACAGTTCGAGCAGCACGGCGGGTGCCTGATCCCAGTGAGGCGCGGTGCGGATCAGGAGCGGGATGTTCAGGTCGCCAAGGGTTTTGCTCAACTCACGCAGATTGCGCAGCCAGAAATCGATCTTGCACGGAGCATCATCATGTTCCTGCCATTGCTGCGGGCTCAACAGGTACACGGCGACGGTCGGGCCACGCTCGGCGGCGGCCGCGAGGGCGGTGTTGTCATGTTGGCGCAAGTCGCTGCGCAGCCAGATCAATTGCATGTCGGTCTCTGTCGAAATCATTAAATCAACCCACGCTCAATGAGTGCCCGATGTGCCGAAAGGGGGTCTTCGGCCAGGAACAGATCAGCGAGTTCGGAAGTCTTTGTGGACAGCTCGGCGTGGTGGATACACACCGTTGGTCCGACAATCAGTTTTGGGCAGCTGACACCGTTGAACAGTTTCGGTAGCTGCGCCAGGTTCAGGGCTTTGCTGGAATACAGCAGTACGCCACGGGCTTGCAGGGTATCGGTTGCCAACGCCAGTTCGCCGGCCGGCAGCGGCCAATCGAATACCTGCACCGGGCAATCGGCGCTGCTGATCAGCCAGGCGCAGAGCCACAGATGCGGCTCCAGTGGCAGGTCCGACTGGTTGATCAGCAGCAGCGGCGCGGTGCGCAACTGACGATTGTTATGGTAGATGCGTGCGCCGAATTTGCTGCGCAACCAGGCATAAAAGAACACCCGCTCCATCTGCGCGCCGAACTGGCCCTGCCAGCGCTGTTCGAGATCGCTCAGCAGCGGCAGCAGCAATTGCTCGCACAGAGTGCGTGGCGGATACAGCGCCATCGCCTGGTTGATGCCGTCGTCGAGGCTGCGCTCGTTCAGGTGGGTGACCGCCAGCAGGGCGGCCTGGCGCAGTGGATGCCATTCGTCCTGCGCCGGTTCGTTGAACGTCTGCGCGGTGTCGAGCAGCGGTTTGACCTGGCTGACCGCTACGCCACGGTTGAGCCAGGTAAGGATGTTCTGGATACGTTGCACATGCTCGGCGTTGTACAAGCGATGACCCTTGGGCGTGCGCTGCGGAACGATCAGCCCATAGCGCCGTTCCCAGGCGCGCAGGGTGACGGCGTTCACGCCGGTCTGACGGGCGACTTCGCGGATCGGCAGCCAGCCCTCGTCGAGGGCTTTCTTGAAGTCGGCGCCGAGGTCTTCACGGGCGCTGGTGTCTAGTGAGTCATTCATCAAATGGCGTTTCGCAGGCTGAGGTTTTCCGGATGCGGTTGCAGGTACACCTGCTGCGCAATGTAGGGATCCGGGTGGAGGCGAAAGTGATGCTTGAGCAGGGTCAGCGGCACCACCAGCGGAACGATGCCGTGCCGGTACTGGCCGATGATGTGCTGCACTTCCTGTTTGTCTTCAGGGCTGATCGCCTGTTTCAGGTAGCCACTGATGTGCTGCAGGACGTTGCTGTGGGTACGGCGGGTGGCGCATTTTTTCAGTGCCGCCATCAGTTCGCTGAAATAGCGCGGGCCCAGCTCGGCCGGGTCGGTCTGGCCCATGTTGCCCAGCAGATTGCCCAGCGCCTTGTATTGCACCGGGTTGTGGGCCATCAGCAGGTATTTGTAGCGCGAGTGAAATTCGGTCAGTGCACGGCGGCTCAAGCCCTGCTCGAGCACCTGCTGCCATTCGCGGTAGGCGAGCACGCGGGTGATGAAATTCTCCCGCAGCACCGGATCGTTGAGACGCCCGGCTTCTTCCACCGGCAGATCCGGATGCTGTGCACAGAACGCCTCGGCGTAAATGCCACGCCCACCACCATTCACCGGTGCGCCGTTGGCGTGGTAGACCTTGACTCGCTCAAGTCCGCAGGACGGCGATTGCTGCATGAAGATGTAGCCGCAGATGTCATTGAGCTCCCCGGCCATTTTCTCGCCGTAGGCGGCCAATGGCTGGGTGACGTTGATCGACGGATTGACGGTGCCGACTGCATCAGGCTTTTGCGGATCGCCCACCAGACGAATCGGCTCGCGGGGAATCCCCAGACCAATCGCTACTTCAGGACAGACGGGAACGAATTCGAAATGCTCGGCCAGGGTGCGGCTGCACAGCCGCGATTCCTTGTGCCCGCCGTTGTAGCGCACTTCGGCGCCCATCAGGCAGGCGCTGATGGCGATTTTCGGTAGGGACGTCGATGAGTCGGACATGCAGCAACCTCGAATCTGAACCTGTACAGGCAATCTGATCTGTACAACATGCCTTCAGCATAGATTCATGGGTGTACAAGTCAAATTGTTTGTATAAGTTTTTTTGAGGTTTTTAGCGCCAGCCCATTTTCCAGCGTGAATCATCCTGCAGGGCATGCCAGTCGCATTGCTCGGTACGCCGGGTCAGCACCGCCTGCAGTTCGATTTCCAGCACCGTGCCGTCCTCGTCGCGGAACAGTTCGGTCACCAGAAAATGCTTTTCACGGTTTTGCGGGTGAGCTGCTGTCCATTTCGACAGCAGCAATTTGCGCGGATTGATGCGATTCACTGCAGGTGTTCGTGCAAGCGTCTTGCCGCCTCCTGACCGCTGAGCCATGCCCCTTCGACCCGACCCGACAGGCACCAGTCGCCACAGGCATACAGGCCCAGGTCGGCGTCGGCCAGGGTGCCCCATTCATGACTGCTGGCCGGCCGGGCATAGAGCCAGCGGTGGGCGAGGCTGAAGGTCGGGGCCGGCATGGCGCTGTGCAACAACTCGGCGAAGGCACCGTGCAATTGTTCGATCACCGCTTCCTTGGGCAGATCGATGTGCTGCCGGCTCCAGGCACTGGTGGCGTGCAGGACCCAGGTGTCGCACGTGGTGTCGCGTCCCGGTTTGCTGCGGTTGCGAGCCAGCCAGTCGAGGGCGCTGTCCTGGACGAAGCAGCCTTCGATTGGCGTATCCAGCGGTGTATCGAAGGCGAGGGCGACGGCCCAGGTCGGGTCCATTTTCACGCCGGCGGCGGCACCGGCGAGTTTCGGTGCGGAGGCCAGCAGGGCAGTAGCCTGAGGCGCCGGTGTGGCGACCACCACGTGGCTGAACGGCCCGTGGGTGAAACCTTCGGCATCTTGCAGGTGCCAGTGTTCTTCGCCGCGATAGACCTCGGTGATCCGGCAGGCGAAATGCACTTCCAGGCCATCGAGCAGGCCCCGGGTGATGGCGCTCATGCGCGGCGTGCCGACCCAGCGGGTCTGTTCGTCCGGCGACAGGTTCAACTGCCCGCCATGAAAGGTGTAGAGCTGCGGTGCCCATTCGGCGACCCAGCCTTTGCTTTGCCAGCGCTGGACTTCGGTCACGAAGCGCCGATCACGGGCGGTGAAGTATTGCGCACCCATGTCCAGCGAACCGGCATCGCTGCGCTTGCTCGACATGCGCCCGCCGCTGCCGCGACTTTTATCGAACAACTGAACGGTATGCCCGGCATCTGTCAGCGCCTGGGCGGCGGAGAGTCCGGCAATGCCGGTGCCAATGATTGCGATAGGTACAGTCATAGGGGCCTCGTTTACCTTTCTGTACAGACTACGCCGTGGATGAAACCTGTACAATTATGTTTTTTGGTATAACTTCCAGCGTTCTTGTTCTGACAGCTTGGCCTATGGTTAAACAATAGAGCCTGCCCGATAGAAAAGATCCCTGTTTATAAAAATAGACTAGTGATCGGGGTAAAACGCCACGCGAGGAAGAAGTCATGCACATATTGCTGACCGGCGGTACTGGATTGATCGGACGTCAGCTTTGCCGGCACTGGTCCGCACAGGGGCATCGCCTGACGGTCTGGAGTCGTCGTCCGGAAAAAGTCGCGAAAATCTGTGGCGCCCAGGTGCGTGGCATTGCGCGTCTGGAGGACCTTGGCGACGAACCGGTCGACGTGATCGTCAACCTGGCCGGCGCGCCGATTGCCGACCGGCCGTGGACCCATCGGCGCAAGGCGTTGTTGTGGAGCAGTCGGATTACGCTGACCGAAGCGTTGCTGGCGTGGCTGGAACATCGCGGGCAGAAACCGTCGCTGCTGATCTCGGGCTCGGCCGTGGGTTGGTACGGTGACGGCGGCGAGCGCGAGTTGACCGAGGACTCCCCACCGGTGATTGACGATTTCGCCAGCCAGTTATGCATCGCCTGGGAGGAAACCGCGCAACGCGCCGAAGCGATGGACATTCGCGTGGTGCTGGTGCGCACCGGGCTGGTGCTGTCGGCCGAGGGCGGCTTTTTGTCGCGCCTGCTGCTGCCGTTCAAGCTCGGGCTGGGCGGGCCTTTGGGCAACGGTCGGCAGTGGATGCCGTGGATTCATATCGATGACCAAATCGCCCTGATTGATTTTCTTCTGCACCGCGATCAGGCGAGCGGTCCTTATAATGCGTGCGCGCCGAAACCTGTGCGCAATCGCGAATTCGCCAAGACCCTGGGCAGCGTGTTGCACCGCCCGGCGTTCATGCCGATGCCGGCCCTCGCCTTGAAGGTCGGGCTCGGCGAGATGTCATTGCTGTTGCTGGGTGGCCAACGGGCCACGCCCAAACGCTTGCTGGAAGCGGGATTCACTTTCCGGTTCACGGATTTACGCGCGGCCCTGGACGATCTTTCCAGCCGCCTCTGAAATAGGACGTTGCATGACCGATCACGCCTTGCTTCTGGTCAACCTGGGTTCGCCGGCCTCCACTTCGGTGGCCGACGTGCGCCGCTATCTCAATCAATTCCTGATGGATCCTTACGTGATCGACCTGCCGTGGCCGGTGCGGCGTCTGCTGGTGTCGCTGATTCTGATCAAGCGCCCGGAGCAGTCGGCCCACGCCTACGCCTCGATCTGGTGGGACGAAGGGTCGCCGCTGGTGGTACTCAGTCGTCGCCTGCAACAGCAGATGAAGGCGCAGTGGACTCACGGTCCGGTTGAGCTGGCCATGCGTTACGGCGAGCCGTCGATTGAGACAAGCCTGTTGAAGCTGGTCGCGGCGGGGCACAGACGCATCACCCTAGCGCCGCTTTATCCACAGTTCGCCGACAGCACCACCACCACGGTGATCGAAGAAGCCAAGCGGGTGGTGCGCGAGAAAAAACTCGATGTGCAACTGTCGGTGTTGCAGCCGTTCTACGATCAACCGGAATACCTCGACGCCCTGGTGGCCAGCGCCAAACCGCACTTGCAGCAGGATTACGATCACCTGTTGCTGAGCTTCCATGGTTTGCCTGAGCGGCACCTGACCAAGCTCGACCCGACCGGCAATCATTGCTTCAAGAATGAAGATTGCTGCAAAAACGCCTCGGCTGCCGTATTGGCCACCTGTTATCGCGCCCAATGTCTGCGCACAGCGGCGTTGTTCGCTGAGCGTATGGGGCTGCCGGACGGCAAGTGGTCGGTGTCGTTTCAGTCGCGGCTGGGCCGGGCGAAATGGATCGAGCCCTACACCGAAGCGCGGCTGGATGAGCTGGCCAAAAGCGGCGTGAAGAAGATTCTGGTGATGTGCCCGGCGTTTGTTGCCGATTGCATCGAGACCCTGGAAGAGATCGGCGATCGCGGCAAGGAACAGTTCTGCGAAGCGGGGGGAGAGGAGCTGGTGCTGGTGCCGTGCCTGAATGATGACCCGCAATGGGCGAAGGCGTTGGCAACACTTTGTGAACGGGCGCCATTGGCCCTTTAATGATCGTCGATGATTGATCGTTCCCACGCTCCGCGTGGGAATGCCTCTGGGGACGCTCCGCGTCCAGTGACGCAGAGCGTCACGGGCTGCATTCCCACGCGG
>NZ_JBWKZE010000036.1:0-53423 GCF_059424205.1 Pseudomonas sp. GW456-12-1-14-TSB6
GGCTGAGAAGGGGCGGGTCCATCAGTCCCCCATTTTTCTATGGTGCCGACGCAGAGGAGGTTTTTAAGAAAAAAGAGGACAGATTTTTTTGTTTAAGTGGTAACTAAAATTCATCCCCATTTTTTCGAATCCCCATTGTCAGCATAGTTAACTGATAAGATATTTGTTGAATATCGTTAGCCCCATTCTCCCGATTAAAAATACAAGTAGAATTAAGAAAAATATCCTAATGAAACCGCTTCCGTAACGTAATGCTAAAAAAACCCCAGTGAGTGAACCCGCAATATTACAAGCGGCCACCACGCTACCTACTATCCATAAGACATTGCCAGACGGAACAAAAAATATAAGAGCCGCACTAAACGTTCCCAAGTTGACAAGCTTTGCAGATGCTGATGCGTTTAAAAAATCGAAGCCGAAAAACTTAACAAAAACGAAAAGTAGAAGACTGCCGCTGCCTGGCCCAAAAACACCGTCATAAAAACCAATAAGGCCGCCAAAAAAAATTCCTAATATAATCTCTTTTGTTCCGCAATGTATATTTTGGCTGAATAAGCCTAGGTTTTTTTCCGTAAAGGTATAAATGGCCATCGCAATAAGGATAAAAAAAACAACAAATTCCATCAGCTGTTTTGGCACAATGGAGACTGAAGCGGCACCAATAAATGCAAATAAAAAAGCTGAAAGCATGGTGGGGAGCATAAGCCTCCACACGATTTTTATCCTTTTTAAATATCTAAATATTGAGGATAGATTTCCTGCCAAAACAGCTAATTTGTTAGTGCCAAAAATTGTAGCAAGGGATTGCTGAGGTAGGGCATGTAAAAGTGCCGGGATTTGTACAAGCCCTCCACCGCCTACTGCAGCGTCTATCAAACCACCGCAAAAGGCAAAAAAGCCCAGAACGATTAAAGCTTGGTCAAAACTCATATAGAGGATCCTTTCGTAACTTGAATATCCAGCGAAAAGTCATGATGTCCTCTTATCTTTAATTATACTTTCTCCTGAATGTGCCGATTAGTTTACGGCGCGGCTACGTGAGCTAATCGGCAGATTTTCCAGGTGGCAAAACAAAATGCTTCTCGGGTAAAGCGCGTATAGTTTTCTTATCAGATGCTCTAGCTACATTGAGCCTTGTTTTTTATGCACTTAGGGCTCGGTGCATCGCAGCAAAAGCCTTTCCTACTCGTTCATTGTAATTAAGCATAATTCCCTTAAGTCGCCCTAGCTTGAAGTTTGTATCTACAGTTCGAGCATATGCTTGTGCCGCAGCTAACGCATGCAACCCATGCTTGTTTTCAACTTCGCCGGAATGACCTATTACGTATCCCTTGGCGTTACGCAATGATTGAACGTTTGTCCTCAGCGAAGGATTGATTTCAACCAACTTATTCTCTATGAACTGAGCGATAAAGTTGTACTCTCGGCCATTCCATAGCTCTGACGCGATAGAAACCATCATAGCGTCCATGATTGAGGTTGTATGCTCGACTGAATTCAAGGCCGATTTATGTTTTGCTACACCGGTATTATATAAAAACTCGGAGAATTCATTGCATTCTTGCACCTTGTATTGGTCTCTAACCCAATCCGTCGCACCAAAGGCGCTGGTCATATGACTATACATACCGTCATGCCCTTGGTGACCAAGCCCGAAATCATCTTTAGCGACTTCATGCATGTGTGCCATGACGTTGTGATAGCTAATTCGCTTTTCTGCCGGTACCGATATAGCGTCGGCTGATAGGCGCACAATAATTTTAGCTGAGACCAAGCTGGTTGTTTTATGGGTTTCATTCCACCCATTGAAAAACTTAAGAACGGCAGAGTCTACTGTTTGTTTTTTTAGGAAGACTCTGAAAGCACTCTCAGTATGAAACTGAGCTTCTTGCGTGATTGGATGGCGGAGCACTTCAAGCAAAGCATCTTGGATTTCGGATATTTTCAAGACTTGCGCTGATATCGGCTCCCTGCGGTGGTTTTCAAATATAGTTCGCCCGGGAATTTTTAAACTTCGAATATGCTTCGGTAGCGCCTCAATAAAAACCTCACCAAACTCCTGCATAGGAATTTTTTCAAATGTTTCAAAACGAATTTGCGGGGATGCTGAATTCATGAGGTTTCTCTCTCCTTGAGGTCGATCGAATTATTTCCAATGTTAGTTTCTGCATGAATCCGTTCAGAACTTAAACGAGCTTGATACCCTGAGACAAGTGATTTATACTGAATTCATCGTTCACTTTTAGTGAGTAATGAAGTGGAGCTATCCCAATTAGCTATGTTCAAGGCAGTTGTCGATCAAGGTAGTATTGTGCGCGCTTCTGAACTATTGCACTGTGTTCCATCAAATATAACGAACAGGATCAAAATATTAGAAAACGAGTTGGGCGTCTCTTTATTTATAAGGAAGGGGAGGGGGCTAGTTGTCAGTCCTTCTGGGAGGTTGTTTTTAAGCTACGCTAACAAGATTTTGTCTTTATGCCAGGAGTCACAAAGAGCTCTTGACCCTGCAGCTGCACCATCGGGGGACTTAAGGATCGGCGCCATAGAGTCCTCCGCTACAGGCAGGTTGCCTAAGCTGCTGTCAAAATATCATTGTCTTTATCCTTCTGTGCAAATGCAGTTTAGTACTGGAGAATGGTCGCAGCTATTAAAGGATGTGGTTGATTATAAACTCGACGGGGCAATTGTTGCCGTTGGAGTTGAGCATGCAGACATTGAAAGTGCTGAGATTTACAAGGAGGAATTAGTACTGATAGCCTCTCCAATTGCGGGAACGATACGTGAACCGCAGGATCTTAGGGGCTTTGATATTTTCATGTGGCCTGAAGGATGTCCATACAGAAAGACGCTGGTAAATTGGCTAGATCATCATAAAGTATCGAGTTCGATAATCAGCATAGCAAGTTATGGCACTATTCTTGGATGTGTGAGTTCCGGGGCGGGAGTGTCGTTAGTACCTAGGGGGGTCTTTGAGCAGTTTAGACTAATCGGAGGCATCTGTGGGCAAGTGTTTAGCGATTTGCTTCCCGTGCAAAATTATTTTATATGGAACAGGCATGTTGAGTTTCATCGTGCAAAAGATAAGTTTGCAGAGTTACTGAAGGAAGAGTTTAAAGATATTTAGCGAGGCTTTTTGGCGCGATGCTTATAGTGCGGGCGCCCTGAATCATTAGTTTAATTAGATCTATTACCTTTTATCTCTGTATGTTGCGGTGTGATTTTTCTTGCAGATATTTCGACCGGCTCTACTTTATTCTGATCCAGGCAAGCAGATAAAACCATGTCTTAGATAGACTACAGCGACCGGGATCTATTTCGCCCCCTTTCCTTTCAGTTAGGCTAAGCCTTGCTTGATGTGTCCAGCATTCTCGCTAATTGCTCACAAGGCGTCCCATATGCTGTCTCCTACTCCGCTCGAATCATGCTGCTCAGCATGAAGCGTCAGCTCCAACAGGGCTACCTCGAGCACTAGCTAATTTTAATAATCCTTTCTAGCACGTCCGATAACGGATATTCGTCTGACATGGACTCGACTCCTTTCGAGAAAAAAATACAAGTACAGTACTGGCAGTGAACTTGTAGACAGCATTTACAGCTTGCTTAAAAATTGCTATGGGACGAAGAAACTTCGACGGGCAAGCCAGTCAATCTGGGGTTGTGTCTCAGACCTGCGCCCAATCCATCATCGGCCCGACCTGAATGCCACTGCCCAAGCAGCGATTTGCTAGCCACAAATCCCCAGAGCTTGTTTTAAACAAAATAACTTGCTCGTTTAAATGAGTTTTGTCGTAGTCATCAAAACCCTACGAATTCTTGCGCCACCCCCTACACCTAAGACAGAATCCGCCGGCTTGTGCGTCTACCCCCGTGGCTTTTATCGTTCTCGGGTCACTGAAAACCAGTGATCGGGTTTGGTAGCCCGTGTGTTAGATGTACAGCGTCATCGTCTCCGGTCGTGCTTTCGGCCGGGGTCTATGGTGGTCATGTACAGGGCGTCTTCGGGCGCGCCGGCTCCTAACACCCGGTCTACCAACCTGTTCATGGCCGCCACCCTTCGTTTGGTAGCGAAAGGGTGAAGCCTTCACTAAAAGTGTTAGGAGTTTCATCCATGTTCAAACCAACACCCAACCCACCAGAAACCGATCCGGTTTCCCCCTACAAATTCCCCGATTCACGAACCCTCAACGAAGCCGCCGAGCGCGCCCTCGATCACTACCTCACCCCACAGCAACGGATCATGGGCAGCCACACCCAACATGACCCGATGTACTTCGCCAACCCGGCCTACGACACCGAATCCCTGCTCGCCAACGCCAGCGAATCCCTAGGTTCAGCCTCCGAAATGCTCAACAACTTCGCCGCCACCCTGGAACCCGCCCACCGCAAAACCGCCATCGGCATTGCGCAGTTGGTGATGTTGGGGTCGTTGGCGGTGAATCAGGCGTTGGATAACGTCGAGCCGAAGTAGGTCGTTGCGGCCCTCTGTCACGGAGGGCTGCTTTTCTGTGCTTCAAGCCCCAAAATTAAACGCAATCGAAATCCGTGGTCTCGTCCCTTCAAACCGTCGAACCGAATGCATCAGCCACGACGGAAACATGATGAAGGTGCCGCTGCTGGCGGCGCAGGTGCTGCTGAAGCCGGCGGTTATGCAGTCTTCGACGCGCATTCGCAGTGCGGGGTTGTAGGTGGAGGCGACCATGCCGCGTGGGTCGGCGAATTCCAGGTCGCCGCCGACGGTCGGGTCGTCTTCTCGGCCGCCGGCATCCACCCAGTAGACGCCTGACCAGAAGGCGCCCGGATGTCCGTGGAGGGCGTTGCTGTGGCCGGCGGTATTCACGTTGGCCCAGGCGTTGAGTTTCCATTCGAAACTCGGTTCGGTCAGTCCGAATTGTTCGCTGTGCACTGCTGTCATTTGCACGGCGAACGCTTTGGCGAACTTCACGAGAGCGTCGCTGGCTTCTTCGCCCCATTCATGGAAGTCGTTCGCGGACTGCCAGCCGCCGTCGTTGCTGCGCTGGGCGCCGCTGCGATCTTGCGCCATACGGGTTGTGATGATGGTTTTCAGTTGGGAATTGAGTTTTGCGGCATCGGGGTACTGGATGCTGGCGAGGGGTGTTGTGAACAGCCGTCGAATCTTTATCAGGTCAGGATTTACCAACTGGCTGGTCGACGGCATTGCGGGTTCTCTGGGTTGCTCAAGTTGCAAAAAACTATACCGAGCGAACTGAAAAACCGATGTAAACCTTTGTGAAAGGCCGAACCTGAACCCACGCTGAAAACCCCGCAAGTTTCATCTTCCCGCCACCCGCGCCGGCCTACGATCCCTCTACAAGATCCCGATCCCACCCGAGCGCCACACACCATGAACAATCCACTCAAAGCGCTGTTGATCGTCGCAACCGTCTCGGTTCTAACCGCCTGTTCCGGTTCCGGAGGCTTGACCACCACCAGTTGTTTCTCCAGCGACTGTCAGTCGCCGGAGGCGCGTAATGTGAATACGTTGAAGTTCGGCGGGAGCAATATCGGTAACAGTTTCAACCAGTACAGCTCCGGCCTGATGCATGACGATTGAGGGTTACTGGGCCGCGGGTACGGCGATCCATTCGCTCAGGACTTTCTGGTATTTGCCGGTGACTTTGCTCAGGTGCAGCCACTGGTCGACGTAGAGTTTCCAGCTGATGTCGTCGCGCGGCAGCAGGTAGGCTTTTTCGCCGTATTGCATGAACTGGCTCGGGTTGACGGCGCACAGGCCGGGTTTGAGTTTTTGTTGGTAGAGGGCTTCGGAGGCGTCGGTGATCATCACGTCGGCCTTGTTGTCGAGCAGTTGTTCGAAGATGGTCACGTTGTCGTGCAACGCCAGTTGCGCCTTGGGCAGGAAGGCGTGGACGAAGGCTTCGTTGGTGCCACCGGCGGGTTCGACCAGGCGCACGTTCGGCTGGTTGATCTGGTCGATGGTCTGGTATTTGGACTGGTCGGCGCAGCGCACCAGCGGGATCTTGCCGTCGACGTCGAGGGTGTTGCTGAAGAAGGCTTTTTTCTGGCGCTCCAGGGTCACCGAGATGCCGCCGACGCCGATGTCGCATTTGCCGGCCTGCATGTCCGGCATCAGGGTTTTCCAGGTGGTCTGTACCCATTCGACCTTGACGCCGAGGCTGTCGGCCAGGGTTTGCGCCATGGCGATGTCGATGCCTTCGAATCCGCCGTCCGGGCGTTTGAAGGTGTAGGGCTTGTAGTCGCCGGTGGTGCAGACGCGCAACTGGCCCTGTTGCTGAATGGTGTCGAGGTGCGAGGCCGGTTCTTGTGCCTGGGCGGCGCCGGTCATGGCCAGCAGGCCGCAGAAGATCATCGTGCTTTTTGGAATTGTCATTGTGATCGGGCTTGTGCAGTGGAGGTGCGGGCCAGTGTAGTGAATGGGTTTGCCGGGTGTCACCCCGGTTCCGGGCTCAACGTGCCCAGCCACGCCACCAGTCCCACGATCAGAAGCGCAATCATCAGCTCCAGTGCCACGCTGCGGCGCAAGGCATTGGCCGCCACTTGATGCTGCCCGGCGCGCAAAGATTGCTCGAGCAACGGCCCGAGGTGGAAGCGGTTCAACGCGGCCAACACCAACATTCCCCCGAACAATACAACCTTGATCGCCAGCAGAATGCCGTAGGTGCCGAGCAGGATTTCGCCCAGTGTCGGGCCGACGATGAACAGGTAATTCGCCACGCCGGTGATCGATAGGATGAGCACAATTGCCGCGCCGACGCCTTCGAAGCGTTTGACGGAATCCGCCAGCGAACGAATGCGCGCCTCGCTGCACAGTGCGTCGAGCCGCGCCATCAAGATCAACGCGAGCATGGCGCCTAACCACGCACCCGCCGCGAGCAGGTGCAGGATGTCGCTGAGCAGGTGCCACGCGTTATCCATCGCGCCGTGTCCGCTCCAGGCCAGGGAGGCGAGGGCGACGGCGCCGGCCATCGACGCCGGCCACAATCCCGGCCCGATCATCACGGCGATCAGCGCAATCATCCGCAGCGTCCACGCCAGCCCGACGTCGGTTTCCAGCACCATCATTTGCAGGTGCGGCCACAGCGCCGCGAACTCCGTTTCGCCACTCATGGCGCGGGTCATCAGCACCAGTGCCGCCACTGACAGCAGCGCCCCGATCAACGCCATCCTGCGCAGCATCGGCCGAAACCGCAGCACCGCGTCAACGCTGTACAGCCCGAACAACGCCAGCCCGAACAACAGCAGCAAATCCACATACAGCGCCAGACGCAGGAGGATGTTGATCAGTTCAGCCATCGCTCATTGCACTTTGAACGTGACGTTGCCGGTGATCGGGTGCGTGTCCGACGACACCGCGCGCCATTCGACCTTGTAGGTGCCGGCCGGCAGAGGTGCGAGCGGGGTGACGAGCATGGTTTTCGGGTCGCTGCCGGCGCTGACTTTGGCCTTCATCGGCATGGGCGAGTGGGCCATGCCGGGCATTTCGGTCATCACCAGTTTGGCGCCGGAGAACTGGGTCAGCAGATCCTCCGAAAAGCGCAGTTCGATCTTGCCGGGCGCCACGCCGTCGGCACCTTCGGCCGGGGTTGACGACAGCAGTTTCGGATGGGCCTGGGCCAGGGTGCTGAAGAGCAAGCCGCTGGCGAGGACGAGGGAGATTTTCAATGTGCGCATGCAAGACCTCGGTGTTGTTTTTTGATGGGATTCAGAACCACAGCCGCACGCCGAGGACGAGTCGCGCTTCGCTGCGATCCTCGCCTTCTTCCCGTGCGTAATCGGCGGTGTTGCCGTAGGTGCGGTTCCAGGTCACGCCGATGTAGGGCGCGAATTCGCGGCGGATTTCATAGCGCAGGCGCAGCCCGGCTTCGGTGTTCGCGAGGCCCGAGCCGATCCCGCGTTGCGGGTCGTTTTTGCCGTAGACGTTGAGTTCGGCGGTCGGCTGCAGGATCAGGCGATTGGTCAGCAGGATGTCGTAGTCGCCCTCCAGCCGCACCGCGCTCTGGCCGTTTTCGCCGAGGAACGCCGTGGCTTCGGCTTCGAAGTTGTACAGCGCCATCCCCTGCAGACCGAACGCGGCCCAGGTTTGCGGGGCGCCGGGTTTGAAGTCCTGGCGCACGCCAGTGACCATGTCCCACCACGGCGAAATCGCGTGGCCCCACAGCGCCTGGACTTCCGCGTCTTCGGTCTTGCCGTTGCTGCGTTCGCCCTCGGAGCGCAGCCACAGCCGATCGATGTCGCCGCCGATCCAGCCGGACAAATCCCAGGCCAGGGTGCTGGCGTCGTCGGCGTCCTGCCATTCAAGTTTGTCGGCGAGGAAGTACGTGTTGATGGCGCTGTCGTGGACCTGATGCCCGGCGTGGCTGGTGAACACGGCGGCGCGGTCGGCGTTGGTCAGCGCCGGGATCGGCGTGCGGCTTTCGGTCGGCGCGGCGGGCTGCATCATGCCGTCGTCCATACTCTGCATATCGCCCATCTGGCTGTGATCCATGCCCTGCATGTCGCTGGCGGCGAAGGCCGGAGCCATCGACAGAAGCGACAACGAAAACGCGGCAAATCGAGTCATGGTCGGCGTCCTCATTCTTCCACCCGCACTTCGCGGAACATGCCCATTTCCATGTGGTACAGGAGATGGCAGTGATAGGCCCAACGGCCGAGCGCATCGGCGGTGACGCGGTAAGTGCGACGGGTGCCGGGCGGCATGTCGATGGTGTGTTTGCGCACCTGGAAATTGCCGTTTTCGTCTTCCAGATCGCTCCACATGCCGTGCAGGTGAATGGGGTGAGTCATCATCGTGTCGTTGACCAGCACCAGGCGGATCCGCTCGCCGTACTTCAACAGCAGCGGCTCGGCGTCGGAGAACTTGATGCCGTTGAACGACCAGGCGAATTTCTCCATGTGGCCGGTGAGGTGCAACTCGATGGTGCGGCTCGGGTCGCGGCCGTCCGGGTCTTCGAACGTGCTGCGCAGGTCGGCGTAGGTCAGCACGCGGCGACCGTTGTTGCGCAGGCCGAGGCCGGGGTCGTCGAGTTTCGGCGCGGTGGTCATGGCTTGCATGTCCACCAGCGGGTTGTCCTTTTCGCTGTCGGGGTGCGACTGCATCGGGCCCATGTTCATGCTCGAGTGATCCATGCCGCTCATGTCCATCGAACCATGATCCATTCCACCCATACCCATGTCGTCCATGGTCACCAGCGGTCGCGGGTCCAGCGCCGGCACCGGGGCCGACAAACCGGCGCGGGCGGCGAGGGTGCCTCGGGCGTAACCGGTGCGGTCCATGGCCTGGGCGAACAGGGTATAGGCGTCGGCGGCGGGTTCGACGATCACGTCATAGGTTTCGGCCACGGCGATGCGCAACTCGTCGACGCTGACCGGTTTGACGTGCAGGCCGTCGGCGGCGACCACGGTCATTTTCAATCCGGGAATGCGCACGTCGAAGTAGGTCATGGCCGAGCCGTTGATCAGCCGCAGGCGCAGTTTTTCGCCGGGGCGGAACAGGCCGGTCCAGTTGTTATCCGGGGCGTGGCCGTTCATCAGGAAGGTGTACGTGGCGCCGCTGACGTCGGCGATATCGGTGGGGTTCATCTTCATCTGCGCCCACATCGTGCGATCGGCGACGGTGGCGCCCCAGCCTTTTTCGCCGACGTCGTGGATGAAATCGCCGACGGTGCGCTTGTGGAAGTTGTAGTAGTCGGACTGTTTTTTCAGGGTCTTCATCAGGCTGGCCGGGTCTTCGTCGGTCCAGTCACTGAGCATCACCACGTAGTCGCGGTCGTACTGGAACGGCTCCGGTTCCCGCGCATCGATCACCAGCGGCCCGTAGACCCCGGCCTGTTCCTGCAAGCCGGAATGGCTGTGATACCAGTAGGTGCCGTGCTGGCGGACCTTGAACTGGTAGACGTACACGCCGCCCGGCTCGATGCCCTTGAAACTCAGGCCCGGCACGCCGTCCATGTTGGCCGGCAGCAGAATGCCGTGCCAGTGGATCGACGTGTCTGTATTGAGCCGGTTGCGCACCCGCAGCGTCACGGTGTCGCCTTCGCGCCAGCGCAGCAGCGGGCCGGGCAGGCTGCCGTTGATGGTCAGGGCAGTGCGGGGCTGGCCGGTGAAGTTGACCGGGGTTTCGCCGATGAACAGCTCGAAGTCCGTGCCGCTTAACTCATTGACCTGGCCGGGGCTGTTCAAGGCCCAGACCGGCGTGCGCCACAGACCGAGGCCGCCGAGCAGACCGCCGGCGGCGAGGCCTTTGACGAAGGTGCGTCTTGAGGTGGTGGAAGGCATGCGCTGGAAGTCCCCGTTTGACCAATGACGGGGAGGCTAACCAGCGGCAGCTTTCAGTTGGCTGAGGCGCGGATTACAGTTGCGTCAGGTTCAACCTACAGACCGAGCCCTTCCTGGACTACCAGCAGCAGGTTGTTTTCCGTCAACGCAATCGCATCCAGCTGTTGCCCGGTTTCGAGCGTCTGCAACCACCAATGGCTTTCACCGTGCTCATCGACCGTGCGCAGCAGCGATGCTTCGCGCCCCGGCAGGACGATTTGCACGCGCCCTGCGCCGTCTTCGGTGAAGCGGGCGATGGGGTCGAACGTCAGGCTGTGGTGGTTGGCTTCGATGATCAACTGGTCGATGGCGTAGTCGTGGGTCTCGCCATCCGATGAAGATTCGCAAACATGCGTAGGATTGCGCCGAATCTTCAGGCCGACTTCGGTGACCGGTTGCAACCAGCCTTCGATTCGGTGATACAAGGCGTAGACCTGAGCCGGCCAGCAATCGATTTCCAGTTCGGCGCAGGTGATTTCGTCAGCATGGGTGTGCCGGGTTTGTTTGAGTTTCGCGGCGAGTTCGTCTGCTTTACTCATGTCGGTTCCCTGTGGTGATTTCAACTTCATCGTAGTCCTTTCAAAGTAATGCAGGTTTTGCCCTGCGTCATGCGCTTGCAACACGGGCATGACTCAATCAGCGTCTGGCCAAGTGATGGTCAGACCACAGAAACCACGGACGCACGCGTCCCAAGGAACGGGAACATGAAAAAGCTTTTTACAATTATGGCGCTGATTGCGCTGACGGTCGGTAGCATCGGCCTGAGTTCGGCGCGCCAGTCGTCTGCCAGCAAGGCGGAATCGGTGGCGGGGGTGTTCGATTACTACCTGCTGGCGTTGTCCTGGTCGCCGACCTTTTGCCTGACCCACAAGAGCGACCCTCAATGCACCGGCAAGGGTTACGGTTTTGTCCTGCATGGCCTGTGGCCGCAATACGCCAAGGGCGGCTGGCCGCAATCCTGCCCACCGCTGACCAACCTGTCGGCCGCCGAAACGGCCAAAGGCCTGACGCTGTTCCCGACCAAAAAACTCCTCGACCACGAATGGAGCAAACACGGCACCTGCAGCGGCCTCGGCGCGATGGGCTATCTGGACGAATCGGATAAAGCCGTGGCCGCGGTGAAAATCCCGGAAGAGCTGCAACCGTTCAGTAGCTCTTATTACTTCGAAGCGCAGGAAATTGCCGATCTGTTCCGCAAGAGCAATCCGGGCATCCCGTCAGACGGCATCGCCGTCATCTGCAACGGCCCGGAACTCTCGGAAGTGCGAGTGTGCATGGGCAAGGACCTGCAATTCGGCGCCTGCGGCAAGGGCGTGAAAACCCAGTGCCGGGCGGGGGATATTCGAGTGCCGCCATCGCGTTGACCGGAGCGGTTACCGGCCATAAAAAACAGGCGCCTCTTCAGGCGCCTGTTTTTTTGCATGCGGGTTTGAACAACGCCCCGACTTTGTTCATGCTTGCGCGCCAATGGATGATGATGCGACACCGCAAGGAGCTTTTCATGAGCGGAAAACCCGCTGCCCGAGTGACCGACCCGACCGCTTGCCCATTGCCGGGGCATGGCACCAACCCGATTGTCAGTGGTTCGCCGAATGTGAATTTCGACGGGCTGCCCGCTGCGCGAATGACCGACAAGTCGGCGTGCGGCAGTCCGATTACCGGTGGCGTTGCCTCGACGGTTTTTATCAATGGCCTGAACGCCGCCACCCTGGACAGCACCGGTGGGCATGGAAATGTGGTCATCGGTGGATCTGGCACCGTGATCATCGGCGATACCGTGGTGAACGCTCCTTTCAGCGGCCTGCTGCCAATGCCGGTGCATTTCACCGACAAGTTGCAGTTGGTGAATGACACGACCGGCGAACCGATGCCGAATCATCCGTACATGATTCAGCGCGCGGACGGTCGGATGGAGCACGGCGTGTCTGACGCCGCCGGTTTTACCCACACGATCAGTTCGCATCTTCCTGAAACCATCAAACTGTTTCTGGAGGAATGAAGCATGAGTGCGGAAACGGTTACGTGCGAGAAAGGCAACAATTACAAGCTGCATAAGGAACATACGCTGACGGACAAGAAGGATGTCAGTGTGAAGTCTGTGCCGGTGGAGAGTACCAAGGCGGTTGTTGTGTTTGTCGGAGGCGCTGGGGATAAGGAGAGTTATTACTTTTCAGGGCCGTATGGAAACATTCAAGAAGCCCATAAATACTTCGATCAGCGCGTTCAGGATTTGGCAACGGAGGGGAAATATAAATCGGATTGGTTGGGGTACAACGAAGTCAAAGGAAAGAAAGATATTCAGCGGTATGTTCTAAGCCTGATCCCTTACAAAAGCTGCCCCGTATATATCGTCGGCCACAGCCTCGGTGGCTGGAATGGCGCGCACCTGACAAAGATCATGTCCGAATGGGGATACCGTGTTCAGATGCTGGTTACCCTTGATCCCGTGGGTGAGGGCGCTTTGGTCTGGTTGGGTTCAGATATCTATTTTGACCGTCCTGATCCGGTTGCGGCCAATTGGGTCAATATCAAGGCTACGCCTAGCAAAAGAGACCCTTCAGATGGGGTCGCCGACTTTGGCGAAAAATGGCTTATCACTTGTGGCCCGTCACTGAACGTGAATGTAGATACCAATCATGCAAACGCTTTGGGTCTGTTTACCGCACGTATCGCGGGAAACAAGTCTGCTGGTGATCTGCTGTTTGACTCGATCATGGAGGAATTTTCCTGATGTATAGACTGTTCGCTTGCCTGCTTTTCGTGATTTGTTCTGGTTGTGCAAAAGACCATGTATGGCCTCCAGCGAATTTGAGCTATGTGTCTGTTGAGAGAGACAGATCTTTATATGTAATCAGATATCAGTCGAATATTGATGTGTTGGATCTTTTTGGTCGGGGAGAGAGGGTTGGAATGGCTTCAGGCATGCTTCATTGTGCCTTGGCTGAAGATCAGGATTTCTCGGTTGGTAAAGCCATTCGGTTTTCAGCGTTTGGATTGATATCGCCGGATAAAAGAGACGGAGCCCCGGCGGGATACTCTTATCTGACCCATGCTTTCATTTCCGAGACCTCCAGCAACCGAAGCTCGGAAAGATATTTGTCAGTGGCAGAAATCAACCAACTCCTCTCAGACAAACAACAAATCCCCTGCAAGGTCGTGGTCACCGCTTACGGCTACAAACCCTACTACTCAAACACCATGAACCTCCCGGTCGCAGACCTGCTGCGCGAAGTCAACAAGCCCTGAGCTCAGCGCCATTTGGGGGGATCAAGCAAATCCCCCCGCATCCACCCCCAATTCTCCCCGCAAAAACTCCACCAGCCCTCGCTGCAATCCACTCAACACCCCCTCGCGACTGACCAGCGCCAGTTCCGTCGGTGGCAGCGGCGGCAAGTCCGTGCACACCCGATGCTCCGGCAACACCGCCGACGCCGGCAGCACCGAAACCCCGAGCCCGGAGGCGACCGCCGCCTGAATGCCGGTCAGGCTGTGGCTGCCGAAGGCCACACGCCATGGGCGTTGCGCCACGTCGAGCAGGCGGATCGCCCGTTGTCGGTACAGGCAGCCCTGGGGAAACAGCGCCAGCGGTAACACGGCACTGGATGAGTCGAACTCAGCACCCTTGACCCAAACCAGTCGTTCCGGCCAGGTCGCCCAGGCGGGGCCGCTGTCGGGTTCGCGTTTGATCAGGGCGATGTCGATTTCGCCGCTGTCGAGGCGTTGGCGCAGGTCGAGGCTCATGCCGCTGACGGTTTCCAGTCGCGCTTGCGGGTGGCTGCGGGTGAAGCCGGCGAGGATCAGCGCCATGCGTCGGGCGTCGAAGTCTTCCGGCATGCCGATGCGCAGGATTTCCAGATCCAGATCGCTGGCCAAGGCTTCGCTGGCCTCGGCCGACAAGGCCAGCAGGCGGCGGGCGTAATGAATCAGCAGTTCGCCGTGCTCGGTGACGCTGACGTTCAGCCCGGTGCGGTCGCGCAACAGCAGGGCGTGACCGACCAGGTCTTCCAGTTTGCGCACCTGTTGGCTGACCGTGGATTGGGTGCGGTGGACGCGTTCGGCGGCGCGGGTGAAGCTGCCTTCATCAACCACGCAGACGAAGGTTTTCAGCAGTTCCAGATCCAGCATGGCGGCGGCCTCGATATTTGTTTGGCAACTGACAGTCGGCTATTTATTTAATTTCACACTATCACCCCGAGTTCATAAGCTGAAGCCCTCACTTGCAGAGGAATTCCCCATGACCTTGATCAACACACCGCGCCCGCAATGGCTGACATTCGATTGCTACGGCACCTTGATTCAATGGGACGAAGGCCTGCGCGCCGTGGCCGAGCGGATTCTGAGCGAGAAGGGCGAGCACCGGGTCGACGCCGGGCGCCTGATCGAGGTCTACGACCGCCACGAACATCGCCTGGAACAGACGCCGCCGCACCGCTCGTTTCGCGAGCTGAGCACCCTCGGCCTGCAACTGGCCCTGGAGGAGCTGGGGCTGGCGAGTGCCAGCCAGGACAGCCAGCGCCTGGCCGCCGCGATCCCGCAGATGCCGCCGTTTCCTGAAGTCGTCGAGACCCTCGCGCAGCTCAAGGCCAAGGGTTTCAAGCTGTGCATCGTCTCCAACACCGATGACGACATCATCGCCGGCAACGTCGCTCAACTCGGCGGCCATATCGATCGGGTGATCACCGCGCAACAGGCCGGTGCCTACAAACCGGCGCCGCGGCTGTTCGACTACGCTCATGAGCAATTGGGCGTCAGCCGCGATCAGGTGGTGCACATCTGCGCCAGCCCGATGCTCGACCACACGGCGGCCCGCGACATGCATTTTCGTTGCGTCTGGATCGACCGGGGCACCGGTCGTCAGTTGCTGCCGGACTATCGGCCCGACGCGATCCTCAACACGCTGGACGAAGTGCTGCCGCTGTTCTCGTCCCTTGGCTGGTCGTAAAGGAGTTTAGCCATGGCCCATACCCTGACCGGCAGCGCCCGAGCTGCGCGTTCCGGCTCATTGAACCTCGACAGCGAAGCCATCATCACCGCCCGCCACGAACTGGCGGCGTGCTTTCAACTGGCGGCGCTGCACGGGTTGGAAGAGGGGATCTGCAATCACTTTTCGGCGATGTTGCCGGGACACGCTGACCTGTTTCTGGTCAATCCGTACGGCTATGCGTTTTCCGAAGTGACGGCGCACAACCTGCTGGTCTGCGACTTCGCCGGCAACGTAGTGGACGGCGAGGGTCAGCCGGAGGCCACTGCTTTCTATATTCATGCGCGCCTGCACCAGCGACTGCCTCGGGTAAAGGTCGCGTTCCACACCCATATGCCGAACGCGACGGCGTTGTGCCTGCTGGAGGGGCCGCCACTGTTGTGGCTGAGCCAGACCGCGCTGAAGTTCTACGGGCGCACGGCGGTGGACCAGCATTACAACGGGCTGGCGCTGGATGAGCGTGAAGGCGACCGGATTGCCGGGGTCATGGGCGAGGCCGACATTCTGTTTCTGAAGAATCATGGGGTGATCGTTGGGGCGCCGACCATCGCCGAAGCCTGGGACGATCTGTATTACCTGGAGCGTGCCGCGCAGGTGCAACTGCTGGCGATGGCCACGCAACGGGCGTTGAAACCGGTGCCGCACGCGGTTGCGCAACGGGCTTACGAGCAGATGCGCGAGGGCGATCCGGAAAGTGCGCGGGCGCATCTGCACAGTGCAATGCGGCGGTTGTCGAGCGGGGGGTAAAAGTGAGGAAAACGGGCAGGCAAAAATAATTCGCGTCGCAGGTCATCCATTTCTACTGCGCGCCGATAGCAACAGGGTCGGGATTGTCTCGGGGGCACTTGGTTGCCCCACACAACCCGGTGGGCTACGCTCACAAGAACAAGGGTTTCGGGCTTTTGCCCCTGTCGTACCTGCCCAGGACACGCTTTTGCCTATCCCCATTCACGATCCGCACCAGGCCCCCGGCGGCACCCTCAAGCGTTTGCCCCTGCGCAAGGCGGCGGTGTTGTTCATCGTGGCTGTGTGTCTGAGCCTGTCCGGTCTGTTGTATTTGCAGATCGAACAGTCGCGGCGCCAGGATCTGGCCAACGCACAGGTGTCGTCGGCCAACCTGACCCGGGCCATGGCGCAGCAGGCTGAAGACACTTTTCTGGCAGCGGATCTGGTGCTGACCAGCCTGGTCGACTGGGTTCAGGACGATGGTTATGGCGCGGAGCAGAAGCCGCGTTTGCAGAAAACCCTCGCGCGGCGGGTGCAGCAACTGGAGCAGTTGCACGGCATGTTCCTGTTCGACCGCGAAGGGCAGTGGGTGATTACCTCGTTCCCGGATCTGCCACGCGGCAATGGCGTGGCCGATCGCGAGTACTTCAAGTTTCACCAGCAGAACGTCTCGGCTGTGGCGCATATCGGCCCGGCGATCCGCAGCCGCGAGAACGGCGAGTGGATCATCCCGATCTCGAAACGGGTCAACGACCACGCCGGCAATTTTCAGGGCGTGCTGCTGGCCGGGATCAAGATGTCCTACTTCGACCGGTTCTTCAAAAGCTTCAGCCTGGACGACAACGGCACCATGTTCCTCGGCCTGACCGACGGCACCTTGCTCGCCCGGCGGCCGTTCGACGAGAGCCTGATCGGCACCTCGCTGGCCAAGGGCGAGATCTACCAGAAGTTGCTGCCCAATGCAGCCGCCGGCACCGCGATGATCGATTCGGTGGTCGACGGTGTCACCCGTCTTTACGGTTACCGGCAGCTGGAAAGCTACCCGTTGGTGGTCGCGGCGTCTTCGTCCCGGGACACGATCCTCCAGGGCTGGTATGACCGGGCGTTCCAGTCCAGCGTCATCGTGGCGCTGGTGATGCTCGGCGTGGGGCTGTTCGGCTGGGTGTTCATTCATCAGGTGCGCGATGGCGAGCGGATCGAGAAAAACCTGCGCAAGGCCCAGCGGACGCTGGAGCAGATCGCCACCCACGACAGCCTGACCGGGCTGGCCAACCGGCGTCTGTTCGAGCGCTCGCTGGAGGTTGAGTTTGCCCGGGGCGCGCGGCAGTCGAGCCCGGTGAGCCTGATCATGCTCGATATCGATTTCTTCAAAAGCTACAACGATGCCTACGGCCACGTGGCCGGCGACCATTGCCTGACGCAGGTGGCGCAGGTGGTGAAGAACTGCTGCCAGCGCAAGTCCGATCTGGCGGTGCGTTACGGCGGGGAAGAGTTCGCGGTGTTGCTGCCGAACACCGACATCAACGGCGCGCTGGCGATTGCCGGGCAGATCCGCCGCAGCGTCATGGACAAACACATCACCCACAGCGGCTCGCCCACCGGTTATCTGACGGTGAGCCTGGGTTGCTATGCATTTATTCCGCTGGGCAACGACAGCCCGGAGCTGTTCATCCAGCGCGCCGATGCGGCGCTGTATCAGGCCAAAAACGCCGGCCGCAATCGCGCGGCCGTGTTGTCGATGGACGTCGGTTTCGGCGAATTGCTGCGCTCGGATCGCTGACAAAAACGGTAGGTTCAGACACAGGCCATGGCGTTTACCACGGCCTGCTCTTGTTCGTTCAGCCGCCAGTGCCACCGCCGGCACCACCCGTGCCGCCACCGGCCGAACCGGTGCCACCTCCTGCTCCCGAGCCTGAACCGCTGGCGCCGCCGTTGGTGCCGGTGCCGCCACCCGCGCCGCTGCCGCCGGACGGCGAGCCCGGCGTGTTGTCGGGCGGCATTTGTGAACCACTGGTCGAGCCGGATTTGGTGCCCGTGGCATCGGCGCCGTCGTTGGCGGCGAATGTCGCGGCTGAGCCTGTGGCCAGCAGGCCGATCAACAACAGCGAGGTGAGTTTGCGCGTGATCATGGTCTGTCTCCGGAAAGGGGTTTACCTGATATTGGTCAGACGCGCCGAACCCTTGGTGCCGGCCGGATGACGAGCGGTCAAAAGTCCACGGTGGCCGAAACCTTCAGCGTGCGCGGCGTGCCCTGGGTCAGGTAACCGCCGTTGGCCGAGGCCCAGTAAGCTTCGTTGGCGACGTTCTCCAGATTGGCCCGCAGGGTGATCTGCTTTTCATCCAGTTTGAAGGCATAGCGCGAGCCCAGATCGAAGCGGTTCCACGCCGGAATGCTCTGGGTGTTCGCGGCGTTCAGGTATTGGCCGCCGGTGCGCAGCATGCGCGCGCTGAGTGCGGCACCTTCGAGGCCCGGAATGTCCCAGTCGGCGCCGAGGTTGAACTGGAAGCGCGGCACCCCGACGGCGCGATTGCCGTCATTCACGCCGTTGCTGCTGCCTTCCAGTTCTGTCTTCATCACGGTTGCGCCGCTGAGCAGGCGCAGGCCGTCGAGCGGTTCGCCGTAGACGTTGAGTTCCACGCCTTTGTTGGTCTGCTGGCCGTCGACCCGGAAGATTCCGTCCTGGGTGTAGCTCGACGGTTGCTCGATGCGATAGACGCCGAGGTTGGCGCCGTAGCTGCCCATGTCCAGGCGCACGCCGGCCTCGATCTGCTTGCTGCGCACCGGGGCGAAGGTTTCGTCGCGGTTGATCGCGGTGGTCGGCGGCGTCGGGCCCTTGGCCAGGCCTTCGATGCGGTTGGCGTAGAACGACACGTGTTCCCACGGCTTGATCACCAGGCCGTAGACCGGGGTGGTGATCGACTCTTCATAACTCGAGGTGCGGGCGCCGGTGGCGGTGCTCCAGCCGTCGACTTTCAATTCTTGGCGACGCACGCCGAGGGTCAGCAGGATGCGGTCATCGACGAAGCCAAGGGTGTCGGAAATCGCCTCGCTGCGCAGGGTGTTCTTGCCGGTGATGCGCGGGTCATTGATGTCGCTGGCGAACGAGGTGGGCGCCGGGCGCGGCTTGTCGGTGACGTTGTACAGGTTGGTGCTGTAGCGCCCGGCGGTGCCGATGGTTTCGAACGCCGAGCGCTGCTCGCCCCAGATGCCCGCCCAGCCGAGGTTCAACTGGTGCGTGACGGGGCCGGTGTCGAAACGGCCGTTGAGCCCGGCCATGGCACTCTGGTTGTCTTCGTCGTGGGGTGAATAGAGCATGCCGCCACGGGCGCTGCCGTTCAGGTCGATAACGGTCAGCGACGAGTAAACCCCGTTCTCGCGGGTGTGCTTGGCGCCGCCGGACACGTAGGCCGTCCAGTTGTCGTTCAGGTCGTACTCGGCGCGGGCCATGCCGAAGGTGTCTTCGAGTTGCGAATAGCTCCAGCTCTGGGCATAGCTGGCGTTGGCGTGCGGCACCTTGGGGGCTTTGGTCAGGCTCGAATCGACGTAGATCACTGAGCGCCCTTGGTTGATCACCTGCTTCTGATAGCCGAAATCGGTCGAGACCCGCAGGCGATCGCCGCGATAGTCCAGGCCGACGCTGAACAGCGACGAGCGCTGGTCTTCGTCATCGACGGCAGTATCGCCTTCGCGCTGCATCAGGTTGACCCGCGCGCCGAAGCGGTTGTCCTCGCCAAAACGCTGGCCCAGATCCAGATGCCCGCCGACCCGACCGTCGGCGCTGTAATCGAGGGTGACACTGCGGGTCGGCGTGTCCATCGCGCGTTTGGGTTGCAGGTTGATCCCGCCACCGATGCCGCTGCCGCTCGGGGTCACGCCGTTGACGAATGCATTCGGGCCCTTGAACAGTTCGACCCGGTCCAGCGCTTCGACGGCGATGATCTGCCGGGGCAGCACGCCATAGAGGCCGTTATAGGAAATGTCATCGGAGGCCAGCGGCAGGCCGCGGATCATGAACATCTGCGAGAAGTTGCCGAAGCCGTTGGACTGGCGCACCGAGGCGTCGTTGAGCAACACATCGCCAACGGTCTGAGCCTGCTGATCGGCCATGGTCTTGGCGGTGTAACTGGTGACGCTGAAGGGCAGGTCGTTGACCTCCTGGTTGCCGAGCATGCCGATCTGCGCGCGGCGCGCGACCTGTTCGCCGCCGTAGGTATCACCGCTGTCGTCGCGCAGGGCGCTGACGTTGGTGGCGCCCAGTTCCAGCGCGCCGTCCGCCGCGACTTTCGGCGCCACGGTGTAACCGTTGTGGCCGGTGCTGATCAGCTCGAAACCGCTGCCTTCCAACAACCGGGCAAAACCGCTCTGTGCGGTGTAGCTGCCTTGCAGGCCCGGGCTCTGGCGATTGCCCAGTTGCGCCGGATCGAACGACAGTGGCACGCCGACGCTGACCGCAAATTGCGCCAGCACATGGCTGAGCAGGCCGGGGCCGATGTTGACGCTGCGGCTGGCGCTTTCACTGACGCTGTCGGCGGCGTGGGCGGCGCTCGGCAACAGGGCGCTGAAGGCCAGGGCCAGGCTCAGGTTCAGGGCCTTGAGCGCAAACGTGGCGGGGCGGGGCGATGGCATTGCGGTCATTCGGTGTTCCTGTCGGGGGCGTGGAATTGAAAGGTCTATCCACTCACCGGACGAGAAACGAAAAGGTATCAGTGAACATTGAAATTATTTTCCGAGGGCTCAGACACGGGGCTCCACCGACAGCCAATAACGGGTCAGGCTGTTGATGTTCAGCGGCAGGGTATCGCTGAGCAAACGCAGGCTGGCGTCGGTGTCGCGCAGGGAAAACGCCCCGGACACGCGCATCGCCGCGACGTCCGGATGACAGCGCAGTACGCCCCGGCGATAGCGGCTCAGCTCGCCGAGCAATTCGTCCAGACGCATGTTGCTGGCCAGCAGCATGCCTTTGTCCCAGGCCAGGGACGCGGTGTCGAAGGTTTCGGCGCTGTCGAAGCTGTTGAGCTTGAAGCGCTGGCGCTCGCCCGCCTGAAGAATCGCACTGTGCTTGAGCAGTTGCGGGGTGATCTGAACCTGGCCTTCGAGCACCGACACTTGGCTGCCCGAACCCTCGGTGCGCACGCAGAATCGCGTGCCCAGTGCGCGGGCCACGCCTTGCGGGGTTTCGACAATGAACGGACGGGCGCTGGCGTCTGCGGCGGTGTTGATCAGCACTTCGCCGTTGAGCAGCAGGACGCGACGCTCCACCGGGCTGAAAGCGATGTCCACGGCGCTGTCGGTGTTGAGCACCAGTTGGGTGCCGTCCGGCAATTGCAGGTTCTTTTGCTCGCCGACGGCGGTGCGCTGGTCGGCGGTCCATTGCTGCCACGGCACATGCTGCGAAGCGATGCCCAGCGGCCCGGCCATCAACAGCAAGCCGAGGCGGGTGAGGGTCTGGCGGCGGCTCAGGCCTTCTTTGCGGGACGCGCGTTTCAAGGTCTGGATCGCGACGTTGGCCGGCACGCTGCGCAAATCCCCCAACAGCGCTTCGGCCCGTTGCCAGGCCATGGCGTGCTCGGCGCTGCGGGTGCGCCATTGGGCGATGGCCTGGTGGTCGGACGGGGTGGCGGTGCCGGAATGCAGTTGCACCAGCCAGTCGGCGGCTTCGCCGAGAATCTGCGGATTGATCATCGACGAATTCATCAGGCGACACTCAGGCAGGCAATGAACGCGGCACGCATGTGGCGTTTGACGGTGATCAGCGAAACATTCAGGCGCGTGGCGATCTGCGCGTAGGTCAGGCCTTCGATCTGCGACAGCAGGAAGGTCTCGCGGGTTTGCTCCGGCAGTTCGCGCAGCAGCGCTTCGATGCGCCACAGGGTTTCGAGAATCAGGTAGCGGGTTTCCGGCGACGGCACTTCGGCGGCGGGCAGGTGCGCGATGGTTTCCAGGTACGCGCGCTCCAGGTCCTGACGCCGCCAGCGGTCGATCATCAGGCCTTTGGCGATGTGCGTCAGCAGCGCCCGGGGCTCGTTGCCCAGCGGCTTGATCACCTGCCGGGTGAGCAGGCGCAAAAAGGTATCGTGCGCCAGATCGGCCGCCTCGCAGCGGTTGCCCAACTTGCGCTGCAGCCAGCCCTGCAGCCACCCGTGGTGTTCGCTGTAGAGCGTCTGGACTTGCTGATTCAACGGCTGATCGAGGGACGACATGGAGGGCAGGTACTCGTTTCGGGCGTCCGTTGCCAGAGATGCAATCGAGAGTGCGATTAGGGTGCAATTAAGAATTGATCGCATTCTAGTGGCGCGCAACGAGTGATGGCAATTGCCCATTCACACTTTCTTTTCTGACACCGACGCAGTGGCCTACCCATCTTCCGGGAGATTGGCTATTTGCCGGTCGGGACGCCGGGACTAACGTAGCCCCACATTCACTTGCCCCGGAGAGTCGCCATGAAACCTCGTATCGATTTCTACACCGCGTCCCCAGATGCCCTGAAAGCGATGATCGCCCTGGAAACCGCCGTCTCGAAACTGCCGCTGGAAAAGACCCTGATCGAACTGGTCAAGCTGCGCGCTTCGCAGATCAACGGCTGCGCGTTCTGCATCGACATGCACACCGCCGACGCGATCAAGGGCGGCGAAACCCCGCGCCGGTTGTTCGCCGTGACCGCCTGGCGTGAAGCGCCGTTTTTCACTGAACGTGAACGCGCCGCGCTGCTGTGGACCGAATCCCTGACCCAACTGAGCCTGACCCACGCCCCGGACGAAGACTACGAAGTGGTCGCTGCGCAGTTCTCGCCCCAGGAAATGGTCGACCTGACGGTCGCGATCAGCACCATCAACAGCTGGAACCGTCTGGCCGTGGGCTTTCGTAAAACCCCACAGGCCTGATCGATCAATGTGCATCGGCACTCGGCGCGGCCGGTGGTTGCACCTTGCGCATCAAGGGCACCATCGCCGTGGCGATGCCGAAGCACACCATGATCATCAGGAACGTGTCGCCGTAGGTTTGCGTCTGCGCTTCACGGTAGGTCAGCAGCCACAGCTGACGCAGGCTGGCGGTGACGCCGACATCGCCGCTCTGACCCAGAGCGGCGAAGTTGCCGCCGACCTGGGCCAGCCACTGATTCACCGCTTCGTTGCTGCTGTTCAGATGCTCCGCCAACCGGGTGAAGTGCAGGTTGGTGCGATCGTTGAGAATGGTCGCGCACGCGGCAATCCCGATTGCACCGCCCAGATTGCGCATCAGGTTGAACAGGCCCGATGCATGCTTCAGCCGAGCCGGTGCCAAGCCCCCTAGAGTCAATGTCACCGCCGGTGGCACCGCCAGTTGCTGGGCGATCCCGCGCAGGGCTTGCGGCAGCAGCAATTCTCCGGCGCCCCAGTCATGGGTGATCGGACTGAATTCCCACATCGACAAGGCGAACAACGCCAGACCCGCCATCATGATCCAACGCAGATCGATGCGATTGGCCAGAAAGGCGTACAGCGGAATCGCCATGATCTGGAACACCCCGGTGGAGAAAACCGCCAGACCAATGTCCAGTGCCCCGTAGCCGCGCACCCGGCCGAGAAACAGCGGCGTCAGGTAAATCGTCGCGAACAGGCCGATGCCAGTGACGAAGGAAAAGAAACAGCCGAGGGCGAAGTTGCGATCCTTGAGCGCGCGCAGGTCGACGATCGGATTGGCCACGTGCAGCGTGCGGCCGATGAAGGCCAGCCCCGCGAGGCCACTGATCCATGCGGTGGTCAGGATGGTCTGGTCGCTGAACCAGTTCCAGCGCGGGCCTTCCTCGAGGGTGTATTCCAGGCAACCGAGAAACAGCGCCAGAAACACCATGCTCAAATAGTCCGCGCCCTTGAGCAGCGACAGTTCCGGCTGGTCGATCTTCACCAGCATCGGCACCGCCACGGCGACGAAAATTCCCGGCACCAGATTGATGTAGAACAGCCAGTGCCAAGAGGAAATGTCGGTGATCCAGCCGCCGATCACTGGGCCTAATGTTGGCGCCAGCGAAGCCACGGCGCCGATGGTGGCAGCGGCGATTACCCGCTGTTTGCCGGTGAAGAAAAAGAACGCGGTGGTGAACACCAGCGGAATCATCGACCCACCGAGAAACCCTTGCAGTGCGCGAAAGGCGATCATGCTCTGGATGTTCCAGGCGATGCCGCAGAGCAGGCTGGCGAGGGTGAAGCCGACCGCCGAGGCGCAGAACAGCCAGCGCGTGGAGAACACTCGCGACAGCCAGCCCGACAATGGGATCACGATGATTTCGGCGATCAGGTAACTGGTCTGCACCCACGCCGTTTCATCGGTGCCGGCGGACAACCCGCCGCCGATATCGCGCAGCGAGGCCGAGACGATCTGGATATCCAGCAGCGCGATGAACATGCCGATGCACATCGTGGCGAAGGCGAACACCTTGGTCGCCGTTGCCATCTCGGCGGCGTTGAATGGCTGCGCGGCGGCGGTGAGGGCGGTGCTCATGGCGCGCTGGCCACAGCCGTGGTTTCAGGTTGGGCGCGGGTGTCGACTTCAGCGGTCACCGACAGGCCCGGACGCAGGTGGCCGAGCACGCCGTCGGCCGGGTCGAGCAGGATCCGCACCGGCACGCGCTGGACGATTTTGGTGAAGTTGCCGGTGGCGTTTTCCGGCGGCAGCACACTGAACTGCGAACCGGTGGCCGGGGCGAGGCTGTCGAGGCGACCGTGGAATTCCTGGCCGGACAACACGTCGGCGCGGATGCTCACACGCTGGCCGGGTTTCATCCGCGCCAGTTGGTCTTCCTTGAAGTTCGCATCGACCCACAGGCCGCTGGCCGGCACCACCGACAACTGCTGCGAACCGGCCTGGGCATAAGCGCCGACCCGCGCGCGGCGATTGCCGATCACGCCGTCAACCGGAGCGCGCAGTTCGGTGTAGCCGAGGTTGAGTTGCGCCAGATCACGCTCGGCCCGGGCTTGCTGGAGGGCGGCGCGGGCCTGTTGTTTCTGGGTTTCGATCACGGTGAGCTGGCGTTGCGCGGCCAGCAATTCGGCCTGGGCTTTGGCGCTCAAGGCTTGCGCGGTCTTGAAGGTGGCGTCGGCCCGTTGCGCGCTTTCTACCGAGACTGCATTGGTGGTCACCAGACGCTTGTAGCGGGCGTTGTCATCCCGCGAGCGGGCGGTTTCGGCGCTGGCGGCATCGATACCGGCACGGGCCTGACCGATCACCGCTTGCTGCAGTTGTTCGGTGGCGTCGAGGTTAGCCAGCAGCGCCTCTTCGGCGGCGACCGCGCCTTCAGCCTTGGCCAGATTGGCGCGGTAGTCGCGGGCATCGAGGCGAATCAGCACGTCGCCGGCCTTCACCTTCTGGTTGTCGCTGACCAGCACTTCCTCGATGTAACCGGCGACTTTCGGCCCGATCACCGTGACGTCGCCGCCGATGTAGGCATCGTCGGTTTCCTCGAGAAATCGCCCCGTGCCCCACCAATGCGCGGCATATAGGCCGGCGAACACCAGCGCGGCCAAACCCGCAGTGGGCAACAGCAGGCGTTTGAGCAGGGTCGGTTTGGGAGCGCTGACCGGAACGGCGAGATCGGGTTCTACGGTGGGCATGCTGGTCATGGCGTAATACCTGAGAAAGCGGAATGGCTATTACGACCGTAATATGACGCGAGTAATATTTTGTGGCAATTGATTTTTGTCGCCGATCGTCAGTTGCTTACTTGAGCCAGGCGCCGGGTGTGCTGCCGGTCATGGATTTGAAGAACGCAATGAATGCGCTGTCGCTGGCGAAGTCCAGTTCAAACGCGCAGTAGCCGAGGTTGCGCCCGGTGGCGAGCAATTCCATCGCGCGCATCAGCCGCCACTGTTGGCGCCATTGCTGATAGCTCATGCCGGTTTCGCGCTGGAAGATCCGGCCGATGGTGCGGCTGCTGGCGCCGATCTGTTGCTCAAGCACTTGCAGTTCTGGTGGCAGTCGCTCGGGTTGTGCCAGCAGGAGCGCCAGGCGCTTGTCTTCCGGCAGGGGCAGGAGCATCGGTTGCTGCACCGCATCACGGATTTCACTCAGGCACAGCCCCAGCAAATGGACAAATTTGCCTTGCTGCCAATCGGTGGCGAAATCGGCAATCGCCATCGGTTCCAGCACCGCGCGCAGCAACGGGCTGACCTCAATCACGCAAACCTGTTGCGGCAGCTCACAGCACAACTCGGGCGTCAGGTAGATGGAGCGGTAATCGACACTTTGCTGCATCACCGCCCGATGCGTGACGCCACCGGGAATCCACGCCGCCCGCGACGGCGGCAGCAGGCACAACTGCTGCGCCAGGGTGATGCGGGTGCAGCCCTGTCGGGTGTAGAGCAGTTGCCCGCGCTGATGCCGATGCAGGCCGGAGTCGTGATCGCCGAGAGTAGAGGCGATGCCGATCACCGGCGCCGGGAAGCGATCAGGGTCAAAACGATCGTGGGCTTCGAGCCAGGCCATGGTTTGTCCGATTTCAACGATAAATTGTCAGGATTCGGATAATACGTCAGCCACCGTTTTTTAAACTCCCCGGCGTTTTTGTTGAGGAGTCTTGGTGATGGACCAAAGAAAGTTGTTGATGTTGGCGATTGCACTGCTGATGTTCCCGCAGATCGCCCAGACCCTGTTCAGCCCGGCGCTGGGGGATATCGGCCGGGCATTTGATGTCGGCCCGCAAGCGGCGGCGCAAACCCTGTCGGTGTACTTCCTGGCGTTCGCGTTGGGTGTGGTGACGTGGGGGCGGGTGTGCGACCGGATCGGCCGCCGGCCCTCGATGCTCGCCGGTCTGGCGATTTATGTTTTTGCCTGCGTACTCGGTTTGAGCGTTCGCAGTTTCAACGGCTTGTTGATGGCCCAGGCACTGGCGGCATTCGGCGCTGCGGTTGGCTCGGTGGTGACCCAGACGTTGTTGCGCGATCGTTTTCGCGGGAGCGAACTGGCCCAGGTCTTTTCTCTGGCAGGCATGGCGCTGGCGGCCAGCCCAGCCATCGGTTTGTTCAGCGGGGCGAGTCTGGTTCAGGGCTTCGGCTATCGCGGCGTACTCGTTGCGTTGTTGTTGCTGGCGTCGGCCTTGTGGCTCTGGAGCTGGCGCGTCTTGCCGGAAACCCGTCCACCACAACTGACCCCCGTCGGCCTGTTCGCAACCATGGGCGACATGCTGCGCGATCCCGGCATCTGGCGTTCGGCTTTGTGGATCGCAACGTTCAACGTTGCGTTGTTCAGCTATTACAGCCTCGGACCGTTTCTGTTCGAGCGGCTTGGGCTGAGCAGTTCAGCGTTCGGCTACAGCGGCGTGATGCTCGCGTTGGCCTCAGGTTTTGGAGCATGGCTCAACAAATGCTTGCTGCGCATCGGCTGCAGTCCGCTGCAGTTGATTCGCCTTGCGGCCGTCACCGGTTTGCTCGGTGGCATCTGCGTGTGGCTGTTGCAGGCGCACATCTGGTTCGTGCTGCCGATGCTGCTGGTGGTACTGGCGTTCGGCATGGCGATTCCGAACATTCTGGGAGCAGCCTTGAGCAATTACACGGATCGCTTGGGTACCGCCGGCGCGTTGCTGGGGCTGTTTTACTACCTGTTGATCGGCGGGGGATTGATGTTGGCAGCCTGGTCTCAGGCCCTCGGGGAAACCCTGATGATCTGCAACTTGCTGGCGTTATCGCTGGCGATCCGCGCTAAAAGGGCATTTGTTTAAGAAATGTAAGCAGCGCAGGAAGCGTCTTGCATTTGTGTAGGAAGGCTCTGACTATCACCGCAATTGATGGGGTGGCATTACGCCAGTTGATTGCAAGGATGTTGAGTGCCGTATTCGCTTTGCGTTGTTTTCAGTAGTCGTTCCCTGCCGCGCCCGCTGTTGTCGGCCTTGTTATTGAGTGTGTGTGCGCCCGGCGTTCTCGCCGCCGAAGTTTCAGCCCCAGGCCAGGAAGTGCTGCGCCAGCAACAGCTGCAACAGCGCGATCTGCAACAGCTGCAACTCGAACAGCGCAAGCGGCAGCTGGAGCGCGGCGCGTTCGGCCCGGCGCCGGCCAATCCGGCCATTCCTGAATCGATCAAACCCGATGAGCGCTGCTGGCCCTTGAGCGGGACGCGCATCGGCGGCGTCACGCTGATCGACAAAGACAAGCTCAACGCCCGGATCAAACCGCTGCTGGCGCCGTGCATGGGCGTCGGCCAGATCAACCATCTGCTGGCGACCATCACCGCGCTGTACGTGGAGAAGGGCTACGTCGCCAGCCGGCCGTACCTGAGCAGCGCGCCGGCAGCGGGGCAATCGCTGGATATCCTGATCGACGAAGGTTACATCGAGTCCATCGAACTGGCGGACCAAAGCCTGCCGGTGTCCCTTGGTGGCGCGTTCCCAGGCATGCTCGGCAAGCCGCTGAACCTGCGGGATCTGGAGCAGGGTCTGGATCAGTTGAACCGTCTGCGCTCGCTCGATCTGACCGCCGACATCGCCCCCGGCAGTCAGCCCGGGGCGTCGAAAATCATCCTGCGTTCACGTACCTCGGGACAGTCGCGCTGGAGCTTGGGCCTGGGCGTGGACAACCTCGGCAGCGCCAGCACCGGTCGTGATCGCGACACGCTGAGCCTGACCCTCGACAGTCCGCTCGAACTCAACGATCTGTTGAGCCTCAGCGCCAGCGACACCCTCAATCAGGGCGACCGCTACAGCCGCAACGTCAGCCTCTATTACGCGATTCCCTACGGTTACTGGACGTTCAGCACCTTCGCCAGCCACGCCGAATACCGCGCGCCGTTCAAACTCAGCACGGCGACCCTGCACAGCACCGGCATCACCGATCAACTCTACCTGCGCGCCGACCGGGTGTTGTGGCGCGACCAGAGCCATCAGCTCAGTGCCAACCTGCAACTGGCGCACAAGGATGTCGACAGCTATCTGGAAAACGTCCGCCTGGGCATCCAGAGCCCGACCCTGACCGTGGCCGAAGCGGGGCTCAATCTGTTCTGGCTCGACCGCGCGGTATGGAACCTCGACGTCAATTACGCCCAGGGTTTAAGCGAGTTCGGTGCCGACGACGATGCCGATCACCAGGTCAACAACCTGCCCAAGGCGCAGTTTCGCAAGTACCGCGCCGGCCTCAGCCAATGGCGCAATGGCCAGCTCGGCGCGCAAGCCTGGCAATGGCAGAGCCAACTCAATGTGCAATACAGCCCGGATCCGCTGCCGGCGATCGAACAACTGCTCGGCACCGACGATTCCGCCGTGCGCGGTTATCGGATCAGCAGTGCGTCCGGCGCCAGCGGCGCGATCTGGCGCAACACCTTGCGCGTGCCGCTGCGCACCGATCTGCCGGTGCAGCTCACCCCGCGCGTCGGCCTCGACCACGGCTGGATCAAGGCCGATCACGGTGCTTCGGTTCAACGTCTGAGCGGCGCCAGCATCGGCCTCAACCTGGGCTGGAAAAACCTGCAAGTGGATGTCGATTACCAGCGCAGCCTCAACACCCCGACCGGCCTGCACCGCGAGCCTGAAACCTGGCTGATGCGGGTCGGATTACAGATATGAACGTCAGTGAACAACAGCCATCGGACCTGAGCGCGACAGCCGTGGCCTTCAACTCAACGCGCAACGTGATGCCGCACTACATGGAGAGTTTTTTATGCCAATGAACACCTTTGCGTTTCATCTTTCCCCACGGGGCAAACTGCGCTGGGCGATTGCCAGCCTGTTTCTGGTCGCTCACCTGCCGGGCGCCATGGCCGGCGGTGTGGTGGTCGCACCCGGCCCCGGCGGCACCGCGCAATTGCAGACCCAGGGCGGCGTCCCGATCGTCAACATCGTTGCGCCGAATGGCTCGGGCCTGTCGCATAACCAGTTCCTCGACTACAACGTCGACCGTCAGGGACTGGTGCTGAACAACGCCTTGCAGGGCGGGCAATCGCAGCTCGCCGGGCAACTGGCGGCCAACCCGCAATTGCAGGGCCAGGCCGCGAGCGTGATCCTCAACGAAGTGATCAGCCGCAACCCGTCGGCCATCAACGGCGCCCAGGAAATCTTCGGTCGCGCCGCCGACTACGTACTCGCCAACCCGAACGGCATTTCGGTGAACGGCGGCAGTTTCATCAACACGCCGAACGCCAATCTGCTGGTCGGCCGTCCCGAGCTGAACGACGGCAAGCTGCAAGCCCTGAGCACCCGCGACGCCACCGGTCAGTTGCAGATCCAGAGCGGCGGCCTGCGCAACGGCGAAGGTTCGATCAACCTGATCGCCCCGCGCATCGACAGCCAGGGCGCAATCAGCGCTCGCGATCAACTGAACTTCACCGTCGGGCGCAATCAGATCGACTACGCCAGCGGCCAGGTGAAAGCCGTGGACCCGGCTGACAACACCACCGATCAGCGGATCGACGCCAGCCTGTTCGGTGCGATGCAGGCCGGACGCATCAACATCGTCAGCACCGCAGAAGGCGCGGGCGTGAAGGTCGGCGCTGTGCAAGTCGCCGGGCGTGACGGTGTGCAGATCCGTTCGGCGGGCGACTTGAGCGTCAGCGGTCAGGCGATCCCGGACAGCCTCGACCTGACCCGCGCCGGTATCCGCAGCAGCCAGGGCGACGTCGGCCTGCACAGCGGCAAGGACCTGACCCTGGCCGCCACTGACGTGAGCGGTCGCGACGTGAAGGTCGAGGCCAAGCGCAATCTGACCCTGACCACCGTGGAAAGCCGCAAGCTCCAGGAACAGCGCGAGAACTGGAACAACAGCACCATCGGCATCACCTGGGAAACTTACGAGCGCACCAAGACCGACAGCGATTCGCGTCAGCACGGCAGCCAGATCGTCGCCAGCCGCGACGCGCAATTGTCGTCCGGCAAAGACACCGAACTGAAAGCCGCCAAGGTCGACGCGAAGAACAACCTCAGCGTGCAAAGCGGCGGTGACCTGCGCCTGACCGCCGCCACTGAAAGCCACACCCGGACCGATCAGGGCAAGCACCGCAAGCACCTGTGGAAAGCCGATTGGGACAGCAGCAGCGAAGAGCAGCGCAGCGTCACCAGCCAGTTGAAGGCCGGCAACATTGCCCTGCAAACCGCCGCACTGTTGCGCTCCGAAGGCGCCGAACTGAACAGCGCCGGCGATCTGCAACTGGCCGGCAAACAGGTGGAAATCACCACCGCGACCCGCACAAATCGCAGCAGCGACAACCGCTATTCCGGTGATCTGGTCGGCGGCGGTTTCTTCGGCAAGACCGGCGACGCCGAAAAGGGCCAGACCCAGCATCAGGGCAGCAAGATCAACGCGGCCGGCAAACTGGTGGTCAAGGCCGACGACGTGCGCATCAGCGGCAGCCAGGTGCGCGGCGGCCAGGACGCCAGCGTGATCAGCGACAACGGTTCGCTGACCATCGACGGCGTGCAGGACACCTCGCACAGCAACAACCACGACAAGGACAGCAAGTTCTTCGGCATCACCAAGGACGAGTCCCGGCAGAACAGCAAGGACAGCACCACGGTGCGCAGCGAGCTCGCTTCCGACAGCAACCTCAAGCTCAAAAGCGCCAAGGACATCGAAGTCGCCGGTTCCACGGTCAAGGCTGGCAGCGCGCTGGTGGCCGATGCTGCGGGCGATGTAAATGTGCATTCGACGCAGAACACCCACGACAGCAGCAAGAGCACGCAGACTCGTGGTTTCGACGCCTACGCCAAGGAGCAGACGGCGGAGCAATATCGCGCCGGCGTGCATTACTCAGACAAGGCGCAAACCGTCACCGTCAACGACGTCACGCAGCAGGGTTCCAGCCTCAGCGGCGGCAGCGTGCAGGTGAAGGCGGGCGGCGATCTGACGCTGAAGGGCGCCGAGGTGAAATCCACCGCTGGCGACACGACCCTGAGCGGCAAGAGCGTCTCGTTGCTGGCCGAGCAGGACAGCCACAGCACCTCGACCGAAACCCGCAACACCGGCGGCGGTTTCTACTACACCGGCGGCCTCGACCGCGCGGGTAGCGGTGTGGATTTCTCGCACAGCACTTCGCAAGACACCACCGCTAAAACCGCTGCGCAAACCACTGGCGTGCAGAGCAGCGGCAGCCTGAACATCAACGCTGACAAACTCGTCACCGAAGGCGCGCAACTGAAGTCCGGCAACGGTCTGAATGTCGCCGCCAACGAAGTCGACAACCGTGCCGCCAGCAACACCGAAAGCAGCACTCACAGCGAGAGCAACTGGTCGGCGGACATCGGCGCCAACGTCGAGTACAAGGACATCGCCCGGCCGATTGCCGGTGCGGTGAAAGAAGTACTCGACGGCAAGGTGCCGGACAAGGACGCACTGGCCAATCTCGGTCAGCCGAACGTCGGTATCGACGTGGCAATCGGTCATGTCAGCGCCGATAAAACCGAGCAGGGCAGCAACGCCGTGGTCAGCCGGTTCGACGGCCAGACCGTGGACGTGAAGGTCGGCGGCACGCTGCACGACCAGGGCACCCAGTACAACGCCAGCGCCGGCAAAGTGAACATCGGCGCCGACAAACTGGTGGCCGATGCCGCGAACAACACCCGCAGTAGCACCGAAAAATCGGTGGATGCCAAGGTCGATGTGCGCGTCTACACCAAGACCGGTGAAGACGTGAACGTGGCCGGCAGCGGCGCGGGTGGCAGCAGCCAGTCGAGCAAGGACAGCTCCACGGCGGTGGTCGGCGGTTACGCTGGCAATCAGGGTGTGAACATCAATGTCGGCGGCGATGCCCGGTTCGAAGGCAGCCGTTTCGACGGCGGGCAGGGCGGTGTCAGCATCAAGACCGGCGGCGATCTGGCTCTCAATCAGGCCAACAACCGCCAGAGCAGCGACAGCTCCAGCCTGCGTGGCAACGGTTCACTGACCGTCGGCACCTTGCCGGGCACTGACGGCACCAACATCGATCTCGGCGCCGGGTTCCAGCTCGATCACAAAGGCAACCAGACCACCGACAGCCAGGCCCACGTCGCCAGTATCAATGGCAACGGCCCGGTGCAACTGAGCAGCGGTGGCAATCAGGTGCAGCAGGGCACGAAGATCGACAGCGCTGGTGCTATCGACCTCAAAGCTGACGGCAAGCTCAACCTGCAAGCGGCCACCGACTCGCACGTCGCCACCGGCAGCAATCTCGGCGGCGGCCTGAAGGCGGGCGGCAGCAAGACCAGCAGCGAGAAGAGCCACGATCAGGGCGGCAACCTCAGCGGCAATTTCAACATCGGTCGGGTCAACGAGAACACGCAGACCCTCAACGGTGGCCAGCTCACCAGCCAGAACGGCATCGCGTTGAGCGGCGATTCGGTGCACCTGCAAGGCACCCAGGTCAGCGCGCCAAACGTCAGCATCGACGCGCAGAAGGGCGGTTTCGTTCAGGAGTCCGCGCAGTCCACCGACAACCGCAACAACTGGAATGTGGCGTTGAATGCCGGTGGCAATCTGAGCAAAAGCACACCGACCGCCGCCGATGAAAAAATCAGCAGCGATCACGACTTCAATGCCGGGGCCAAGGTCGGCGTGGATTACCTGCAAGGCACCACTCGGCAGAATAGCCAGATCAAGGCTGACACGGTGGTGTTGAACAGCGCCGGTGATGCGAGCCTGAACGGTGCGCGGATTGATGCGCGCAATGTCAGCGGCAACGTGGCCGGTGATCTGTCGGTCGAAAGCCGTCAGGACTCCAGCACTCACGCCAAGGTTGACGTGGATCTGGGCCTGACCGCCAAGAAGACGCCCGCAGATGACAAAGGCAAACTGGCCGGCACGGACTACAAGCCAACGCTGAAAGTCGACGGCGAGTACGCGCACAAGGACAGCGTGAAACAGGCTTCCGGCATTAGCGCTGGTCAGGGTGTGAATCTCACTGTCGGCGGCACTACCCAGCTAACCGGCGCGCGGATTTCCGCCACCGAAGGCCAAGTCGATCTGGGCGGCTCGAAGGTCAGCAGCCGCGACCTGAGCAACCTCGACTACGGCGTAAAAGCCGGCCTGGAGCTGCCACACAAAACCGAAGAAAACGCACCGAAGGTGTCCCTTGAAAACGGCAACCTGAAAGTCGGCCCGGTGACCCTGAGCGGTCATCTGGACAGTCGGCCCCTGCAAGCGGGGATCGACGAAAAAGGCTGATTCACCGTCAGTGAAACCGGTGGGAGCGAGCGTGCTCGCTCCCGCTTCTGATGGGCACCCCGCTCAAAACGGCAGCCACTGTCGTTTCCCGTCAAGTCGATGAATACACGCGCTCTACACTCGGGTGAAACCGGGAGGCCGCGCCATGCACGACAACGTCGAACACCTGAGAATCCAGCTGGCCTGCCTGAAGGACTCGCGGCTGCCACCGATCGAGCAGAACAGCATGCGGTTTTTCGAGCGGATGGCGATTGATGACGGCTTTGACGGCATGGGCCTTGGGGAAGAAGCGGAGCGGGGGAGCAGGCTGCTCGGTGACAAGCCGATCCTGCCGATGGGCAATCACGGCTTGTTGGTCGCGGCACCGAGTGTGGCCCAGGCGTTTGATGATCTTTATTACTTCGAGCGGGCTTGCGAGGTGTACATCACCGCACTGGCGACCGGGCGCGAATTGCGCGTGGCCAGCGATGAAGTGGCGCGCAAGACGTGTCGGCAATGGCTGGAGTATCCGGGGTTTGCGGATAAGCATTTCAACGCATTGATGGAAATCCTCGACGAAGAGGAACCGGTCTACCGCCAGCTGAATTAGCGCTGAGTTCTCGGATAGCCGATCTAGAACCCGCGCGGATTCGTGCCACAGTGAAACTGAGTTTGGCTGGAAAGAACAAGTTGTTATAGCGAATGGGTCTTGAATGACTGTCAGTTCTGACAGTGTGCAAAAAGCTGATAAGGGACGACGATTGGCTTGAGGCGCGTGGTTCCGATTGAACCTGCGCTGACATTGAACCAATCAATTCAGAGGGCTGAAAAATGAGCGACATTACTTTTCCAGGCGCAATTAACGGTGTGATCACTTGCCGTTCTGACCCAATGAACGGCATCAAGGTAAAAATTGGACCACTTACCGGTGCGCAAATCGGTGGTGTTTTGACAATCACATGGCAGGGATACAGTGATCCAAGTGGCTCAGTGCCCATCCCCGGCACTCAGACATCGCTGAATCATTTTATTACCCAGAATGACGTCGACAACGGGGTGGAAAAAAACATCGGTGACTGGCTCGCAAATATTAAACCCATTCAAAACGGCTCGGCTCGCGTTGACTACACGATCAATGGCGGTGGTGGGAACAATGCGTTGGTAGCGGTCCGGTTATTGAACTCAAGTGGCCAATCGTGCGACGAGGTCTGAACGCACAGCTGAACGTTCGAGTTCCAATAGTGCCTGCCTGTTGCAGGCATTGTTTTGCCAAAAGCTTGCGCAACGTCTCGGGTGAACGGCCGCTCTTCGTTTCAAGGTGCCTTGCCCAGCGACTGGCGCATCACTGGCGTGCTCCACGCCGGACATCGATGCTCGCTCGGCGGGAAGCCAAACCGAGCACGGTAAGTGCGGGAGAAATGCTCCAGCGAGCCAAACCCTGAACACGCCGCCACCTGGGCCACGCTCATCTGCATCTGTTGCAACAGGTTGTGTGCCCGAATCAGGCGCATGTCGGCCAGATCCGGAAACACGCGGCGTATTTCCTCATCGGCCCCAGGGAACAGATCCCGCGGCGACAGTGCATTCGGGTCGAGGTTGAAGTAGATGAAGCCGCCGAGTTCTTCGGTGTGCACTTGGGAAATGTTGAACTGTGCCAGCTCGAATTCTTTATCCACTTGCAACGCGGCGTACCGTGCGGAACGGGTGTGGGGTTGATGGATTGCGACCAGTTGATGGGCGGAATGATCAATCGACTGCTTCACGCGAGAGCCTTGACAGCCCTGCGATAATGAAACTTCACCGCAATCTGCGCGGTGCACTCGATTATGATGCAGAGGAAGGTTTTCGATGGACAATCAAGCACTCAAGGCCCTCTTCGACCAGCAGTCCGCCGTCTATGACAAACAGTGGAGCGGCATGGCGCCCCTGCGTGATGCCCTGTATTTGCTGCTGGATTCGGTGTTCGCGGGCCTGCCGGAGAATGCCCGAATTCTCTGCGTCGACGTGTGCCGTCAGCGAGCGACCGAAGGCGGTTTTTTCTCCCGTTGCCGTTTTCACGAAGGCTATCTAGATACGCTGACGGATGAATCCGGTTACGACGGCGCGACCTGTTTTCTGGTGTCGCAGTTTTTGCTCGACCCTCAGGTTCGTATCGACTTTTTCCATGAGATTGCCCGTCGTCTGGTGCCGGGCGGAGTTCTGGCGAATGCTGATCTGGCCTCTGATACCGAATCACCGGCCTTTGAAGCATTGCTGCGTCACTGGATGACGCTGATGGCATCGGCACAAGTGCCGGCGGAGATGCTTGAGCGAGCGCGTTTGGTCTACGCCCGGGATGTGGCGATTCTGCCTGCGCCGCAGGTCGCCGGTCTAATCGAGTCGGCCGGGTTCGAGGCGCCGGTCCAGTTCTTTCAGGCGGGTTTGATGCACGGTTGGTTCTGTCCGCGCAAGGTAGAGATTGCCGCGATTTAGAGCGCTGGTGGGATAGAGAAAACAGCTTCGTCGGCACACCCGAGGAATCCATTGCTTCGGCTTAATAGGAAGCATTACTATTCACGCCCCTTTCTTCAGCACGCCGCAATGACCCCCATGCTGCCCCGCAGACCCGGCTTTCTCGAGCATTACGAAGAGTTGATCGGCACCTGGACCCGTCGCCTGCGCAATCGCTCGCAGGCCGAGGATCTGGCGCACGACACCTTTGTGCGGGTGCTCGAATCCGATTCGTCGGCGGTGCAGCAACCCCGGGCGTATTTGCACCAGACCGCGCGCAATATTGCGGTGGACGGTTATCGGCGTGAGGACCGGCGGGGCGCCATGGAGTCGGAGGCGATCGATCTCAGTGAGTCGCCGACCGGCGACCCGGAGCATTACATGCATGCGATCCAGCTGGCCGACTCCATCGAACGCGCGCTCACGGAGCTGCCGGTCAACTGCCGACGGATCTTCGTCTGGCAGAAGATCGAAGGCCTGACCCAGGCGGAAATCGCCGAACGCCTGGGCCTGTCCAAGAACATGGTGGAAAAGTATATGATCCGCACCCTGCGGCATCTGCGTGATCGCCTGGATGGGGCGCAATCATGAGCCGTGGCGTCTTTTCATCCCCAGCCAAACAGGACATTCCATGATGGATACTCGTGATTGCGCGTGCGGGCAAACAACGGTGCGCGATGACGCGGCACGCTGGTTTGTGCGTTTGCAGGAGCCAGCGATCGATGCCGAACAATATCGGAACTTCGACGCGTGGTTGAACGAACATCCCCAGCACCGGGACGAATTCCAGTTGCTGCAAGGCTTGTGGACGGCGGCGGATTTGCTGCCGGCGCCACGACTTAAAGCTTTGTGCGAAATGCCGCCAGCGCGGCGCGAACGCCGTCCGTTGTTGCGTTATGCCGTGGCGGCCAGCGTGGTCGCGGTGGCGCTCGGGCTCGGCCTGTTCAGCGGCTTGAATCACCCGACGGGTTACAGCGCCGAATTCGCCACCGCGCTGGGCGAGCGCAAGCATGTCGCGCTGCCGGACGGCTCGGTGATCGACCTCAACAGCCGCAGCCGTTTGCAGGTGCGTTTCGAGAAGGATCGGCGGCTCATCGAACTGACCGAAGGCGAAGCGATGTTCAGCGTCGAGCACGACACTTCCCGCCCGTTCGTGGTCGAGGCCGGCAGCGGCAAGGTCACGGTGACCGGCACCCGCTTCGATGTGCGGCGCGACGTGACGCAGACCCGGGTCGCGGTGGAGCAGGGCACGGTCAAGGTGCAGGGCCGTGATGCGGCCGATGCCGATTTCATCAGCCTGACTGCCGGCCTCGGCACGCGGATCGATGCCCAGGGCAAAGTGGCGCCGGCCTACGCGGTCAACCCGGCGGAGCTGACGGCCTGGCGCAGCGGCAAACTGGTGTTCAACAATGCCAGCCTCAGCGAAGTTGCCGAGGAAGTGTCGCGTTATCGCGACAAGCCGCTGAAGGTCGCCAACCCGGCCGTGGCCAATTTGCGCCTGACCAGCGTGTTCAAATCCGACAACACCGATGCCTTGCTCAAGGCCTTGCCAAGCATTCTTCCGGTGGCCGTGCGCACCCTTGCCGACGGCAGCCAGGAAATAATTTCAAAATAAAATTCAGGTTTTTTTCGAGTTCGTCGTCTTCCTGTTCAGCTGCAACTGGTTTGCATTAACAGCCGCACACTCTTGCGATCCACAGGACTCCGTTCGACGTGAAAAACTCCACCGCCAAAAACAATAAATCTCCTTGGTTGCCGCTGGCGCTCGCGCTGGCGGTCAACGCCGCCATGCCGATGGCTTTTGCCGCCGAAGCCATTCACATCCGCGCACAGCCGCTGGGTCAGGCCCTGAGCGAACTGGGCCAGCAAACGTCGTTGCAGGTGTTTTTCAGCCCGGACCTGGTCGCTGGCAAACAGGCGCCGGCGGTGGACGGCAATCTTTCTCCGGAGCAGGCCCTGCGCCAATTGCTGCAAGGCAGCGGTCTGGATTACCAGATCAATGAAGGTTCGGTGACGCTGGCGCCGGCCCCGACTTCCGCAGCCAACGGCCCGCTGGAGCTGGGCGTGACCGACATCAAGGTTGTCGGCGACTGGCTCGGCGACGCCAACGCCGCCGTGGTGCAGAACCACCCCGGCGCGCGCACCGTGATCCGCCGCGAAGCGATGGTCGAGCAGGGCGCGATGAACGTCGGCGACGTGCTGCGCCGCGTGCCGGGTGTGCAGGTGCAGGAAGCCAACGGCACCGGCGGCAGCGACATATCGCTGAACGTCGGCGTGCGGGGTTTGACGTCGCGTCTGTCGCCACGCTCCACGGTGTTGATCGACGGCGTGCCGGCCGCGTTTGCGCCGTACGGCCAGCCACAACTGTCGATGGCGCCGATTTCTTCCGGCAACCTCGACAGCATCGACGTGGTCCGTGGTGCCGGCTCCGTGCGTTACGGACCGCAGAACGTCGGCGGCGTGATCAACTTCGTGACCCGTGCAATTCCGGAAAAAACCACCGGTGAAATCGGCACGACTCTGGAGACCTCGCAGCACGGTGGCTGGAAACACATCGACACCGCGTTCCTTGGAGGCACTGCCGACAACGGTATCGGCATGGCGCTGTTGTACTCGGGCGTCAACGGCAACGGTTACCGCGAGCGCAACAACGGCAACGACATCGACGACGTGATCCTCAAGACCCACTGGGCACCGACCGATCAGGACGATTTCAGCCTCAACTTCCACTACTACGACGCCAGCGCCGACATGCCCGGCGGCCTGACGCAAAAGCAGTACGACGACAAACCGTTCCAGTCCGACCGCGACTACGACGGCTTCAGCGGCCGCCGCAAGGACGTGTCGTTCAAGTGGATCCGGCAGATCGACGAGCGCACCCAGGCGGAAGTGCTGACCTACTATTCCGACAGCTTTCGTGGCAGCACCATCGCCGCCCGCGATCAGAAAACCCTCAGCTCGTTTCCGCGTTCTTACTACACGCTGGGCATCGAGCCGCGTGTTTCGCGTGTGTTCGACGTAGGCCCGACCACCCAGGAAGTCAGCGTCGGTTACCGTTATCTGAAAGAGGCGATGCACGAGCAGTCGAGCCGCCTGGCACTGGTCAACAACGAGCCGGTGGTCACCAAGACGTCGGACGGTCACGTGTTCCAGGATCGCACCGGCGGCACCGAGGCCAACTCGGTCTACATCGACAACAAGATCGACGTCGGCAACTGGACCGTGACCCCAGGCATTCGCTTCGAACACATCAGCACCGACTGGCATGATCGCGCCGTGCTCGACACCGCCGGCAAACCCGTCCCCGAGAAAAACCGCAGCATCGAAAGCAACGAGCCGCTGCCGGCCCTGAGCGTGATGTATCACCTGTCCGATGCGTGGAAACTGTTCGCCAACTACGAGACGTCTTTCGGCAGCCTGCAATATTTCCAGCTCGGCCAGGGCGGCTCGGGTGACCAGACCGCCAATGGCCTGGAACCGGAGAAAGCCAAGACCTACGAAATCGGCACGCGCTACAACGATGACGTGTGGGGCGGGGAAGTGACGCTGTTCTACATCGACTTCGATGACGAACTGCAATACATCAGCAACGACGTGGGCTGGACCAACCTCGGCGCGACCAAGCACCAGGGTATCGAAGCGTCGGTGCACTACGACATGGCGGCGCTCGATCCACGTCTCGATGGCCTGACTGCCAACGCCGGTTTCACTTACACCCGCGCGACCTATGAAGGCGAGATCCCCGGCTTCAAGGGCCGCGACCTGCCGTTCTACTCGCGTCAGGTGGCGACCGTCGGCCTGCGTTACGACATCAACCGCTGGACCTACAACATCGACGGCTTCGCCCAGTCCAAACAGCGCTCGCCGGGCACCGGCGTGAATGCTGATGGCAGCTTCAATGGCAATTACATCACCGAAGGCACGGCGGACGGGCAGTACGGCGACATTCCGGGTTACGTGACCTGGAACGTGCGCGGCGGCTATGACTTTGGTTCGCAGCTCTCGAACCTGAAGCTCGGCGCCGGGGTGAAAAACATCTTCGACAAGCAGTACTTCACCCGCTCCAGCGACAACAACTCGGGGATCTACGTGGGCACGCCACGGACGTTCTTCGTGCAGGCCAGCGTAGGCTTCTGATCTGCACTGATGGTTCCTCCGTCGAACCGTCTGCGTGGGAACACCTCCGCGTCCGCTTTTCTTGGGGCGCGGAGCGTCCCTGGCTGCGTTCCCACGCAGAGCGTGGGAACGATCTGAACACATCAGATCAGGCTCATACCTTCAGCGCTTTCCCGCCAATCGCCACCGCCACCAGCAATGTCGCCATCAGCCCGAAGGCAAAACTCAGGCTGCTGGCGTGGGCGACAAAACCGATCACCGCGGGCCCTGCCAGAATCCCTGCATAACCCAGCGTAGTGATTGCCGGCACGGCGATGCTTTCCGGCATCACCGTCTGTTTACCCACCGCCGTGTACAGCACCGGCACGATGTTCGAACAGCCGGCGCCAACCAGCGCATAACCCAGCAGCGCGGCTTGCCAGCTCGGGGCGAAGGTCGCCAGAAACAATCCCGCCGCTGCCAGCAGACCGCCAAACAGAATGATCCGGGTTGCGCCCAGTGCGCGGACGATCCGGTCACCGGTCAAGCGACCCGCCGTCATGGTCAACGCAAATGCTGCGTAACCCAGCCCCGCATAGGCAGTGTCGATCCCGCGTTCCTGCGCCAGGAACACCGCGCTCCAGTCCAGCGCCGCCCCTTCGGTGAGGAATACGATGAAGCACATGCCGCCGATGAACAGCACGATCCCGTGGGGCACCGCGAACGCCGGCCCCGAGCTTTCACTGCCGTAAGGCAGCATGTGCGGCACGGCCTTGAACAGCGCCGCGATCAGCACCAGCACCACTACCAGCATCGCTGCCAGTGGCGACAGCCCCAGACCGAGCAGGGCACTGACGCCCGCCGCGCCGACGATCCCGCCGAGGCTGAACAGCCCGTGAAACCCCGACATCATGTTCTTGCCGCTGGCCCGCTCGACGATCACCGCTTGAAGGTTCACCGTCGAATCCACCGTGCCCAGCCCGGCGCCGAACATGAACAACGTGGCGATCAATGCCGGAATCGACGACACCGTCGCCAGCAACGGCAATGCTGCACAGATCAGCAGCGTGCCGCCGGTGGCTACCTTGCGGCAGCCAAACCGCGTGGCCAGAATCCCCGCCAGCGGCATCGCCAGAATCGAGCCGACGCCCAGGCACAGCAACAACAAACCCAACGTGCCTTCATCGAGCCCGGCGCGCGCTTTGGCGTAGGGCACCAGCGGCGCCCACGCGGCGATGCCGAGCCCGGCGATGAAGAAGGCGATGCGCGTGGACATCTGTTCGAGGCGTCCGGGAACGAACGTGTCTTGAGGGGTGAGGCTGGTCATAACGATCCTTGGCAAAAAACGTTTCAGCAGCGGACATCCTTGCACAGCTCTTTCGATGGAGCGAGCCCGCTCGCCTCGGCAGGGCGTTGCGATTTACAGTGGCGCCCCTGTCGACGGGAAAAACAAGGGCCGGTTCATGACGCAGTTCTACGATGCACGAGGCAATATCTACGGGGTCGTATCGCCCCAGGCGCTGCGCGATGCCGGGATCGAATTACCGACGGGCGCCGAGCAGTGCGCGCTGTCGCGACAGGCATGGAGCGCTGCTGCCATTGCGCTGTGCTGCGATTGGCCCGATGGTCAACGCCCCGCCGGTAGCAAGTCTCACCGCAGCGATGGCTTGCTGATCGGCCCGTTTCAAGCCTCGCCACCCTTTGATGTGCTGATCGTCAACACCGACGGCACGCTGGCTGAACGCAGCGGCAATGGCCTGACGATTTTCTCCCGGGCGCTGCTCGAACAGGGGCTGATGCCGGAGGAGGGTGCGACGCTACGGGTGCATCACGATAAACCGGATGCGCAATCGCCAGTGCCGACCTCGGTCAAGCCGGCGCAAGTGGCGGGCGTGCAGGGCTTCTGGCTGGACCTCGGCCAGCCCGGTTTCGGCCCGGCAGCGGTCGGTGCGCTCGGCGTTGAACCGGTGCCGTTCAACGGTGTGGAAGTCAGCGGTGTTCGACCGCTGGCGCAACTCAATCCCGCCTGGGTGCACAGCCAGTTCGTGCGCATCGGCAATCCGCATTGCGTGACACTGGTGCAGGATGAAGCCGCATTGCCGAGCAACGCACAGATGCTTGAATCGCCCCTGGCAGACCGTCTGACCGCCATCGCCTACGCCATGCCCACCGGCGCCGGCCAGCCGTGCCCGGCCGGGGTCAATCTGCAATGGGCGATGCGCGCCGGTGATCAACGCATTGTGGCGCGGGTGTTCGAACGGGGCGAGGGGCCGACGGCGTCTTCCGGCACCAGCGCCAGTGCGGTGGCGTCTGCGGCATGGCGGGTAGGCTGGGTGTCGGCGGGAGAGGTGCAGGTGGTAATGCCGGGTGGCACGGCGCTGATCCTGCTGGAGGCGCGCGACGGAGAACTGACTGGCGTGCGTCTGTTCGGCACCGCCGTGCGCGACGAAAATTGCTGAAGCCTCAAGATCAGAACCGCCCGACAGTGTCGCTCACCGCACCACTTTTGAATGCGTTATTCGCGCCCGCCTGCCAATACACTGCGGTCGGCGCCTGGCCCCGCACGATGCACTTCCACTCGAGCTGTTGCTGACCTGGCACCTCCACGGTTGTGCTCCAGCGTTTGTTGTTCAGTGTCAGCGCTATCGCATGTTGTGGGTCCCACGCCCCGAACTCCAGCGATGAACCCGCTGCATAGACACTTTCGCCCGGTTGCGGATTGGCGTTATCGCAATGCACGTTGACTGCCACTGTCGCCGGTTCCACAGGGCCGCTCCAGATCCGGATATCGCCGTTATCCCAGTTCAAGGTCGGCGCGTCCTTGCCTTGCGGCAACTGTTGCAGATCGGATTTGAGGGCGATCACCAATGTGCCGCGTACACCTTGTGTGGTGGCGACCAGTCCCGAATAGGCAGTGTTGAAGCGAATCGGCGAATCAGCGCGGATTCCGGCACTCTTGCGCAGTTTGATCAGTTGCCGGATCAGTTGATCACGCTGCCAGTCATACATGTGCGGCCAGTAAACGGTCGGCGTGCCGGGACTGCTGAGGATGTAGGCGTAAGCCAGATTGACCAGTGGATCGGGCAACGCCCAGTGATGTTGGCCGCCGTAGGCGCCGGGTGAATAACCGGTGTCGTGGTTGTCGACAAAGGTCACGGCGATTTCGCGCCAGGCACGATCCGGATTGCCATTCAAACCGTGGCGCCACTCGGCGAGCGAACCGTTCTGCATACGCTCCTTGAGGGCGAAATCAAACACCGTGCAGTGCGAGCGATCCGACCAGTCCTTGAGCACATCCTGCCAGCTCGCATTGTGTCGCCAGTCGCCCGGCGGGTATTCCCCGGGGCTTTTCCAGTTCTCGCCGACGCAAAATTGCTGGTTGCCGAAGGCGTTCATCCAGCGATCCACGGTTTCCGGCGCGTAGCCACGGACAAAGTCAAAGCGCAGGCCTCGAGCACCGTAGTTGTCGCGCAGATTGATGAACTCGTTTTTGAAGGTTTCGAAGACTGTTGGATTCGCAGTGTTCAAATCCGCCCTCCCATCCACAAACGCGTCACCTTCGTCACAATTTGCGCAGTCGTGCCGCCGTTCGTTGTTCCCTGCCGGGAACAGCGGAAAGACCGCTTTATCGTCCGTGTGATTGGGCACGACGTCGAAGACGACTTTCACGCCAGCGTTGTTGAACGCCAGCACCGCTTGTTTGAGTTGCTGATCAGTGCCGTAACGGCTGTTTTTGTCGAAGCTGTTCCAGAAGTAGCCTTCTCCACCACCGGAGGTCTGAGCCTGGCTGTCGGTCCAGCTTGAGTTGTCCGTCCAAGGGGGCGGTAACCAGACAAGGGTGAATCCGTCGTTGCCAATGGTCGCCGCCTGTTGAGCAAGTACTGAATACCAGGGGGTTGGATTGCGGCTGGAATTCCAGTGGAAGGTTTGCAGCAGAATATTTTCACCGCCGCCGTTGCGAACTGCCGCGCTCGCAGAGCTGGTGGCGGTGACGGCGAGGCCAAGCGCGAAAATCAGAAGAAGTGGTGAAGTCCCTTTCATGATCGTCCCCCCGGGAACGATGGATCCCTTGGGGCTTACTGTGAGCCGACACGCAGCGATTGTCGCCTGTCAGATCTGACAGGTCGGCTCTATCGTTTTGCGATAAAGCCGCCCCGATCCATAACCGTTCATTGGCCTTTGAACAGTTTCACGGCGACAACAGTGTCATCGACCACCGTCACATACAGCAGGGCTATGGGCTGTGTCTCGGGGCTTTGAAAGCACTCGACGATCACAGCCTGCGCCGAGCAGGCTTGCAGCGCCAAACGGTCTGCGTGCCGCAATTGGCGTTTCACGGCGGCACTCAACGGAATGGGTGAATGGCCCTCGCGAACGTCAGAGCAAAATCTCGAAGTGACTTCTCTCGGGGTGCGTGACGGTGGTGATTCAAGGTCCGCGTCTGCAAACAGATGATTGAGCTGCTCCGCAGCGCTGACCGCTCGGGGGAAACCGGCGAAGGCCGAAGCCTGCAGCAGTATTTCAGTCAATTCACCCGGTGCGAGGCCCGATGCCAGGCCGGTTTTGAGGTGCACGCTCAGCGGTGGCCCGACCATGCCCGAGGCGACAATGGCGGCAAACGACACCGCTTCGCGTAATCGCGGATCAAGACCGGGACGTGAGTGTAAATGCCCGTACACCACGCCAACGGCAAGTTCGCGCAGTGCGGGAACGGTATGAAACAAGGCGTCGAGCCTGGCCCCTCCATCGGGTACGAGTTCGACAAACGTATGGCGGCCTTCCTGGTAAAGCGTGGCCATGGGATCGGAAGTGGTCTTTTGATTCATGTCGCGTCCTCACGGATCAATGAGGATGGCAGCGGAGCAACTACGCGCGAACTACGGCATGACAGTGCGTCCATCGGAAGAAGTCGGCGCCCTTGCAGCGCCGACTTCTACACCTTAGACGAATTCCACCACCGGCATCTGCCGCTTCATCAGCACTTTGCCGTCGCGGATCGAATACAGCGGCAGGCCCTGGCTGCGGATCACTTCGTAATCGCTGTCCGCCGACAGGATCAGCAGGTTCGCCGGGCGGCCCTGTTCCAGGCCGTAGCGTTCACCGAGGTGCATGGCTTTGGCGCTGTTGTCGGTGACCAGATCCAGTGCGCTCTGCAGGTTGCGATAACCGAGCATGTGGCAGATGTGCAGGCCGGCTTCGAGGACCCGCAGGATGTTGCCGTTGCCCAGCGGATACCACGGATCGACGATCGAATCCTGGCCGAAGCAGACGTTCATCCCGGCTTCGAGCAGTTCGTTGACGCGGGTCACGCCCCGGCGTTTCGGGAAGTTGTCGAAGCGCCCTTGCAGGTGAATGCTTTCGGTCGGGCAGGAGACAAAACTGATCCCCGAATGCCCGAGCAGGCGGAACAGTTTGGCGCAGTAGGCGTTGTCGTAGGAGCCCATCGCAGTGGTGTGGCTGGCGGTCACGAGGGCGCCCATGTCGCGGCTGCGGGCCTCTTCGGCCAGCACTTCGAGGAAGCGCGAATGCGGGTCGTCGGTTTCGTCACAGTGCACGTCCACCAGGCAGCCGGTGCGCTCGGCCAGGTCCATCAGGAACTTCACCGAGCTGACGCCTTGGTCGCGGGTGTACTCGAAATGCGGGATCCCGCCGACCACATCGGCGCCCATGCGGATCGCTTCTTCCATCAGCTCGCGCCCGTTGCGGAACGATTCGATGCCTTCCTGGGGGAACGCGACGATTTGCAGGTCGATCAGGTGACGGCTTTCCTCGCGCACTTCAAGCATCGCCTTGAGCGCAGTGAGCTGCGGATCGGTGACGTCGACGTGGGTGCGCACATGCTGGATGCCGTGGGCGGCGAGGGTCTGGATGGTTTTCTTCGCCCGGGTCTTGGTGTCTTCCTGGGTGATGGTGACCTTGCGCTCGCCCCAGCATTCGATGCCTTCGAACAGCGTGCCGCTCATGTTCCAGCGCGGCTCGCCGGCGGTCAGGGTGGCGTCGAGGTGAATGTGCGGCTCGACGAAGGGCGGCACCACCAGATTGCCGCCGGCGTCGAGGTCGTCGGGGCCCAGGGTCGGCGCTTCGGTCTGGCGCGCGATGCTGCGGATCAGGCCGTCTTCGAGGTGCAATTCGTGCAGACCTTCCTGGTTGCGCAGTCGGGCGTTGATGATGTGCATCGGGCGAATCCTTTTATAGATCTTGTAGAGGGGCGGCCGCGTTGCGGGCGCCGAGCAGGCCGGTCACTGCGATATACGTTAACGCGGCAACGGCGATGCCGACCAGCGGCGCGACCCACGGCGAGCCGAACGCGGCGACGGTTCCGGCCGCGTAAGCCGCCAGCCCCGGCCAGTTGAACGCCGGTAACCGTGCGTCGGCCAGTCGCGGATAACGCCCGCGCCAGCGGAAGAAAAAGTCCGCCATGATCACGCCGCCAATCGGCGGGATCACCGTGCCGAGCAGGATCAGATAAGGCACCAGCATGTCGTACATGCCCAGCAGCGCGAGCGCCGTGCCGATCACGGCACCGGCCAGGGTCACGGTCTTGCGGCGCCCGGTGCGCAGCAGGTTGCAGCCGGCGACGGCGAAGTTGTAGATGGTGTTGTCCTGGGTGCTCCAGATGTTCAGCAACAGCATCGCCATCGCTGCCATGGCGAAGCCCTGCAACAGCAACACTTCGACCACGTCGGGCTGTTGATAGACGATTGCGCCGTAGGCACCGATCAGCACCATCAGGCCGTTGCCGATGAAAAAGCCGATCAGGCTGGCCAGCACCGCGACCCGCGCCGAACGGGAAAAACGCGTCCAGTTGGTGGCCTGGGTCGCGCCGCTGACAAAAGTGCCAAACACCAGTGTGATGGCGGTCGACCAGTCCAGCGAACCCGTCGGTACGACGCTGAGCAAACCGTCGAGGCCGCCGACTTTCACGGTCGCGACCCACATCGACAGCATCAGCAGCAACATCATCGCCGGCACTGCGATGTACGACAGAATCTCCAGCCCTCGATAACCGACATACGCCGTGGCGCAGAACACCAGGCCGAACAGCACCATCAGGCCCAGCACCGTGGCTTCGTTCAAGTCGAAATACTTGCCCAGCACCACCGCCGCCGTCGCGGTGCCCCAGGCGTACCAGCCGATCTGGGTGAAGCCGAGGATCAGATCGCTGAGTTTGCTGCCGACTTCGCCAAAACAGAAGCGCCCCATCAGCACCGAATTCAGCCCGCTCTTGAAGGCGATGTAGCCGAGGCCTGCGGCGTACACACCGAGCAGCAGATTGCCAATGACGATGACGGCGAGCATTTCGCCGAAGTTGAACGCCACGCCGAGCTTGCCGCCGGCAAACATGGTCGCGGTGAAGAAGGTGAAGCCCAGCAGCACCATCGCCGTGGAGGCCAGGCCTTTGCGCGCGTGCATCGGGACTTCGCTGAGGGGGTAATCGTTGCCGGGATCGTTTTGCGTCATGGGGCGTTCCTTGCTGGAAAGGGGAGGACGCGAAGTGGTTGCAGCGGTCGTGCCAAACGCGATGTTGCGGGTATTTATAGACGAGACACGGATGATCGGCGCGAAAGCAGTGCATCGGGCGCCGTACCGAACCATGTGGGAGCAGCTGGTCCCACAGGGTCACGGGATTGGATCAGAGGAACCGCAGCAGCGCGGCGACTATGGCTTCAGGCGCATCCTCCTGCACCAGATGCCCGGCATTCGGGATCGGATGAAATTGCGATCCCGGAATCATCTTGTGCAACTCGCGCCCGCGTTCGATGGGAATCCACTGATCCTCTTCACCCCAGAGAATCTGCACCGGGCAACGGATCGTCGGGTACAGCGTCTGCGCCTCCAGCGTGTAGCGCTGATCCATCTGCGCAATCTGCCGGTAGAACGCCGCTTGCCCCGGATCGCCCAGCCACGGCTGCACGTAGGGCGCCAGTTCGTCATCGGGAATATCCCGGTGAATCGCCCCGCGAATGTAGGTCGGCACGATGGCGCGCTGGATGTAATCCGGCAGGCCGCTGAACGCCGCTTCGTGCTGGCGCACGTGCTGCACGAACGGCGAACCCCAGGGTGTCAGCGCGACCGGGTCGATCAGGGTCAGGCTGCGGTAATCCTTGCCGTTGAGCAGATGAGCGCGCAGCACGGTGGCGCCGCCGAAGTCATGGGCAACCACATCCGGGCGTTGCAGATTCCAGTGATCGAGCAACTGCGCGAGCAATTCGTTCTGCACGCCGAGGGAGACATCGGCGTCCGGTTGCTCGGACTGGCCGTAGCCCAGCAGGTCGAAGTAATGCACCCGATGCGTGGCAAAAAAGTGCGGCGCGATGCGGTGCCACACGTAAGACGAGAAGGGCGTGCCGTGCACGAACACCAGCGGCGGGCCGTCGCCGCGCACCCCGTGGCGAATCTGTCGCCCGTTGAAATCAAAGACCTGATCCAGCAGCCAGTCCGTCATGGGCCTGTCCTCTTGGCGGGTTCGAGCCAAAAAGCATAGGCGTAAAAAAACCACCGGTCTCGGTGGTTTTTTTGTGTCGCGGGAATTATTCGCCGCGATAGATGCAACCGCTGGTGCAGGTCTCGTGGATGCGGATCGCACTGAGTTCCGGCAGCAAGGGCTTGAGCTCATTCCAGATGAATTTGGCCAGCACTTCGCTGGTCGGGTTTTCGAGGCCCGGAATGTCGTTGAGGTAGTTGTGGTCCAGACGCTCGTACAACGGCTTGAAAATCGCTTTGATCTCGGAGAAATCACGGATCCAGCCGGTGTGCGGATCGAGGTCGCCGCTCAGGTGAATCGCTACTTTGAACGAGTGACCGTGCAGGCGTCCGCACTTGTGGCCGTCCGGTACGTGGGGCAGGCGGTGGGCGGATTCGAACGTAAATTCCTTGAAGATTTCCACAGTGATTTCAGCTCTGTTCAGATGGCGTTCGCCGCAGCGAATTCGGGCAGGCGGCGAGTTTACCAGCTTGTCCAGGGCTGTGCTGACTAAAGGGTCAGCAAGCGCTCGGCGAGGCGACCATTGGCAGTCAGTTCGAGGAATTCGTCGCCCAGCCGGCGGCTCTCGTCCATCGCCGCGCGCCAGTATTTCTGCCGGCTCGGCGCATCGCCCATGAAGCGCTTGAAGTCGTTACGGTCGGGGAGTTTGCCGTAGGGCAGACGCGCCAGGTACTCCTTCGACGGCGCGAGCAACAGCACGTCCTGCAAGCGCTCCACCGACGCCTTGCGCCACGGCAGGGTCTTGTCGAACCAGCCCGGAATCACCCGGTCGGTGAAGTGCGGATACAACACGATGCCGTCGCCGCTGTAGGGCAGGTCGAGGTGATAGTCGAGCAGACCGCCGTCGCGGAACGTGCCGGCACCGGCGCCCGGCAGGTCGCGCACGCCTTCCATGACCATCGGGATCGAGCCCGAGGCCAGCAGCGCCTGGCGCAGGTTGCCGGCGTCGAGGGCGACGAAACGCGACGGGAAGTCGTTCAGCGCATGCACCGGCGGCGCCAGGCGCGGGTCGTGGATGATCAGCCGTTCGAAGTGCCGCGACAGCCGCGCGCGGCCGCGCAGGTTGTCGGCGATCACCGAACCCAGCGCCAGCCCGAGCCGGCCGCGATGATCCTCCGCCAGCCCGCCGTGGCTTTTGACCACCATGATGTTCAAGCGGTAATGGGCGTTGGTCAGAAGGCTGGCATCGCGGCCGTCGAGCAGGTCATCGAGCATGCGCTGCGAACTGCGGCTGACCTCGGCAATGGTCACGCCTTTGTTGAAGTTCTGCTCGGTGTACAGCTGACCGAGGCGGCGGATGCCTTCGGCGGCGTCCGGCAGACAAGCGCTGGCGAACCGCCAGGAACCCACCGAGGCACCGATCAGCGAACGCTCGCGCGGTGCCGCCGGCAACCACTCGCCGAACAACGCCAGATCCAGCCCCTGAATCCCCAATGCCTTGGGCCCACCGGCAGCGCCGGGCAGGGTGCCGACGTCGGCGGCGTTCAGGCCTTGGGCCCGAATACGCGCCATGGCCCTGGGGCCGGCCTTGAGGGTGAGGGCAGGGAACTTGATGTGAATGGCGGTCATACCGGTCTCGATCGTTAGCAAGCGAAAGATTATAAGCACATGTTGCCGTGGCTGCAGGAGCAGGCCCAATGATGGCAATTCAGTTTCAGTTAAGTTCGCACCTTTAAGGTGCGGCCCGTAGCGACACATAAAAATACGGAGACACCATGAAAACCCTGACTGCCCTGACCATCGCCTCGATCATCGGCCTCACCGCCAGCACCGTTCACGCCCGTGATCTCGGCCCGGATGAGGCCCTGCGCCTGCGTGACGCTGGTACTATCGTCTCCTTCGAGAAGCTCAACGCCACCGCGCTGGCCAAACACCCGGGTTCGACGATCACCGACACCGAGCTGGAAGAACAGTACGGCAAGTACATCTACCAGATCGAACTGCGTGATCCGCAGGGGTTGGAGTGGGATCTGGAACTGGACGCGGTGAGCGGGCAAGTGCTCAAGGATCATCAGGATACGTAATGAAGGTGAATGTTCGCGCCACCCGCCGTACGGCATTGGCGCTGGTGATGTTTTGCTCGACGGCCATGGCCCGCGACCTGGGTCCCGACGAAGCCCTCAATCTGCGCAAGCAGGGTGTGATCCTGCCGCTCGAGCAGGTATTACACCAGGCGATGGACCGTTATCCCGGCGCGAAACTGCTGGAAGTCGAGCTGGAAGAAAAACACGACGTCTACATTTATGAAGTCGAGTTGCTGACCGTCGAAGGTGTGGCCCGCGAGCTGCACTTGAAGGCCGATACCGGCGAACTCGTGAAAGACAAGGAAGATTGACTGATGCGCTTGCTTCTGGTGGAAGACCACGTACCGCTGGCCGACGAATTGCTCGCCGGCCTGCAACGCCAAGGCTACGCGGTGGACTGGCTGGCGGACGGGCGCGATGCGGTCTATCAGGGCAGCAGCGAGCCCTATGACCTGATCGTCCTCGACCTCGGTCTGCCCGGCGTGCCGGGGCTTGAGGTGTTGGCGCAATGGCGCGCCGGCGGTCTGACGATTCCGGTGCTGATCCTTACCGCCCGCGATTCCTGGGCCGAGCGCATTGAAGGCCTGAAGGCCGGTGCCGACGATTACCTGACCAAACCTTTCCACCCGGAAGAACTGTATTTGCGCATCCAGTCGCTGCTGCGCCGCTCCAAGGGCCAGGCCAACCAGCCGACGCTCAAGGCCGCCGGGCTGCACCTGGACGAGGGCCGCCAGTGTGTCGTGCGCGACGGCGCCGATATTCAGCTGACCGCTGCCGAATTCCGTCTGCTGCGCTACTTCATGCTGCACCCGGAACAGATTCTCTCCAAAAGCCACCTCGCCGAACACCTCTACGACGGCGAGACCGAGCGCGATTCCAACGTGCTTGAAGTTCACGTCAATCACCTGCGGCGAAAGCTCGGCAAAAGTGTGATCGAAACCCGTCGCGGTCAGGGTTATCTGTTTGGCGGACAGGCTTCGTGAGATCGATCCAGCGCCGCTTGAGCCTCGGGTTGATCAGCGTGCTGGTGGTCGTCGGTGTGCTGCTGGCGCAAACCAGCCTGTGGCTATTCGAAGTGGGATTGCAGCGCTATCTCGAAGCCGGGTTGCGCAACGACAGCGAGAGCCTGCTGGTGGCGCTGGTTCGCGGGCCGCAAGGCTTGCAGCTGGATGAGCGGCACTTGTCGCCGGCCTACCAGCGACCGTTTTCCGGGCATTACTTCCGCATCGACTTCGCCGACAGCCATTGGCGCTCCCGCTCGTTGTGGGATCAGGATCTGCCGTTGCTCGAACGCTCCGGCCTGCACAGCAACCTGCAACTGGGGCCGGACGGCCAGCAATTGCTGGTACTGCGCTCGGACTATCGACGGCTCGGTCAGTCGATTTCCATCAGCGTGGCTCAGGATTACACGCCGGTGCGCGAGAGTTTCCAGCGCATGCGCCAGATCGGCCTCGGCCTCGGTTTGGCCGGGTTGCTGCTGATTCTGTTGTTGCAACGTCTGACCGTGCGCCGCGCGTTGCGGCCGCTGGAAAAGGCCCGCGAGCAGATCGCCCAGTTGCAGCAGGGCCAGCGTTCGCAACTCGATGAACAAGTGCCGGCGGAACTGGAACCGCTGGTGGCGCAGATCAACCATTTGCTGGCGCACACCGAAGACAGCCTCAAGCGTTCGCGCAATGCCTTGGGCAACCTCGGTCATGCGCTGAAAACCCCGTTGGCGGTGCTGCTCAGTCTGGCGTCGAGTGAAAGGCTCGACGCGCACCCGGAACTGCGCAGGATTCTCAAGGAACAACTGGAACAGGTTCAGCAACGGCTGAACCGCGAGCTCAACCGAGCGCGGCTCTCTGGCGATGCGTTGCCGGGAGCGCTGTTCGATTGCGACGCCGAGCTGCCGGGGTTGCTGTCGACGTTGAACATGATCCATGGCGAGCATCTGGAGCTGAGTTATGTGGCCCCACCCGGTCTGCAATTGCCGTGGGATCGTGAAGATTTGCTGGAACTGCTCGGCAATCTGTTGGACAACGCCTGCAAGTGGGCGGATGCCGAGGTGCGACTGAGCGTGGTCGAGACGGCGGAAGGCTTTGTGCTGAGCGTGGAAGACGACGGGCCGGGGATTCCCGAGGCGCAGCGGGCTCAGGTGTTCAGCCGGGGAACGCGGCTGGATGAGCAGACCCATGGGCATGGGTTGGGGCTGGGGATTGTGCGGGATATTGTCGAAACGTGGGGCGGGGTTTTGGTGTTGGGC
>NZ_JBWKZE010000037.1:0-51192 GCF_059424205.1 Pseudomonas sp. GW456-12-1-14-TSB6
GCAGTCCGTGACGCTCTGCGTCACTGGACGCGGAGCGTCCCCAGAGGCATTCCCACGCGGAGCATGGGAACGATCACTGTGTGGGGCGTGGGAGCGTGGGAACGATCGAGGTCTGGAGTTCAGTCGCTGGGAATCTGGCGGAAGCTCACCGCCAGGCGATTCCAGCTGTTGATGGTGCTGACGGCCATGGTCAGGTCCACCAGTTCGGTCTCGTTGAACTGTTCCCGCGCCTGCTGGTAAACATCGTCAGGCACCCGGCTGTCCGCCAGCAGCGTCACCGCCTCGGTCCAGGCCAGCGCCGCCCGCTCGCGCAGGCTGAAGAAGCCGCTGTCGCGCCAGACCGCGATGGCGTACAGCCGTCGATCCGTCTCCCCAGCCCGCCGCGCTTCCACCGAATGCATGTCGGTGCAGAATGCGCAGCCGTTGAGTTGCGAGGCGCGGATCTTGATCAGGTGCAGCAGCGGCGGTTCGATGCTCAGGTTGCTGGTCAGCGCTTCCAGGCCAATCATCGCTTTCATCGCTTTGGGCGATGCGCTGTAGTAATCCAGACGCGGGGACATGGGCGGGCCTCGGGCAGCAGAAGAGTGATTTCACGGTAAGCGCTGGTTGGGCAACGTTACAGCCCCAATTCCACGAAAAAATGGCAGACCACTGATTCAAGTAAAACAACATTCCTGTGGGAGCTGGCTTGCCAGCGATGGGGCAATCACATTCAACATAGATGTCAGCAGATACACCGCTATCGCTGGCAAGCCAGCTCCCACAGGGCCCTATGCCAATTTGCGGGATTTGCACTACGCAACTTCTGTCGATACTGCATTCGGGAGTAATCTGGCCGGCACACTCAATCGCCCGGAGCGCCCCGTCGGTATGGAACTGCATGTCGTGATCAATGGCCGCAAGGATCTGGCCGGTCAGTTGTACCAGCAACTGCGCGGCGCCATTGAATCCGGGCGTCTGGCCGCCGGCACCCAGTTACCGCCCAGCCGTTTGCTCGCCGAGCAACTGGGGATCTCGCGCAAGACCATTTCCGACACCTACGCGCAGCTCACTTACGAGAATTTCCTCACCGGCGTGATCGGCAAAGGCACTTACGTCAACGCGCGCCCGGCGACCATCGAGCGCAAGCAAAATCACAGTGACCTGGCGAGCGCCGAAGTGATCGAGAGCTGGCGCAATCTGCCGGTGTTCCTGCGCCACCCGACGCTCGAGGGCTCGCTGCGCTACGACTTCATCGGCGGCGCCACCAGCAAGGGCCAGTTTCCCCAGGATGACTGGCGCCGCTGCGTCGCTCACGCGCTGCGGCAGATGGCCAATTCCAAAGGCTTTTACAGCGTGCCGGAAGGACTGCCGGCGCTGCGCAATGCGATTGCTCGGCACATCGCGTTTTCCCGTGGCGTGAACTGTCAGGACGAAGACATCGTGGTGTGCAACGGCGCGCAGCAGGCGCTGGATCTGATCACCCGCGTGTTGATTCGCCCCGGCAGTCTGGTGGCGATGGAAGATCCCGGCTACCCGCCGGCGCGGCTGCTGTTCGGCACTCACGGGGCGACGGTGGTCGGTGTGCCGGTGGATGCCGAGGGCATTCAGGTCGAGCGGATTCCCGAGGGCACGCGGCTGATTTACGTAACGCCGTCGCACCAGTTTCCGCTGGGGATGCCGATGAGTCAGGCGCGGCGCGAAGCCCTGCTTGAGCGGGCCCATGAGTTGGGCGCGATCATCATTGAGGACGACTATGACAGCGAGTTCCGCTACGAGGGCCGCCCGACGGATTCGCTGCACAAGCTCGATCAGCGCGGCATCGTCGCCTACGTCGGCACCTTCTCGAAAACCCTGCTGCCAGAGCTGCGATTGGGCTACGCGATCCTGCCGCCGGCGATTCTCGAAGCGGTGATCCGCGCCAAGCAGCTCACCGACCTGCACGCCTCCACCCTGCCGCAATGGGCGCTGGCCAAGTTCATCGCCGAAGGCTGTCTGCTCAAGCACATCCGCCGCTGCCACACCATTTATGCCCAGCGCCGCGAGCGGATTCTGGCGCGCATGGCCACCGACCTGTCGCCGTGGCTGGAGGCCGTGCCACCCAGCGCGGGTTTTCACATGGCGGTGTTCTGCAAGGTGCCGATCGATTTGCCGCTGGTGATCGAACTGGCGAAAAAAGTCGAAGTCGGGCTGTATGCCATCGACGGCTTCTATTATCAGCAGCCGGCCAGAAGCGGGATGTACTTCGGTTTCGGTGCCATCGAGACGCTGGACATCGACATCGCGCTGGACCGCCTGCGCGACATTCTGCAACAGGTCGTTGATTAAATTGGCCTAAGCGATTAACCGCCGATTGGTTATTGGTGATCCGGGGGGGCAGGCCTATCCTGCACAAGCGTTATCCCTCAATGAGCAGGATTCGTCCGGCCTGATTCAGGAGTGTGAGCAATGTCCAACGAAGTGATCAACACCGTACAGGTGCAGGCTGCAGCCGGCCGATCGGAGGAGCTGGGCAAGCAGTTGCAGAAGATCGTCGAAACCCTGCGCCAGACGCCGGGCTGCGATTCCTACATGGTCGACCGCTGCCCCGAGGACAGCCACCGCTGGACGGTCAGCGCCCGCTGGCAATCGGAAGCGGCGATGCAGGCGCATTTCAATCGCCCGGAAGCCCAGGGCTTCATCGACCTGATCGACAGTCGTCTGGCCAATAGCGTGGATTTCAACTCTTTTCCGATCGTTTGACCTTAAAGACCCCATCGCGAGCAGGCTCGCTCCCACATTTGAATACGGTTGAATGTGGGAGCGAGCCTGCTCGCGATGGCGTACTCAAAAGCGCTGATATCCCCCAGATTGGTCACCCAAACTTCCCGAACATTGGCCGTTTGAATACCCCGGCCCGCGGACTACTGTGATCACCGACTCCCCCACTTCATCAGGTGATCACCATGAAAATCCTGCGCTTGCTTGCCGCCCCGCTCGCCGCTCTGGCCCTCACCATCAGCGCTTCGGCACTGGCCCACGGCACCGATTCGCCGTCCGAGAAAATCTCGGTGCTGCAGGATCAGATGCTGAAAAACGTCCCGGGCAAAAAAGCCATGATGATCGAAGTCGATTACAAACCCGGCCAGTCCTCGATCGCCCACAAACACGACGGCACCGCCATGGCGTACGTGCTCGAAGGCGAGATCGTTTCCCAGGTCAAGGGTGAACAACCGATCACCTACAAGAAAGGCCAATACTGGTACGAGCCGGCCGGTTCCGAGCATTTGATCTCGAAAAATGCCAGCAAGAGCAAGCCGGCCAGGTTGCTGGTGTTCATGGTGCTCTCGCCTGATGACAAAGTTCTGATTCCGCTGAAAAACGACTGAGACAGCACGAAAATTCAGAAGGGCCAATTGAACAGGGCCCTTCTTGCTTTCCGCTGCTACTCATTGGAATAAGGTTGATGGCGAATTCGAAGATAGCCATTGCGCCACCTTTAAATTAACGACCTTGTCTACTGTCAAGTCTTACAGTAGACAGCAATAGTGAAAAGCTAAATGATCCTCAGGAAGTTCCAAATCAATGAGGATCTGAAAATGTCCGGCAACCGCTCTCCCGCACATCTGGATGAAACTTTCGGCGAGAGGGGGAAAGTGACCATTCACATACCCGGCCCCAATAGCGGGCTATCGAGAATTCAGGGATTGGTCACTGACTCAAAAGACCGAACACTGTTGGTCAGCAGCACTGCTGATAACTTTGTATTGGGTCGCATTGCAGCCGATGGCACCACCGATGAAAGCTACGCAAATCATGGATTTGTACTGGACAAATTTGCCAACGAAGGAAAATCATCAGGATTAAGTATCAGGCTGCTGGAAGATGAAAGCATATTGCTTCATGGCTCACATCAGAACGACGGCCAGGCGATGGCCGCCCTTGCCTGCTTCAACAACCACGGAAATTACAAAACTGAGTTTGGCAAGAGTGGGAAGATCGTTATCCCGCTCCCCGTCTCTCCTGCGACGTCATCCCTGCCCGCACCATCATCGGAAGGTGGACACTCTTCAAGTGCGCCTATCGTATTTCCTGACGGAAAAATACTGTTCATCCACAACAACTACCTCATTCAAATTTTAAGCTCTGGTCAACCCGACAATGATTTCAACAATGGCAAGCCCTACATTGATATCAGGCACCCGGATTACCCAGCAAACATTTACAAAATTATTAAAGTTTCCGACAACCTGATCGGCGTAGCAGGCAACGCAAACGTCGACAACAGATGGGTGGGGTTAGTGGCCATGTATACGGCAGCCGGAGAACAAGTACGTAACTTTGCAGACAATGGATATCTGCTGCTCAAGCACTTAAACTTCCCAAACAATATTGTTTCCATTGCAAAGTCAAACTCGGGAACACTGCTCATTGCCGGTCAAAAAATGGGTTTCCCCAATAAAGGTTACATTACGAGCGTCACTCACTCGGGAGACATTGCGCAAGACTTCAATGAAGGTAAACCTGTTCTCACTCCTAACGACGAAAGCAGAAGTCTCTCTTGGCACGATAGCTTGATCGACCAACAGGGCAGGATTATCGCTACCGGTAATTCGATGGAATCGGGGACAGCGCCATCCTACCTTCCACTTGCCCGAATCCTGCAGAATGGCAAACCTGATTTGAGCTTTAACAAGGAGGGGTTGTTTACGCTGGATGACGTCCAGCTTTCGGAGGCAATTGCAATCGACAGTCAGGAACGGCTTCTGGTAGGCGCCATCATCAAGGTAAACTCGGAACTGAAACCGGTATTGATGCGAATTCTGGCTTAAGTCATCAAACGATGAACGCCCCTATTACTGAGCATTAACAATTCAATAGAAAAACTCGTTCATTCATAAGTAAAAAGCTCAAATCAGGATTTGAGCTTTTTTTATTTCCCGTCGCAATTAGAAAACCAAGAACACGCCAAACAAGACTATTGCCCTGCCAAACTTCACCTGGATCCCCATTTAATATAATTTTTGTCGGGGTAACATGAATCAGTGGCCGACAGCACGGCTGCCCAGGATTTTCTACTCAAGTTGTCTCACGGGAGAAACACCATGAAACCTGTGTTCGCCAGCATCTTGACCATTTCACTGCTGACACTGACTGCCTGCTCGATCCCCACCGCGCCCAAAGCGGTATCGTCACTCGACACCCTGCTGCCTCACCCGGTTGGCCGCAGCAGCATGACCACTGTGAAGGCCGGCCCGGCCGTGTCACTTGGTGTGATTTACAGCCCAAGCACCCAGACCAACCGCGACTACCTGCGCAACTACAAGGCCAACGCCGGCACCGGTTTCGGCCAGAGCCTGCTGGTGCAGCCGATCCACGACGCCTACGTCGCCACCTCGCAACCGGACATGGCGGTGGATTGGGTGAAAGCCTCGCTGCAACGCCAGTTCGGTTCGGTCACGGTGTATCCGGACATGCAAAGCCTGCGCGCGGCCAACCCGGATGTGGTGGCGATCGTCGACACTCACAGCCAGTTGATTACTTCACGCAGTTCGGACGTCAAGGCGGATGTGAGTGCTGATTTTTATGACGGGAAGTTCAACTATATCGGCACGGCCAAAGGGACGGATGCCAGAGCGCTGAGTCCGTTATGGGCGGATTACAAGCGTTCGGAAGATATCGTGGCGGATATTAATGAACAGCAGAACGTGCAAGTTCGGGCGCTGCATAAGTTTGACCAGTCGCTCAGTAATTTATTGACCAGATCGGCAGGTAATGTGTCGATGCTTGAGCGTAAACAAGTACTTAAATTGCAGTGACTCTAATACCGCTATCGCGAGCAGGCTCGCTCCCACAGGGAAATGCGTTCCAAGTGTGGGAGCGAGCTAGCTCCGGGCGGCGTTCCGACGAAAGGGCCGGAACAAACAACACGAATCCAACAGACATAAAAAAGCCCCGGCATCTCACAATGCAGGGGCTTTTTCATTCAACGGCTACTCAAGCAAGCTCAAGCTCCGCCGTCGCCGCAGCAGGCACGACCGCCTGACCGCTCAGCGCCACGTCGTTCAGCTCACGGTTGGCCACCGCGTACATGGCGTAGTCGGTGCCGCTGGCGGCACGGATTTCCACCAGCATGGCGCGCCAGCGCTGGATCATCGCGTCGTGTTGCGCCATCCACAGCGCCAGACGCTCTTCCACGTCCAGGTTACCGCCGCCCGCTTGCAGAACGGCGATGGTGATCGCGCGTTGCTGCCAGTCGACGTCGTCGCGGAACGCTTCACGGGCCAGGGCCTGCCAGTTGTTTTCAACCGGCAAGGCGCTGATCTGCGAAATGTACCAGGTGATGTCCAGCGCGCTGCCCACGGCGAAGTACGCCTTGGCCACTTCGGCTGGATCCTGACCGGTCACGTCGGCCGCTTCGATGATCGGCAGCAGCGTGTAGAGGTGGGTAGTCCCCGCCACCATACGCGCCAGCAGTTCCGGTACACCGGCGGCGACGTATGCCTGATAGCGCGCCTGCCAGTTTTCGCGGATTTCGCCGCTCAACAGTTCATCCAGCTTCAGGCCCAGCTCTTTGAGGTGCGGACCGAAATGCGCGACGTCACGGGCAGCGTTCTGCTCGTTGCGGCGGGCACGCAGGAACCAGCGCGTGGCGCGACGGCCCAGACGCATCAGCTCGTCCATCAGCTCCAGTTGCACGTCAGCGCTGACCTGGTAGTCCAGCGCTTCGATCTGACGGAACCAGTGCGGGAGGTGGAAGATGTCGCGCACGATCACGTAAGCGCCAGCCACGTTCGCCGGAGTCATGCCGGTGGACTCTTTGAGTCGCTGAACGAAGGTGATGCCCATGTGGTTGACCAGATCGTTGGCGATCTGGGTGCTGACGATCTCGCGCTTCAGGCGGTGACGACGCATGGCTTCGGAGAACTTGCTGACCAGGGTCGGCGGGAACGCCGTTTCCATGTCGCGGGTCAGGTAATCGTCGTCCGGCACCAGGGAGCCCAGCAGCTGCTCCTTGAGGTCGATCTTGCTGTACGAGATCAGCACCGACAGCTCAGGACGGGTCAGACCATGGCCTTCAGCAACGCGTTCGGCCAGTTGCTCTTCGGTCGGCAGGAACTCGATGGCGCGATCCAGCTTGCCACGGCCTTCCAGGTCGCTCATCAGACGCTTGTACTCAGCGATGCGCGCGTAAGCACGGCGGGCCGCCAGGGACAGAGCCTGTGTCTGCTTGTAGTTGTTGCCCAGCACCAGACCACCGACTTCGTCGGTCATGCTCGCCAGCAACTGGTTGCGTTGCTTGTCGGTCATGTCGCCGGCCTGAACCACTTCGTTCAGCAGGATCTTGATGTTCACTTCGTGGTCGGAGCAGTCCACGCCACCGGCGTTGTCGATGAAGTCGGTGTTGGAACCGCCGCCATTGAGACCGAACTCCACACGACCCAGTTGGGTCATGCCGAGGTTACCGCCCTCGCCCACGACTTTGCAGCGCAGCTCGTTGCCGTTCACACGCAGCGCATCGTTGGCCTTGTCGCCCACATCGGCGTGGTTCTCGGTGCTGGCTTTCACGTAAGTACCGATACCACCGTTCCACAGCAGATCCACCGGCGCCTTGAGCAAGGCGTTCAGCAGTTCGGTCGGGGTCAGCTTGTCGGCCTGGATGTCGAAGCGCTCTTTCATCTGTGGCGAGATGGCGATGCTCTTCGCGCTGCGCGAGAAGATGCCGCCGCCTTCGGACATGATGCTGGTGTCGTAGTCGGACCAGGCCGAACGCGGCAGATCGAACATGCGCTGACGCTCGGCGAAGCTGGTGGCCGGATCCGGATTCGGATCGATAAAGATGTGCATGTGGTTGAACGCGGCAACCAGTTGCAGCTTGTCGGACATCAACAGGCCGTTACCGAACACGTCACCGGCCATGTCACCCACGCCGACCACCGTGATGCTGTCTTCCTGGACATTGATGCCGCGCTCGCGGAAGTGGCGCTGTACGCCAACCCACGCGCCCTTGGCGGTGATGCCCATTTTCTTGTGGTCGTAACCGGCCGAACCACCGGACGCGAATGCGTCACCCAGCCAGAAGCCGTAGTCGATGGCGATGCCGTTGGCGATGTCGGAGAAGGTTGCAGTGCCCTTGTCCGCCGCGACCACCAGGTACGGGTCATCGTCGTCATGACGCACGACGTTGGCCGGCGGTACCAGTTTGCCGTCCTTCAGGTTGTCGGTGATGTCCAACAGGCCCGAGATGAAGATGCGGTAGCAGGCGATGCCCTCGGCCGCAATCTCGTCACGGCTGCCGCCCAGTGGCAGGCGACGCGGCAGGAAGCCGCCCTTCGCACCCACCGGCACGATGACCGAGTTCTTCACTTGCTGGGCTTTTACCAGACCGAGGACTTCGGTACGGAAGTCTTCTTCACGGTCGGACCAGCGCAGGCCACCGCGAGCGACGTTGCCGAAGCGCAGGTGCACGCCTTCGACGCGTGGCGAGTAAACGAAGATTTCGAACTTCGGCACCGGTTTCGGCAGCTCAGGGATCAAGTGCGGGTTGAACTTGAAGCTGAAGTACGACTTGTTCTGGCCGTTGGCGTCGGTCTGGTAGAAGTTGGTGCGCAGGGTCGCTTTGATCAGGTCCAGGTAACGACGCAGGATGCGGTCTTCGTTGAGGACCTGAACGTCGTCCAGCGCGGTCAGGATCGCCTGTTCCAGACGTTGTTGCTTGTCGTCCAGATCATCGCTGCCGAGCTTGCGGGCCAGGTAGAAACGGGTCTTGAACAACCGGGTCAGTTCGCGAGCGATGTCGGTGTGGTTGTTCAGGGTGCTGGCGATGTAGCCGAGGTCGAAGCCCAGGCGGATCTGCTTCAGGTAACGAGCATAAGCACGCAGCAGGGCCACGTCGCGCCATGGCAGGCCGGCGGTCAGCACCAGACGGTTGAACGCATCGTTCTCGGCATCGCCACGGACGATGTGGACGAACGCGTCCTGCAGGGTGTCGTTGAGTTGCTGGATGTCCAGGTCCAGGCCTTCGGCGGCGGTGAACGCGAAGTCGTGAATCCAGAACTCGCGGCCGTTGGTGTGGCGCAGACGGTACGGGAATTCACCGAGCACGCGCAGGCCGAGGTTTTCCAGGATCGGCAACACGTCGGACAGGGCCAGCGGGGTATCGGCGTGATACAGCTTGCAGTGCAGCTCGCGTGGGCCGGAGGCCAGCGGCTGGTAGAAGCTCATGGCCAGCGGCTTCTTCTCGCTCAGATTGAGCAAGTGCTGCATGTCGACCACGGCCGAATGCGCAGCGAAACGCTCGCGGTAGCCGGCCGGGAAGCCTTTCGGGAAGTCGGCCAGCACGTTGGTGCCGTTGGCTTCGCCGAAGGTTTCGACGGTCAGTGCAGCGTAGTCGTCCTGCCAGCTCCGGCAGGCCTGGATCACTTCGTTTTCCAGTTGCAGCGGGTCGATGTCGATGCGGTTTTTCGGGTCGACGCGCAGGATCAGTTGCACGCGGGCCAGCACGGACTCGGAGAAGAACGTCCAGAACTCGCAGTCGGAGGCTTTCAGGCGCTCCATCAGCACTTGCTGGATCTTCTGGCGAACTTCGGTGGAGTAGATGTCGCGCGGCACGTAGGCCAGGCAGTAGCAGAAACGGCCGTACGGGTCTTTGCGCAGGAACACGCGGATCTTGTTGCGTTCCTGGATCTGCACGATCGACATCACGGTGCTGAACAGTTCGTCGACCGGAGTCTGGAACAGGTCGTCACGCGGCAGCACTTCAAGAACCTGTGCCAGTTCCTTGCCCAGGTGAGCCTTGGACTGGAAGCCGGAACGGCGCTCGATTTCCTCGACCTTGCGACGGATGAAAGGAATCACACGTACGCTCTCGCCATACACCGACGAGGTGTACAGGCCCATGAAGCGGTGTTCCTTGATCACTTTGCCGTCGGCATCGATTTCGCGAATCGACACGTAGTCCGGGTAGGCCGGACGGTGCACGCGGCTCGGATGCGCGGCCTTGGCGAACGACAGCAGTGTCGCTTCGCGCAGGTAGTTCACGGCATAGTCTTCGATGTGGCGGTCTTCATTGGTCAGACCGGTACGCAGCATCTTGGTCAGGCCGAGGAAGGAGTTCTGGTCGTATTCGATATGGCCGCCATCGGCCTGATCGACAACGGTGAACTCTTCGTAGCCAAGGAAGGTGAAGTGGTTGCCCACCAGCCATTCCAGGAAGCTCTTGATTTCGGTCTTCTCGTCGGCATCGACGGGGAATGCGCTGTTATCGAGCTTGGTGAGGATTTCCTGCACCTTGGCCTTCATCGGCTCGAAATCGGCGACCGCGACGCGGACTTCACCCAGGACCTGTTCCAGTTCCTTGGACAGCACATTCAATTCGGCCGCGTTGGCGCAGCGGTCGATTTCCAGGTACATCAGCGACTCGTGCAGTACGCCTTCGCCGGTGGTGCCTTTTGGCAGGATTTCCAGCAACTCGCCCTTGCTGCCACGACGCACGCTGAGCACGGTGGTCTGCAGGGTGTGGATGCTGTAGCCGCGACGGTTCAGCTCGGTACGCACCGAGTCCACCAGGAACGGCAAGTCATGGTGCAGCACTTCGACCGCGGTGTGGGTCGACTGCCAGCCGTGACGTTCGTAATCGGGGTTGTAGACGCGCACTTGCGGTTGCGCGTGATCGAAGCGCTCAAGCAGGCGCCACGCAGAAAGAGTACAGCCAGCGAGGTCGGAGAGGCGACGTTGGGTCAGCTCGTCCAGGGAAATGATGCCGAAGAATTGTTCAGCGAACAGCGCCACTTGTGGCAGTGCCTGTTCACTGATGTGCTGCGCCAGTGCCGCTTGCAGTTGGTGCTGGAAGTCGGCTTTGCTGGCTGCGGTGAAGAACGCCATCTGTGGTACTCCGCTTGGGCTTGTTATTGATGGAAAGCGTCGCGTGCAAAACCCCTTTCGGGGCGTTCCGTCGCCCTGTTCCTGAATCTCGGGCAGAGGAAACAGGGTGACAGGTGGGTGAAGCTGGACGAGACACTCAGGTCACATTCACCTTCCATGAATGGGCATCTGCAAAAACGACTGCCCGGCGCCGCTCGCGGGGCCCTGGCAATGCCTTTACGGGTGCTCATCCGTTGCGCAGCTTAATGGGTGCGACAATGTGTCTGCTTGCGGTGCTGCGACATATTCGGTCATTGGCACGTAAACCAAGGCGTGCGCATCGGTAAACACTAGCATTCATGGGGCGAAACGCCGGTCTGAATCCCCGTTTTTACGGTACAGGCGTGCCAGGAATGACCATTGACCTGTGTCGCGTTCACGACACATGCTCTGACACTCTCACATGCAGAAATTCCCGGGGGCTGGCAGAATCGCGCCCAATTGCGACCAACACGCCCGCCGAGGCAGGAATTTCCCATGCAAATGACCACCGCCCTTTTGATCGTCAACCCGTGCGACGAAGAAGAAGACAACATGGCCATGCTCTGCTGCCACAGCGACAAGGGCGAAATGTTTCTGATGAGCCGCTATCCGGACGAGGATGAGCTGGAGATCACCCTGGATGGCGAGCCGTCGACCCTTGATGGCGTGAAAGTCACCCTGGCCAAAACCCTGCTGAAGATCGAAATCGCGGCCGCCGATGCCGATGCGTTGAATGGGGATGATGTGCTGGAAATCACCTTCAATCCGGACATGGTGGATCTGGCCGAGGTCGAGGAAACCCTGAAGAACATTCTTGATGGCACTGGCACCTATATCAGCCAGATTTGATGGCATCTGGGCCGGCCCTTTCGCGAGCGAAAGGGCCCGAAAGAACACCGCACCTACCCCACCCTACAAAATTCCAACAAATCCCCCGGTCATTTCCCGCACTTTGCGCAAAATGCCGTTAGTCGCCACCCCCTGCGATGGATTAAAGTAACGCCCCCAGCCCCGGCGTTATCCGAACGCCTGTGGCCTCCCTTTCCAGGAACAGTCATCGATGGAACATCGTGAAGCGCTGCTGGCGCTGCGAACCTTTCTTTCAACGCAGATTCTCGGCCAGGAAAAACTCATCGAGCGCTTGCTCATCGCCCTGCTCGCCGACGGCCACATGCTGGTCGAGGGTGCTCCGGGTCTGGCCAAGACCAAAGCGATCAAAGAGCTCGCCGAGGGCATCGAAGCCCAGTTCCATCGCATCCAGTTCACCCCGGACCTGCTGCCGGCCGACATCACCGGCACCGAGATCTATCGCCCGGAAACCGGCAGTTTCGTGTTTCAGCAAGGGCCGATCTTCCACAACCTGGTGCTGGCGGACGAAATCAACCGTGCCCCGGCCAAGGTTCAGTCGGCATTGCTCGAAGCCATGGCCGAGCGTCAGGTCAGTGTCGGGCGCAGCACTTACGAGTTGTCGCCGCTGTTTCTGGTGATGGCCACGCAGAACCCGATCGAGCAGGAAGGCACCTACCCGCTGCCCGAAGCGCAGCTCGACCGCTTCCTGATGCACGTGAAAATGGGTTTCCCGGACGCGGCCGTCGAACGCCGGATCCTGCAACAGGCCCGGGGCGAAGCCCTCAACGGCGAAACCAAGCCCGAACGCCGGGTCAGCCAGCAGGCGATCTTCGCCGCGCGCAAGGAAATCCTCGGGCTGTACATGGCGGACGCCGTGGAGGAATACCTGGTGCAACTGGTCATGGCCACGCGCAACCCGGCCAAGTTCGACCCGGAAATGGCCGAGTGGATCGCCTACGGCGCCAGCCCGCGCGGCTCGATCGCCCTCGACCGCTGCGCCCGCGCCCACGCCTGGCTGGCCGGTCGCGACTTCGTCAGCCCGGAAGACATCCAAGCGGTGCTGTTCGACGTGTTGCGTCACCGCATCATTCTGTCGTTCGAGGCCGAAGCCGCCGGCATCGACCAGGATCGGGTGGTGCAACGGATTCTCGACGTCGTAGCCGTCGCTTGACCCCGATGAACGCCTCCCTGCCGTCCGAACCGGGCATCCGCATCAGCCTCGCCGAGCTGATCGAGATGCGTCACCGCGTGCGCGAAGTGCAGCTGTTTTCCACGCCGAGCCAGCGCAGCCCGCTGATCGGCCTGCACCACTCGAAATTTCGTGGTCGTGGTGTGGACTTCGATCAGGTGCGGGTCTATCAGGCCGGCGACGACGTGCGCACCATCGACTGGCGCGTCACCGCGCGGACGCAGGAGCCGCACACCAAACTGTTCCATGAAGAACGCGAACGGCCGATTTTCATCATGGTCGAGCAAAGCACGCGGCTGTTTTTCGGCTCCGGGCTGATGTTCAAATCGGTGCTCGCAGCGCAGGCTGCGGCACTGATCGGCTGGGCTGCATTGGGTCATAACGATCGGGTTGGCGGGCTGGTGTTCGGCGACAACGAGCACTACGAAATCAAACCGCGCCGCAGCAAGCAGAGCCTGTTGCAACTGCTCAACCGGCTGGTGAAGGTCAATCAGTCGCTGCACAGCGAGCGGGAGCCGGATCGCGATGCGTTTGGCGTGGCGTTGCGCCGGGCCCGCGAGGTGCTGCGACCAGGCAGTCTGGTGATCGTGATCTGTGACGAGCGCGCACTGTCCGACAGCGCCGAGCAACAGTTGAGCCTGCTGTCGCGCCATTGCGACCTTTTGATGCTGCCGCTTTCCGATCCGCTGGACCACGCCCTGCCCGCCGCCGGGCTGCTGAGATTCGCCGAACGCGGTGCGCAACTGGAACTCGACACGCTGAATTTCGACCTGCGCCAGACCTACCGCGCCCAGGCCGAAGCGCGGATCGCTCGCTGGGAACTGCTCGCGCAGAAGCTGCGCGTGCTGCTGATGCCGCTGAGCACCCAGAGCGAAATGGTCGAGCAAATGCGCGAATTTCTTAACCCGCAACGCCCGGGGAAAGGTCGATGAACGGCCTCGAACAACTGCAACCGCTGATCTCCCCGCCACCGATCGCCTTCTGGCCACCGGCGCCGGGCTGGTGGCTGCTGCTTTTGCTGCTGCCGGTGATCGGCTTTGCGGTCTGGCGTCTGCGGCGTTTCATTCCGATCAAGAAAAAACCGGTCGTGCGCGCCGAACTGCCGCTCGATCCGGTGCGCATCGCTGCACTCGCCGAACTGGCGCAGATGCCCAAACCCTACGACGGCGCCCCGGCCGGAGCCTGGCTGCAGCAGCTCAACGGCCTGCTCAAGCGCCTGTGCCGCAACCATTACCCCTACAGCCAGAGCCATACCCTCAACGGCCGCAAATGGCTGGCGTTTCTCGACAACCGTTGCCCCGCCGCCGGCCTGACCCGCTGGATGGTGCTCGTCGAAGGCGCCTACAAACCCGAGTGCAAACTCGACGACAAAGCCATCGCCGGCCTGACCCAGGCAGTCGACACCTGGATCCGCAAACATGTTTGAGTTCGCCTGGCCGTGGATCTTTCTGCTGTTGCCGCTGCCGTGGCTGATGCGCCTCGTGCTGCCGGTGGCCGACAGCGGCGAGCCGGCGCTGAAAGTGAGTTTCCTGGGCGACCTCGAAGGTCTCGCCCGCCGTCGCGCCCGCGCCAACCTGCCGGCCTGGCGCCAGCAGGCGCCGTTTCTGTTGTTGTGGCTGATGTTGCTGACCGCTGCTGCCCGCCCGCAATGGCTCGGCGAACCGCTGCCGATTGCCGCCAGCGGCCGTGATCTGCTGGTGGCCGTGGACGTGTCCGGCTCGATGGATTTCCCGGACATGCAATGGAACGACGAAGACGTCAGTCGTCTGTCGCTGGTTCAGCATTTGCTCGGTGATTTTCTCGAAAGCCGCGATGGCGACCGCGTCGGTCTGATCCTGTTTGGCAGCCAGGCTTATCTGCAAGCACCCCTGACGTTTGACCGGCGCACCGTTCGGGTCTGGCTCGACGAAGCGCGGATCGGCATCGCCGGCAAGAACACCGCCATCGGCGACGCCATCGGCCTGGCCCTAAAGCGCCTGCGCATGCGTCCGGCCCAGAGCCGGGTGCTGATTCTGGTCACCGACGGCGCCAACAATGGGGGCGAAATCGATCCGCTGACCGCCGCAAAACTGGCCGCCAGCGAAGGCGTGAAAATCTACCCGATCGGCATCGGCGCCGATCCTGAAGAAAGCGGCGCCACGGCGTTGCTCGGCGGGAACCCGACCCTCGATCTCGACGAACCGGCGCTCAAGGCCATCGCCGAGGTCACCGGCGGGCGCTATTTCCGTGCCCGCGATGGCAGGGAGCTGCAAGCGATCAAGGACACCCTCGACCAGCTCGAACCGGTGACTCAGCAACCGACCCAGGCCCGCCCGGCACAGGCGTTGTATCAGTGGCCGCTGGCATTCGCGCTGCTGCTGAGCATTCTGCTGGTGGCCCGCGTGTTGTGGCCGGACAACCCGCTGCAACGGCTGTTCACCAAAGAGCTGTATCTGCAAAGCCCTCTGCCTGACTGGCGCGAGCGCCTCAAGCGCCTGCGTTTGCGGAGGCGTCGATGATCGCCCTCTGGCCGCACTGGTTCCGCCCCTGGTGGCTGTTGCTGCTGCCGGTGCTCGGCTGGCTGATCTGGCAGCTCTGGCACCGGCAGAAACGCGCCGGTCGCTGGCAGATGATTCTGCCGCCGGCCTTCCACGCCACGTTGCTCAGTGGCGGCAGCGGTCGCGACAGCAAGTTGCCTTGGGTCGCCCTGAGCGTGGCCTGGCTGCTGACGATTCTGGCGTTGCTCGGGCCGAGTTGGGAACGGGTCGAACAGACCAGCCAGAAACCCGCCGACCCGTTGGTGGTGGTGCTGGAGCTGACCCCGGAAATGCTCGCCACCGACTCGCCACCAACGCGACTGGAACAGGCCCGGCGCAAGCTGTTCGACCTGTTGCAGGTGCGCAGCGACGCCCAGACCGCCATCGTTGTTTACGCCGGCAGCGCCCATACGCTGGTGCCGCTGTCGGATGACCTGGCGACCAGCCGCAACCTGCTCGACGCGCTCAAGCCTTCGCTGATGCCGGAAAGCGGTCATCGCGCCGATCTGGCGGTGAGCAAGGCGCTGGCGCTGCTCAAGCAGGGTGCGTTGGGTCAGGGGCGGATTCTGCTGATCGGCTCTTCGCTGTCGGAAGAAGAACGCCAAGGCATTCGCAATGCGCTGAGCGGCCAATCGGCGCAGTTGTTGATGCTCGGTGTCGGCACCGCCGAGGGCGCGCCGATTGCTCAGGAAGACGGCAGTTTCCTCAAGGATACCCAGGGCGCGATCCGCGTACCGCAACTCGACAGCCCGGGTCTCGGTGCATTCCTCAACGCGGTCGGCGGCGAGTACCGCAGCGCACGGCTGGATGAATCCGATCTGGGCGACCTCGGCCTGCTCGATGGCCCGCGCAGCCTGCGCGACGATGGCCAGACCGTGCGCCTCGACACCTGGGCCGATCAGGGTTACTGGCTGCTGTTGCCGCTGTTGTTGCTTGCCGCGTGCGCCGGGCGGCGTGGCTGGCTGTTCTGCCTGCCGTTGCTGCTGGCATTGCCGCAACCGAGCTATGCCTTCGACTTCGAAGACCTGTGGCTGCGTCCCGATCAGCAAGGCCTGCACCTGCTCAAACAGAAGCGCCCGGCCGAGGCGGCGAAGCATTTCGAAGATCCGCAATGGCAAGGGGTGGCGTTGTACGAGGCCGGCGACTACAGTGGCGCCGCTCAGCGTTTCGCCGAGGGCAATGACGCCCACGCCCACTACAATCGTGGCAACGCCCTGGCCAGAAGCGGTGAGCTGGAAGCAGCGCTGGACGCCTACGAACAGGCCCTGGAACGCCAACCGGATCTGCGCCCGGCGCTGACCAACAAGGCGCTGGTGGAAAACCTGCTGAAACAGAAAAACGCCCCGCCGCCGGCCGAACCGCAAGACAAACCGGCGCAGCCAAACCTACCGGGCGATGAACCACCGCCAGCGACCGCTCCGCCGCCAGCGGTCAAAAGCGAAACCCAGAGCGAGCCGCAAACCGGTGAGTCCGTCAGCGAACCGCCGCCGACCACCCCGCCGCTGCCGGGTGCCAACGAGCTGCCGGACAGCGAACCGGACAAGGAACAGAACACCCCGCCGCTGCTGCGCCCCAATGAGGACACCCTCGAAGGCGAGCAACAGCAGGCGCTGGAACAATGGCTGGGCAAGATCCCGGATGATCCGGGCGAACTGCTGCGACGCAAATTCTGGTACGAACAGCAACAACATCAGGATCAGGAAAACATTCGATGACCCGTTTCACCGCTCTCTTGCTGCCCCTGCTGATCTGCACGGCCACCGCCCAGGCGGCCGAGCTGACGGCCAGTGTGGATCGCAGTCGCCTGAACTCCGGCGAGACGGTCGAACTCACCCTCGAATCCAACGATGTCACGCAGTTCGGCAAACCGGACCTGAGCCCGCTGGAGCCGCTGTTCGAAGTGCGCGGCACACGTCAGGTCAACCAGTTGAACACCCTCAACGATGACAACCGCGCCACCACTCGCTGGATCATTACCCTGCTGCCCAAGCAGAACGGCAGCGTTGAAATCCCATCGCTGAAACTGGGTGAAGCCGAGAGCCAGCCGATCACCGTGCAGGTGATTGAAAGCGACACCCGCGAAGACAGCAGCGCCCGCGAACCGGTGTTCATCGAAGCCAGCCTCGACCAAACCAGTGTCTACGTGCAGGCCCAGGCCATCCTGACGTTGCGCATCTACCATTCGGTGTCGCTGTACGACGACAGCAGCCTGACGCCGTTGCAGATCGCCGATGCGCGCATCGAGCAACTGGGCGACATGCGCACCTACGAAAAAGACATCAACGGTGTGCGCCATGGCGTGATCGAGATGCGCTACGCGATCTATCCGCAGCACAGCGGGTTGCTGAGCATCGCTCCGCAGACCTTCAGCGCCACTCTGGTCGATACCCAACCCTCACAGGACGCCACGGCGCAGGGGCCGAAGCCGGGCAAACTGATGCACATCAGCTCCGCCGCAACTTCGCTGACGGTCAAACCCAAACCGATGACCTACCCCAGCGATGCGCCGTGGCTGCCGGCCCGCAGCCTGAGCCTGAGCGAAAGCTGGAACCCGGAGCCGGAACACACCCAGGTCGGCGACTCCCTGACCCGCAGCCTGACCCTCAAGGTCGAAGGCCTGGCCAGCTCGCAACTGCCCGCCCTGCCCGCCACCGAAGCCAACGGCCTGCGCCGCTACCCGGATCAACCGGTGCTGAACAACCAGAGCAGCGACCGCGGCCTGATCGGCAGCCGTGAAGAACGTGAAGCGCTGGTGCCGAGCCGCAGTGGCTCGATCGAGTTGCCAACGGTGGACGTCGTCTGGTGGAACACCTTCGAAGATCACCTGGAACACACCAGCCTGCCGGCGCGCACCCTGCAAGTGGCGAACAACCCAAGCCTGCAAGTCGACACCCCGGCGGGCAACGCGCAACCGCTCAGCGCCGCCGACAGCGAAGCCTTGTGGCGGTGGAAACTCAGCACGTTCGTTCTCGCCTGCACCACCCTGCTCGGCTTCGGCCTCTGGTGGCGTGCCCGTTGGCAACCGGCGATCCTGCGCGCCGCACAAACCGGCCCGAGCCCGCGCACCCTGCTCGACGACATCAAACGCGCCAGCCAGGCCAACGACCCCCACGCCACCCGCCAGGCCCTCGACGCCTGGGCCCGCCAGCAGCCGGAAACCCTGGCGGACATGGCGGCGCGGTTTGTGCCGCTGTCGGATGCGCTCGATGGTTTGAACGGAGCGCTATACAGCGAGACCGGGCAGCATTGGCAGGGTGAGGATCTGTGGCGGGCGATCCGGACGATTCCGACGGCGGAGCGGGTGCAGGATCCGGTTGGGGACAGTGGGTTGCCGCCGCTTTATCCGAAGTAGGGTCTTCCCCGGGCGTCGATCAGTCGGTACCTGTCTTTGAAATACCCAACGCCCGATGCGATGCATCGGGCGTTGGGTGAAACAGGTGTAAACCTATTTCAGGACTAGAAACTATCAGTCAAGACTATATTTAACCTGAGTGCCGTTCGGCAAACTTTTAATCTTATCGGCTATATCGGCTCTGAGCCGCATTCCCTCTATAGCATTAACAACGTACAAATTATCCAAGGAAAACTCACCACCCATTACAAACGGAATCTTGGGCAACAAGCGCATCCCCGCAGCAATTGGACCGTTGCGCTTTTGCCATTGATGCGCTAACGGATATCCCGTCAACACCTCATAGTCGTTAAGAACCATTTGCGCCCAGCTTTCAATATCCGCAGCCAAGTACTCTAAAGACCCAGTTTCTGGATCAAATATATAGATCTTGTCGTCCTTGATACAAAACTGCCCACCAAAGATATCCTCAGCAAAAAAGACACCGCTATCGGCCAAGCCCTTATAACCACTGCGCCACAGATCGGTATGATTCCAATCAGAAAGCCCCGTTTCATTTTGACTCGACTCGCTTGGAAAGACATGCAATGCGCCTTCAAAAGCATAGAAGCCATTGCGCCGACGCAGCACGACCAGAATTTCCTCCGCCAAAATACCAGCCATGTTTCGCACTGGCTCAGTTATCTCTGGCTCGCGTTCACTCAAGGATGAACTTGCAATCGACAACAACTATCCACGGTACAAAGGGGACAGATTTATTTAATAAAATTAATCTGTCCCTTTTTTTCTTAAATTCAAAAAGAGACAACCCGTAAGAATTCTTCTATTTTCGCCTTATCTTCAGGATGACGCTGAAGGTACTTCTCACAAGCTAGCCGAAGATACTCAGTACAAACCGATTCGCTGACGACGATGGAGTCCTCATCACTCGGGGGATAGCCATAGGAAAATTCCACCCCTTCGAAGTGTTCTTCGTCGAACGGGCTGCTTTCATCAGGATAGTTACAGTATGCCCCATCCACACTGAACCCCCATCTTTTCACAAGATAGCCAACCGCCTCGATAAAACGGCCGTCAGTGTACATCCTGTCAAAATACCCTTTAACAATCCAAATAGGGTCTGACTGGCTATATGGCTGACCGAACAACTCTCTCATATGCACCTCAAATTTCTAATTCGTAAAAAAGGAGGACAGATTTATTTAATCAAATAATTCCGCCCCCCCTTTTCTTACCTCTTCTTAATTAACGTCCATCCGTAGCTCTTTTTATATAATCGAGATTTTTGCCCGCCCACCAAATAGACAAGAGCAACGTCAACGGCATACCAATCCACAGAAAGAGCACATTAAAATCAGGCTCGCAAAAAAATATAGAAAAAACATCAGCAACAAAACCATCACTAAGGAAATTATAAAACATACTGACAACACCATCCCAAGCAGGCCGCAAAAAATCATCACACGAGAGACGATATTATTTCTCACTGTTTGCTTCCTTATAAAACCCAAACGACTTATTAGCCACGCCACCCAAATAAAAAGCCAAATAGATTCTAAAAAGGACTAAAAAATGGGACAGATTTATTAATCAAATTAAAAAATGGGACAGATTTATTAATCAAATAAATCTGTCCCATTTTTTTCCGGGTGATACCTGCGCGGATGAGCCCAAGGTCTCCTGGGCCGAGCAAGTGAAAATCATTAGTCATTCATTAAAGCCTCTTGATACGGGCAAGAAATCCCATGTCGCCCGAGTTAACAGTAAGCACTGCTTGCTCATACCCCTCAAGGTCATCGCCCAACCAGGGCTCATCTGGGCGGAGCACATGAACCTTGACCGTTGCACCGAATTCGTCGCTTGAAACGCTCCCCTGAAGAACACCCGGCAGACCGGATTTATTCCATTGATCAAGTACCAAGGACAACCAGGAAATGGCGGTGGCTAATAAATCATCGCTGACATAATCATCAATATGAACCGAGTTCACGAAACACTCATAACCGGTTCTGTCAGGGAAGCTATCGAGGCCCATATGACTTTGAGGATTCAGAGCTGCGATAAAAATACAACCATCACGCTCGACAAAATCAGAACGTGCAATACGCTCAAGCTCACCCTCCATAACAACGTGCGGCAGGTCAGCCAGCAGCGATTCCATTGCCTTGTTTGCTTTCACAGCAATCCTCAAACATCAGCTCACATTCTCAGCGCTATGGCTAAAGCCAAGGCGTTCCTTGACAGCTCAGAATTCACATTTTAAACCGCCAGTGCAGACACGGCTCTACGGGCAAATACCCGCCACCCTTTACTCCGCCTTAACTACTGTGGCACCTATATTTTCTCCGAAATGATTTCCAACTCATCCCACAGATGGGACAGACCAATACTGCTCATATAAGTCATGTAATCCACAAATCCGGGAAACTTTATTTCGTCGATTGAGAACCACGCCGCTTCGCACTCAGGGCAAATAAAAATAATTGACTTATTCGCTTTTATCATCGCTTTGATAACGTCGTCCTACTGACATCTTGGGCAAATCATATACACCTCCCCAAATATACAAAGGCATACAAAGGGACATACAAAGGGGACAGATTTATTCAATCAAATTAATCTGTCCCCTTTTGTTTCACAAGCATCAGACGCGCCAACACCTCCAGGAAAACACCCGCTTTTTCTTCATCGCTTATCTTGAAGCTCGTAAGTTCTACGCTCAAATGCTGCCAGATCGCGCCCATTGAGAGACCAAATGAACTGCTTGAAATGGCAGAGTACAAAGCTCCGATATTCATCTAAATTTCATCTCACAAAAAAGGGGCAGTTTTATCGAATCAAATAAACCCGCCCCGTTCTCAGTAGCTCTATCTCGGAATAACGATAGGGATAATCATCGGCGCTGGCGGCGCAGGCGGATTGATCATCCCCTTGCTTTCCACCACGAGAACCCCCTTTTTCTTGATGGTATCGAACAACCGTTCAGTTGCTTCCGCATCAACGTAGCCACCCTCGTCAATCGACGCACTCAGAGCCAGTTGTCGCCGTTCCTCCGTTAACTGAAGCTGCTTGGTACGGAAGAATGTATGAAGCGACATCGCTTTGATGTTCGACAATTCGACGTGCACGACCTCGACATACTTCAACGCTTTCGCATCCCACCCCTGGACATAAAGCCCCTTGGCAGTCAGCGCAAAAGTACAAAATTGGTAGGTCCCCGTATTTGACCCCGGCGTGGAGATAATCAATGAGCAGCGGCCGTGCTGGAGAATCGGATCACTCATAGAAGGATCGTCTTTTACGATCTGCGAAGAAAATTGCGCCCGATCATAGTAAACAGTTGCTTTGTCTACTGGCGTGGTGTTGCAGCCTGACACCAGTAAGGTTACGCCCAGCAACAATGAGATTCCGAAACAGCGCATAGTCATCCTTCAAAGAGAAAGCCATTAAAACGTAAAAGACGGGGATAAAAATGCGACGAACCCGCTTAAACACCCCACCGGCCAATACCCCCGCCCCATTCCGTAGCCTTGACTAAAAGTAAAGGATGCAGATTTACTTAATTAAATAAATCTGCACTCTTTTGCTCTGACTTTACTACTCCGACACCTATATTTTCTCCGAAATAATTTCCAACTCATCCCACAGATGGGACAGACCAATACTCTTCATATAAGTCATGTAGTCCACAAATCCGGGAAACTTTATTTCGTCGATCGAGAACCACGTCGCTTCGCACTCAGGGCAAATAAAAATAATCGACTTATTCGCTTTTATCATCGCTTTGATAACGTCGTCCTGCTCACATCTTGGGCAAATCATATACACCTCTCTATGGAACTGGATAGGCAGTAAGTACTGTGTTGGTTCCTGGTATGACAACGACTTTTACATTAGTCTCTCCCGCGGTCCCCACCACTCGCCCCATCGGCACAATATAGGCCCCAGGATCGTTCGCCACTGGATTCCCTCTCTTCGTCCAGGCCTCGTCAACCACACCCAGTATCTCCTTTCTATCCATACTGAAAACAGTGTGGTTTTGCTTGTTCGGATTCGGCTTGGCGTGTTCCAGGACGTGATTGATTCTAGTGCCCTGCCTGGTTCCTCGACCATATTCCAAGCCTGCCGGCGTCGTCCAGATTCTGGTAGCTTTATCAAATGTTAACTGAAACCCGCTTGTGGAGGTTTTCGGCGGTGCTCCACTACCAGCATTAACTGACAGCACCCGGCTAACTTGCCGGATTCCAAGATTCTTGATTTCTCCCAACGCAGAGTCAATAAGAAACTCGGCAGCCTTCACATAAGGATCGCCTTTCAGAACACTATTGACGTCTTTTTTATCCGCGTCGTTAAATTCTTTCAGTGTCTTTGGATCACGATCAGTCAAGAAGGCAGCTAAATTGATCGCCGACTCTTCCTTTACCCTTTCATACTCAGGGCCAAACGCCTCCTTCAGGGCAGCCTGGGCAGCGAGGCTTACAACCAGTTTAAACGGCCCCATGATGGCCTGAATGGAAAGCCCGATAGCCTGAATCTGTTCCTTCGGAAGGTTATCCGCAAGTTTCAATGCTGAAACGAGCGGACTCAGCATCGCTTCACCTGCATTTCGCGGAAGGTTACTGGTCACCGTCACGCCGATTTCATACGGCATTCCCGGCTTCCAGCCATCAGGCCCCTTGACCGTACAAGTTTTATTTTCGATACAAGAGTTCAGATTGCCATCGAACACTGCCGCTTTATCGGCAAAGTCCACCAACGCTTTCAGGATATTAGGATCGAGAGATTCCAGCGCCTCAAGATCGCCACCAGCGCGAACGATATTTTTTGCAATCGCTAGAGCGCGTTCTTCTCCAAACTCTTTACTAATACTTTTCGGAACATCATTAATATCTACATGTTGCGACTGGATTTTATTCCAGTTGTTTTTTATAGCATCGTAAACCTGGGTCGCTTGTACCTTCTGATTTTCCGTAAAGTCGGTAACGCTGTTTTCCCATTTATCGAGCGTCTTTCCAGGATGGCTGATCGCGTCTATGGAACTGCTGCTGACATACAGATCCGTACGATGCTCTTCGTCCTTGGTAATCTCATACGCCCTGTTCACATCGCGATTGAGACCGCTCGTGGAGTCCTGCCCCGTGGTCTTGTCGTGCCGTACAACAATCTGCCCCGCCCCCACGGTGGCATTGAGCGTCTGCTGACGATCCTTGTCGTACTTGTAACCCTCAACTGCCCAACTGCTCTTGCTCTCTCCTTCCATCCCTTTGTTGGGTTTGTCGGCCTGAGCGCCACCACTGCCACCGTTGGCACTGGCTCCCGTGTAGCTACCACTTACGTTCAAGTAGTAGCCGTGCTCATTATCCTTGCCGGTAATGTTGCGGTAGCCGAGGGTGTCGGTGTCGAGCTTGAGGTTGCCGTTGTCGGCAGTGACCACCGAACCATCAAGTTGAGTATGTTTTTCGGTACGGATATCGACTTTGCTTTTGCCGCTGATAACCGTCTGGTTGTCGACCCAATTGGTTTTGCCGTTGGTTTCGCCGTAACCCAGCGAACCACTGACCGTTGCACCGATGCTGAACGCGACAGTCAGGCTGGCGTCGAACTCTTTGCCCTCGACCTTGCCGGTGTTCGGAACAGAGGACACGGTTAAGTTGCGTCCTACATCTCCAAGGACTTCATCACCGCGCAGAGTGGCGCCAGCAATCGTGGTGTCACGCTTGCTTTCGAAGTTCAGCTTGTTACCTGCATACAGGTACGCTTCCTGCTGCTTCACGCCCTCGCGGTTCAGATCGCCGATACCGACATTTGCCGAGCCATAAACGCCGAATCCATCCTGGCCGGCGATGATGCCGCCTTCGGCACCCCAGCTACGGCGATCGTGTGAACTCTCATAGGCGTTTTGCGCCGACAGAATGTTCAGATCGTTAGCGGCCTTGAGGGAAATGTCCCGCTCGGCAATCGCACGGGTGCCTATCAGGGTCAGATCGTTTTTGGCATCCAGGTTAATACTGCCGCCGGCATTCAGTTGAGTCGCCGTCGAAGTCCCTTGAGTCGATTTGTCCTCGGTACCCGCATTGCTGACACCCACACCCAGCTTGAAGCCACCGTTGGTACCGCCCTTCACACCGCCCTTGCTCTGAGTCGAATGTCCGGAGCTGTCTTGCGAGCCATGCGCGACATCGAAGGTGATGTCTTTGCCTTTGACGTTGATATCACGCCCGGCATTGAACCGGCTGCCGATGACATTGACGTTGTTTCCGGCGTCCAGCGAGATGTCATTGTCTGCCGAAAGTGTCGAAGGCCGTTGTGTCACGGAGGTCTGAGTGTTACTGGAACTGACACTGGATGCGCCAATGTGTCCGTCATACTTCGGCCCGCTGAAGAACTGATCAAGGGTATCAACCGCTTTCAGTACGCTTGAACCTTTGCTGACTCCGTCTTCGCCTTTGCCCGTCCCTTTGAGCCCATCGATCGTATTGCCGATGTTATAGGCGGTGCTCACCGTTATGCCGTTGCGTTTGATGCTGTCACGGATGGTGACTTCGCTAGCCTCTTCCTTGGCATCGATATTGATATTGCGTTCGGCCTTGAAGCGGATATTGTTCTCCGCCACCACGTCGGACCCTTGCAGGTTGATATCGCGACCGGCGTTTACATTGATGTTCATCCCGGCATCGATGGCGCTGCTCGCAGCGGTGTATCCCTTGCTATTGACGCCATGCTGTACGGTTTCACCGCCGACGAACGTCGTGAACGCGTTGCTGTCGATAGTCTGTTTGATACCAACGCTCTTGTCCGTCTCCCAGCTGTTGCTGCGCTGACTGTCAATCGAAGCAACCACATTGACATCGCGACCTGCATCGAGCGAAGCGTTGTTGACGGCACTGATCCCGCTGCCAATGACGTTAATATCGTGAGCCGCATTGAGAAACGCATCGTTGCCGGCACTGACCTGACTTCCGACACTCACAGCACTGACAACTTCACGTCCCCTATTGTGAGAAGTTGCGAATGTCATGTCGGCACCGAACCCAGGCGTTCCGGCAGCCCACCCAATAGCGTCCCTCAACGAAAGACCGACTTTTTTCTTGTATTCCTCTGCACGGCTGTAGGCCTGATCATCTGCGGACGACAGGGTGATATCGCCCTCCTTGTCTACCAGACCGGCATGCAATTCGGCGTCGTTTTTGGCGCTGATTTCACTGGCGTTCAGACGAACATCTCGCCCCCCCAGAATCACCGCATCATGTCCGGCATCCAATTGACTACCGACCTGTGTCACAGCGGTCTGCAACTGGCTGCTGCCACTTTTCGACATACCGAACAGCCCGGTCTTGGTCTTCTTGCTGTAGGAGCCAGATTCTTCGGTGGCGGAAAGTACCGCCACATCCTGAGTTGCCCCCACCACCAGGTCATTACCGGCCTTCAACTGGCTGCCGATGATGGTGACGTTGCGTCCACCATCGAGACTGACCGAGCCATCCTCATCCTTGGAGGTGTTAACGGTGAGGTCGCGGCCCGCCTCGATCACCGAGGCGACATTCTCGCTTTCATAGCTTTGGCGCTCGGTCGTCTTGCTGCGCCCGAACGAGCCGTTTTTCTTCTTGTAGTAGTAGGACGAACTCTCGTCCTTGGCGGAAGCAACCGTGATGTCCTGATCCGCATCCAGGCTGACGTTTTCCTCTGCCTTGATACGACTGGCAATGATGCCCAGGTCGTTGCCCGCCTTCAGTGCAACGTCCCGCCCGGCGTTCAGTACGGATGCTTGTTGAGTGATGCTGTGGGTTTCGTTGGCGAACCTCTTGCCACGCGCAACGTAGTCGCTTTCATTGGCCGCCGAGGTGATGATGATGTCGTTACCGGAATCGATACTCAGATCCCGCTTCGCATCCAGCCGACTACCCACAACCGCCACATCACGATCGGCACTGATCGTCAGATCCCGCCCGGACTTCACCTCAGCCCCGTGCTGGGTAATCGTCTGATTGAGGAAGTTGCTGCCCCGCCCCGTGGTGCTGCGATCCTGCACCGAGGTGATGTTGACGTCGCGATCGGCGTCGAGCGTCATGTCACGGCCGCTTTGCAGCACACCGCCGATGTTGTTGATGTCTTTGCCGGATTTGATCGTCAGGTCATTGGCTGCTTCGATTCGAGAGGCGTTGTCCAGTACATCGCGGTGGAACAGGTTGCCGCCACGGTTGCCGTCGATGCTGAACACATCGCGCTGGTTGATCACGCTGCCGTTGGTGGCGGTCAGGCTGACATCCTTGCCGGAGATGATGCCGCCGGACTTGTTGATGATGTCGTTGCCGGCCTTGAGGGTCAGTCGTTCGCCCGCTTCGATCAGGCCGGTGTTGGTGAGGTTGTTGCCGGCCTCGGCCGACAAATTGTTGGAGGCACGCAAGGTGCCGGCGTTGTTCAGGTCGCCGCCTGCGATCAGGGTCACGTCACCGCCCTGGATCAGCGCGCCGTTCGGCGCCAGGCGGTTGTTGGCCTGGGCCAGGTACAGCACCGGCACCAGGACTTTTTCGCCGTTCACTTCGTGCTCTTCGAGCCAGACGATGTCATGGGTCAGTGCCGCCACTTGCTGGGCGGTCAGCGTCACGCCGAGCGACAGGTTGAGCTGATCCTTGCTGGCGACCGCGTTGTTCATGAGGTACTTGAACATCGCTTCGTCGGAGGTCTGGCCGTCGATGAAACGCTGTCCGGTGCGAGCGACAACGGCTTGCTGCACCATGCGCTGTTCGAACAGGCCGTCACCCAGGCGTTTGGCGCTGGTGTCCGGGTCGTAGCCGAGCTTGCCCAGCAGGTAGTCCGAACTCATGAACTGCTTGAGGTTGGTCAGCGCCGGGTTGGTCTCGATCAGGTATTTGTGCGGGTTGGAGCGCACGCTGGTGTCGGGCAGGCCCTGTACGCGTGGTACGTCGAACGAAACCTGGCCACGGTTGGGCGCCAGTACGCCGACCGGCCCGTCGCCGGCCACCGGGCCCACGTTGAACTGTGCGGTCTTGTCGTTGAGGTTCAGCGAGGGAACGCCGCTCAAGGCCAGGTCGCGTTTTTTCTTCGAGACCGGGTCGTTCTGGTCGAACTGCAACGCGGTCGCCGAGCGTGCGGGCATGCCGTCCGAACGCTGGGTGGCGCTGGCGGCAATGGTGCCGATGGTCCAGTCGCGATTGGCTACCAGGTCTTGTTCGCTACCGCCCTTGTGGCTGAGACGGAACAGACCGTTCTCGCCGGTTGGCAGAGTGAAGCCCGGCAAGGACAGCGGGTTGACCTGTTGTTGCGCAAGGTCCGGCGGCAGCTGGGAATTGATGCGGATGACCGGAATTGTCGCTCCGGCATTCGGCCCCGTTTGCGGTGCATTCTTCGCAACGGGGGCGAAGTTTGTATAGGCCTGCAAGGTGCCGTTTTTGATGGTCGTCTTAGCATTGACCTCCACAGCCTGGCCGGCCTGGATGATCGCGGAGGCTCCACCCTTGCTCGTGTAAGTGATACCACCACCCGGTTTTTGCGCGTATTCCAGTAGTTTCGCCGGAACTGGAACGTCAGGGCCTTGGCCGAAATAAGGGTTGAGCGTTGTTTTTGTCTGTCTGTTGAGGGGAATGCTGCCTAGGCTGCAGCCCTGCCAATCCTGTCCGCCGCATGAATAGAACGAATATTCGTGTTCGTATTTCGAATTTTTTCGCGCATAAGCCGTGATCAGGCCGGTGGTATCGTCAAAAAACGCATCAAAATCACGGTTTCTGCCTGAATAGATAAGAGTTTTTGTATAGCTTCCAGATTCCAGCCCTGTGTTATCAAATGTGTCGACGTCAAGCTTGATATTTTTTCCCGCAGAGAATATCGAAGCGAAATTGGAAAAATTGCCGACGGTTGCGTTTACATTTCCGCCAACGGACACAACTGCCTGCTCGCCACTGATGATGGACTCAGACTCGTAATGTTCCTCGACAAAGAAATCGAGCCACTTGCATTCGCCGCCAATACATTGATAGGTGATATCACCTGAAACGAGCTTCTCCTGCCCAAGGACGCCTTCGGTCTTGTTGCTGAAGTTGTTGGCAGACAGCGAAAAGTCACCGTCCACATTGATCGTGGCAGCGCGGTTGTTAACGTTATTCGCCCGACCGCCGTCCATGCCGGTGATCGTCAGATTGCCGAGACTGTAGACATTGCCGTTCTGGTTAGTGAAGTCATTGAGCAGCAAGTTCATGTTGCTGCCACTGAAGAGCAGACCTCGCTCGTTCACAAGGCTTCCCGTCCTGATCTTCAGATTCTGCGCAGCACCCAAGGTACCGGTGTTGCTCACGCCACCGGCGTTGATCGTCATCGCACCGTTGGACGTCAGTCGTCCGCCAGCATTGTTCAGCAGGCCACCAATGCTGAATGTGCCCTGACCGCCACTGCCAATACTCGAAGCGCTGGTCAGGCCCAGTTGCGCTGCTGTGAAGATCATGTCTCCCAGGCTGCTGACCCGACCATTGCCGCCATAAGCGCCGCCGATCTGGAAGTCCATACTGCCATCACTGGCAATCAACCCGTCGTTGGTCCAGTTACCGCCGCGCGCCACCAACTGGTTCGAAGCCAGCAACTGACCGCTCGCGGTTTGTACGAAATTGCCGACATTTACCGTCAGCCGCCCGGCCTGAATCACGCTGCTGTTGATCCAACTGTCCGCGTTCAGCGTCAGACCGCCACGAGTCACCAGCGAGCCGCCGGCGTTCATCACGTTAGCCGTGGAGATACCGAACTCGCCCAATCCGACATGTGTCACCGAACCGCCGGCATTGAGGAAGCTTGGTGCGGCCAGAGTGAAATGAGTGTTGGCGGTTTCTACCAGGCCGTTGCGGTTGTCGAACTGGCTGCCGATCTGGAAGTCAGTCTTGCCGCTGGTGCCCAGGGCACGCAGCTTGCCGCTCTGGTTGTCGAGGTTGGTGGCACGCACAGCAAGGGTGCCGGCGCTTTCGATCAGACCACCACGGTTGCTCAGACCTGTCCCGGCACCAAGGTCGATAACGCTGCCGCTGACCTGGCCGGCGTTGTTGTTCATCGAGCCGGCGCTGACTTTCACCTGGCCTTTGGCGTAGATGCCGCCAGCGCTGTTGTCGAGCGCATTGGCGCCGGCATCCAGCAGGATGTCGCCGGTGTTGGCAGCAATACGGCCGCCGTCGCTATAGATGCCGCCGAGGGCGCGCAGGTCGAGGCGGCTGCCTTCGATCTTGCCGCCCTGGCCGTTGCGCAATACACCGGTCAGACGGGTTTGCAGCAAGCCCTTGAGGCTGGACAGCACCCCGCCCCGGCTGTCGAGGCTGGCGGCGGTGATGTTCAGGTCACCGGTCTGGGCGATGAGTTTACCGCCCTGGTTGTCGATGGCCCCGGTGCCGGTGTTCACGGTCATGGAGGTGAAACTCTGCACCGCGCCCTTGCCGTTGTTCAGCGCGGCGGCGGTCAGGTTGGCGGCGCCATCGCGGCTGGAGATCAGGCCGTCGGCGTTGTTGTGCAGGGTGCCGTCGGCCTTGAGGTCGAGTTGGCCGTTGGCCGAAATCGTGCCGCCCGCGCTGTTGTTCAGGTCACCGTGGGTCAACAGGTCGAGCAGGCTCTGGCTGAGCAACTGGCCGCCGCGGTTGTCGACGCTGGCCGAGCGTTTGATAACCAGCGGCCCGGTGCTGCCGAGCGCACCGTTGACGTTGGTCAGGGCGCCCAGCAGGTCGAGGGTGACGCTGTCCTTGCCGACCAGGCTGCCGCCGCTGTTGTCCAGTTGCGTACCGGTGAAGGTCAGCGCTTTGCTGGCCGTGATCCGGCCACCGGCGTTGTTCAGGGTGGCCGCGTGGACATCGAGGGTGTCGCCGCTTTCAATGAAACCACCGGCGCCGTTGCTGATCGTGCCGCCGGTGAAGGTCAGGGTCTGTTTGCCACCGCTGGTGACGGTGCCACTGGTGTTGTCCAGGCGGGTGGCCTTGATGGTCACCTCGCCGATGCCGCCCAGCCCGCCGTTGCTGTGGTTGATCAACGCACCGCTGAGGTCGATGTTCAGGTTGCCGAGCAGGCTGGAGACGCTGCCTTCCTGACTGTTGTCGAGGGTGCCACCATTGACGGTCACGCCCTTCCAGCCAGAGATCAGACCGCCCTGGTTTTTCAGCTCGGGCGCAGTGAGGGTCAGTTGATCGTTGCTGATCAGGTTGCCGCCACGGTTGTCCAGGCTGTTACCGGTGAGGCTGAAACTGTTGACGCTGGAGATTTCACCTTTCTGGTTATTCAGGGCACGCAGCGTGGCAATGCTCAGCACGCCCTTGCTGTTGATCACACCGCTCTGATTATTGAGGTCACGCAAGTTGGCAATGCTCAGCGGACCTGTGCTGCTGATCATGCCGTCCTGGTTGTTCAGGTCTTGAGCGGTAGTGCCCAGATCAATGGCCAGACCGGCAATGCCCACCAGCGTGCCACCCTGGTTGTCCAGACCGGTACTGTTAAGGGTCAACTGCTGCGCCGCCTTGATGCTACCTTTGTTGCGGTTGCTCAAGAGGCCGTCGACGGTCACCTCGAGATCGCTGTCGCTCAGCAACACGCCGCCATCGCTGTTATCCAGGCTCGCCGCCCGGATCTGCAACGCGGCGGCGGCGATCTTGCCCTTGATCGAGGTCAGGGCCTTGTCGATGGTCAAGGTGAGTTTCTGATTGCTCAGCACCTGGCCGCCGCTGTTGTCCAGCGACGCGGCGATCAGGTCAAAGGCCTGCTCGCTGGAAATATCGCCGCCACGGTTGTTCACGTCACCGAGGTTTTTCAGCAGCAATTGACCTGGCGCCGTGACGAAGCCGTCCTGGTTGTTCAGCGCACCGCCTTTCAGATCAAGACTCAGATTGCCGGTACTGAACAGCTTGCCGCCCTGCTGATCGAGCCCCTTGAGGTTGGCTACCAGAGCATTGGCCGCACCGATGCTACCGCCGGTGTTGGTCACTTGACCTGCGTTCAACTCCAGTTGATCGGCCGAGTAAAGGCTGCCCTGGCTGTTGTTGAAGTCACCGGTGTTGATGTTCAGGCCGGTCTTGCTGCTGATGACACCCTTTTGCTGGTTATCCAGCGCACTGCTGTTGATCGTCAGCGCGGTGTCGGTGAGCAGTTTGCCGCCCTGGTTGCTGACGGCGCCTCGGGTGTCGACCGTGAGGTTTTTGGCGCTGGAGAGCGTGCCGCCGTTGTTGCTTAGGCTTTGGGCATTGATCGCCAGTGCGCCTTCGCTGATCAGGCTGCCCTGATTGTTGTTCAGGTCCGATGACAGGGTGATCGCCAGGTCTTTGCCGCTGCTCAGACGACCGCTGTTTTCCAGGGTCTGCCCGGTCAGTGTGAGACCGCTGTCGCCGCTCATCAGGCCCTTGTTGTGGTTGATGACCTGGCCCACCGTCAGCGCCAGATTGCCGCCGGCAGCGATGTAGCCGCTGTCGCTGTTGTCGAGCCAGGCGCCGATCAGGCTCACACCGGCCTTGCTCGACAGCTCACCGCTGCGGTTGTCGACGCGGTCAACGGTGAGTGTCAGCGCTTTTGTGGACCCCACCAGACCTTCCTGACGGTTGTCCAGACGGGCGGCCGTGACGCGCAGGCCATCGTCGGCGATGACTACGCCGGCCTGGTTGTCGAACAGGTCGGTCACGGTCAGGTCGACCTCGCCGCGCCCACGGATTTCGCCGCCGGTGTTGTCCAGGCTGGCACTGCGGCTGTCGAGGCCGGCAGAGGCAATCAGGCCCTTGATGTTGCTCAAGGCCTGATCGACAACCAGGGTCAGCTTTTGGTTGCTCAGCAACTTGCCGCCGTCGTTGTTCAGGCTTTGCGCATTCAGGCTCCAGGCGTTCGCACCAGAGATTTCACCTGCGCTGTTGTTCACCCCGGCAAGGTTTTTCAGCAGCAGCTGACCCGGCGTATGCAGGTTGCCGCGCTGGTTGTTCAACAAGCCGTGGTTCATGTCCAGCGTCAGGTCGGCGTTGCTGAACAGCTCGCCGCCATCCTGCTCCAGCGAAGTGACCGAGACGTCGAGTTGCTGCTGGCTGCCGATGCGCCCGCCGGAGTTGTCCAGGTGGGCGGCTTTCAACTGCAGGGTGCCGTCGGTGGCTACGCTGCCTTCGTGACGGTTCTTGAACTCACCGGTGGTCAGCGTCGAATCAGCCTTGGCGCTGATGATGCCTTGGTCGCTGTTGTCGAGACTGCCACTGGTGAACACCAGGCCTTTTTGCGAAGCGATCAGACCGCCCTGGTTCATCACTGCGCCGGTCGAGGTCAATGCCATCGCCTCAAGGCTCGACAGTTTGCCCAGACGATTGTCGAGGCTGCCGGTCTTGAGGGTCAGCCGCCCTTCGCTGCTGATCAGACCACCCTGGTTGTCCATGGCCTCATCGAGGGTCAGTTGCACATCCGCCTGGCTGACGATCCGTCCGCCGACGTTGCTCAAACCAATGCCACTGAGGGTGCTCGCACCCTTGCTGAAAATCAGGCCGTTGGTGGCGTTGATGATCTGCGCGACCTTCAGGCCCAGCGTGGTGTCGGACAACACCTTGCCGCCTTCACTGTTATCCAGACGCGCACCGTTGACCAACAGCGCTTGCTGGCTGGACAGCGAACCGCCGCGGTTGTCGATCTGCTCGACATTCACGGTCAGGTTTTTCAGCGATCCAACCAGGCCGTCCTGGCGGTTGTCGAGGTTTTTGCCGGTCAGCAGCAAATTGCCTTCGGCGACCAGTTCACCGCCCTGCTGGTTCAGGGTGTCGATGTTGGCGTCGATATCAGCCTTGCCGGAAATTCGCCCAGCGGCGTTGTTCACTTCGCCGGCCTTGAGCGTCATCAGCCCGGTCGAGGTCAGCAGGCCGCCATTGCGGTTATCCAGTTTTTGGCCTTCAAAAGTCAGTGCCGCTTTGCTTTCGAGTCGGCCCTTGTCGCGGTTGTCCAGCTCGCCGACCAGCGCCTTCAACGCCTTGTCCGAACGAATCACCCCGCCCCGGTTATCCGTGTTGGCACTGCTGACTATCAGGTTGTCGAGGCCGGAAATCTTGCCGGCGCGGTTGTCCAGGCGAGTGGCCTGCACGTCCATGGCACCGTTCGCCTGAATCAGGCCCTTGTTCTGGTTGTTCAACTGACCGCTGATGCGGGTGGTCAGCGTGCCTTCGCTGATCAACTGGCCTTGCTGGCTGTTGTCGAGATTTTGCGCGTGCACGTTCAGGGCAGTCTTGCCACCGAGTTTGCCGGTGGTGTTGTTGATCGCTCCCGACGCCGTGATGTCCAGCATCCGCCCGGCCATCATCAGGCCGGCGACGTTATCCAGCGACGTGACCGTCAACACGGTATCGGCCTGACTGCTCAGTTCACCGTTGCGATTGATGAGCTGTCCGACCGTGCCGGTCAGGTTGCCCGCGCTGTTGATGACGCCTTGGGTGTTGAGCACCTGACCGGCGTTGAGGTACAGAGAAGCGCTGCCCAGCACGCGGCCGGCATTACGGTTGTCCAGCGTGCCGGCGGTAACACTAGTGTTCTGGCCGCTGAGTGTGCCGCTCTGGTTATTCAGAGTCTGTGCGGCGTTGACAGTCAGGTTGCGGCTCGCGACCAGGCCTTTGCCGTGGTTGTCTATGGCTTGCGCACTCAGGCTCAGATCACCATTGGCATTGCGACTACCGTCAGCATTAACCCCGGCTTCGATCGCCCCGGCGTTGGTCAATTGACCACCCGCACTGAGACTGATGCTGTCCCGCGCCGCGAGGGTCTGTCGGTTGGTCAGGTCGCCCTGGGTCTGTACGTTCAGCGAGGTGCCGGCGTACACCGCAGACCGGGTCTCCAGGCCGGCGGCCTTGACGTTGACCGCGCCGGTAGCCGAGGTCTCGGCCAGGCTCAACTGGCCGTTGGCGTCGAGCTGGATGTCGCCGCCGCTGGCGATCAGTTTGCCGTCGAGCTTCACCCCGACCCCGGCCTCGGTGCCGACCAGTTTGATCGCCCCGGCGTACATGCCGCCCAGCGCCGAAGAGTCGATGGCCAGTTGCGGCTTGGTGCTACCGTCGTCGGCGCGGGCCGTAGCATTGAGGTTGTCGGCGTTGACGTCGTTGCGCCCGGCAACGATGGTCAGGTTTTTCGCCTGAATCTCGGCGTTGATCTTTGCGCTGCGGGTGATGATTTCGAAGCGGTCGACATTGGTTGCGTTAAGCCCGGCGCCTTCGATCGCGACGCTGCCCTGATCGACCTGGAAACGGTCCAGGCGACCGCTGCCATCCAGCACCGGTTTGCCGGTGGTCAGCGTGACCCGTGGCGAATTGATGAAACCGCAGCCATTGCACGTGATGCCGTACGGGTTGGCGACGATCACCCGCGCCGACTGCCCCGCCACTTCGGTGTAGCCGCGCAACTGGCTCGGGCTGCCACCGATGACTTCGTTGAGGATCGCCTGTGCCGAACCACTGTTTTTCAGGTGCGGGTTGTCAACGATGTACCCACCCAGCTGGGTTGACGAAGCCTGGTTGGAGCCGTTGTTGAGGATGACGCCCTGCGCGCCGACGTTGTAGTCATGAAACTGGTTGTGCGACAGACCCGCCCCGTTGGGCGTGGCGATGTTGATGATCTGCACGCCGTTGCCGGCGCGGTCGAGGGTGGTGCCAGGATTGGCCACCACAATGCCGTCGGCCTGTGCCCACATCGGCTGCCAGAACATGACGTTGGCCAGCAAAAACGCCAGCCCGCGCTTGGGCATGCCCCAGAACTGATCACGGCTTTTTACGGCAGCAGATGGCAGGCGAGCAAGAAAGGCGTACTGACGAACGTCCATGTAAAAGTCTCAATGCAACAGGCAGGATGGGCGATTTGAAGGCAGGCGCGACAGGGCCAACGGGCGCACGGTCAGCGCCAGTCAGAGCGAAAAGGGATAGGGAGAAAGTTGCGCAAGGCAATCCAGCGTCGCTCAGTCGATCACGGCAAAAGCCATGAACGCCTGTTCGTTCCCTCGTAGCGGCACACTGATATCAAATTAGTGGCGCGATATTAGATGGCCACTATTTTGACGTCAATTATTGAATGCGACAGCGGTGCGTTGCCGATGAACGGTCATGGCCAAGCTGAGCGTCAATAAGACCGTCGTCCCGGCCACGGTCAGACCTCCCGTCGCAATAATCTGTAAACTCTCCCCTCTTTAGCCGCCCTCTCATCCCGGCGGCCATCACCTCTTTATATTGCGGAGTCAGCCTTGCGTCTGTTTCACACCTCCGACTGGCACCTTGGGCAGAACCTGCACGGCCAGGAGCGCGATTTCGAGCACGCCTGTTTTCTCGAGTGGCTGCTGCGCCAATTGAAGTTGGCGCAGCCGGACGTGCTGCTGATCGCCGGCGACATCTTCGACACGGTCAATCCGCCGGTCAAAGCCCAGGAACGCCTCTACGATTTCATCGTCAGCGCCCACGAACAGCAACCGTTGCTGACCATCGTGATGATCGCCGGCAACCACGATTCCGGTTCGCGGATCGAGCTGCCCGCGCCGTTGATGCGGCGTTTGCGCACCCATGCGTTGGGTCGGGTACTGTGGCTGGATGACGGACAACTGGATGCAGAACGTCTGCTGTTGCCGTTGCCGAATGCGTCCGGCGAGATCGCCGCGTGGTGCCTGGCGCTGCCGTTCCTTCGGCCTGCCGAGGTCACCGGCGCGCATCTGGGCGACAACTATTTGCGCGGCATCGGCCAAGTGCATGAATGGCTGATCGAAGCGGCCAATGCCAAACGCCAACCGGGCCAGGCGCTGGTCGCCATCAGCCATGCGCACATGGCCGGCGGCTCGGTGTCGGAAGACTCCGAACGCAGCCTGATCATCGGCAACGCCGAAGCGCTGCCCGCCAGCCTGTTCGGGCCGAGCATCAGTTATGTCGCGCTCGGCCACTTGCACAAGCCGCAGAAGGTCAACGGCGAAGAGCGGATTCGCTACAGCGGCTCGCCGATCCCGTTGTCGTTTTCGGAAATCAGTTATCAGCACCAGGTGCTCGACGTCGTTCTGGACGGCGAAACCCTGGTCAGCGTCGAGCCAATGCTGATCCCCCGCTCCGTCAATCTGCAACGCCTCGGTCCTGCACCGCTGGCGGAAATCCTGCTGCAACTGGCGGACCTGCCGAACATCGACCTGCTGGCCGAAACCCAGCGCCAGCCTTGGCTGGAAGTGCGGGTGCGCCTCGACGAGCCACAACCAGACTTGCGCCATCAGGTCGAAAGCGCCCTGCAAGGCAAGGCTGTGCGACTGGTGCGGATCGCCGCCGAATACGCCGGCAACCGTGGCGCTGATGGTGCCGAGGACGGCAGCGCGCTGATTGAACTGGACCAGCTCACGCCGCAGGAATTGTTCAGCCGCGCCTGGCTCGACAACTACGGCAGCGAAGTCGACGAGCAAACCCTCAAGGACTTCGCCGAACTGCTGCAAGACGTACAGATGGAGGGCGAGCAGCCATGAAGATTCTCGCCATTCGTTTGAAGAACCTCGCGTCGCTGGCCGGCCCGTTCGAGATCGACTTTACCGCCGAACCGCTGGCCAGCGCTGGCCTGTTCGCCATCACCGGCCCGACCGGCGCCGGTAAAAGTACTTTGCTCGATGCGCTGTGCCTGGCGTTGTTTGGCTCTGTGCCGCGCTTGAACAACACTAGCCGTGACGCCAAGGTGCCGGACGCCGACGGCGAAATCGCCACCGGCGACCCGCGCACCCTGCTGCGTCGCGGCACCGGTGAAGGCTTTGCCGAAGTGGATTTTGTCGGCGTCGATGGCCGCAGGTATCGCGCGCGCTGGGAAGCCAACCGCGCCCGGGAAAAGGCCGGCGGCAAGTTGCAGGCGAGCCGTCAGAGCCTGCGCGACATCGATCAGGATCAACTGCTCGCCAGCCAGAAAGGCGAGTACAAGACTCAGCTCGAGGCCGCGCTGGGCCTGAACTTCGAACAGTTCACCCGCGCCGTGCTGCTGGCCCAGAGCGAATTCAGTGCGTTTCTCAAGGCCGATGACAACGACCGCAGCGAACTGCTGGAAAAGCTCACCGACACCGCGCTCTACACCCGCCTCGGCCGCCGCGCGTTCGACAAGACCAAAGAGGCCCGCGAAGCCCACAAGCAGTTGCAGGATCAGGCCACCGGCGTAACTCCGCTGGCCCCCGAGGCCCGCGCGGAACTGGACGAGCGCTTCAATGCCGCCCAGCAACAACTGAAGTTGCAGCAGGCGCAGCTCAAGCAGATCGAGCAACAGCACGACTGGCTCAAGGAGCTGCTGCGGCTGCAAGACTCGCAACAAGCCGCTGCCGAGCAACTGCGCAGCGCCGAGCACGAGCGAGAGTCGCTGGCCGGCGAGCGCCTGAAGCTCACCCGCCTGGAACAACTTGCCCCGCAACGGCACCAGTTCGCCCGCAAGACCGAACTCGATGCACAGCTGACGCCGCTGGCCGCACAGATCCACGCGCACACCCGGCAACATGGCGAGCTGACCGAGCGCCAGACACGACTGGAACAGGATCTCGCCGCAGCGCAGATCGCCCTGACCCAGGCGCAAACGCAACTGAGCGAAAGCGCGCCGCTGTTGCGTCAGGCCTTCGAGGAGCAGAGCACCCTCGCCCGCCTCGCCAAGGACGTTGCGTCCGGCACCGAAGCGAAGCAAGCCGCTGAGCAAGCCTGTGCCCAGGGCCAGAGCGCGATCCAGACCCTGCTCGATCAGCAAAAACAGGTCGCCGAACGCTTGCAGCGCATTGCCGCCGATCTTGAGCAAAGCGCTCACTTGGCACCGTTGAGCGAAGCGTGGAATGCCTACCGCGACCGCTTGCAGCAACTGATGCTGATCGGCAATCGGTTGAACAAGGGCCAAAGCGAACTCGCCTCCCTCGAAGAAAACGCCGCCCGCGCCAGCGAAGCGCTCGCCACGCAGAAGCAACAGCTGGAAGTGCTGTTCAAGGAAGCCGGCGCCGAGCCGGACGCCGTCGCCGAGCAGATCGGCATCCTCGGCACTCTGTTGCAGGACAACCGCAAGCAATTGCGCGCCGTCGAGGACCTGACGCGCCTGTGGGCCAGTCAGCAGGAGCTGGACAAACGCAGTGCCGAGCTGCAACAGCGTCAGCTCGATGCGCAACAGGAACGCGAGCGCCTGACCCAGGACGGGGTGAAGACCAAGTCCGAGCTGACCGTCGCCGAACAGACCCTCAACGTCACCCGTGAACTGCTCGAGCGTCAGCGTCTGGCCCGCAGTGCCAGTGTCGAAGAGCTGCGCGCGCAGTTGCAGGACGACCAGCCGTGCCCGGTCTGCGGCAGCAACGAGCATCCGTACCACCAGCCGGAAGCCTTGCTGCAAAGCCTCGGCCGTCACGATGAAAACGAGCAGGCCAGCGCGCAGCAAGCAGTCGATCAACTGAAGGAAAAACTCACCGAGCTGCGTGCCGATGTCGGTGGGGTGATTGCTCGGCAAAAGGAACTGCTGCAACAGCAGGAACAACTGGCCGCCCAGCAGCAGGCGCTGACGCCGAGCATCGAGGCACATCCGCTGGCGGCATCGTTGCTGAATCAGGACAGTGACAAGCGCGCAGCGTGGCTGACTCGCCAGAATGAACAGCTGAACCAGAGCATCACCCAGGACGAACAGCGCCAGACCGCCCTGCTCACGCTGCAACAGGACGCGGCGCGCCTGACCCAGCAATTGCGTCAGGCCGAGACGGCGCACCAGCAAGCGGCCCAACACCTGAGCAATCAGCAACGCGAGCTGGGCGCTGACCGCCAGCGCCTGGACGAAGAACTGGCGGCCTTCGCCACACTGCTGCCGAGCGACACCCTCGAAGCCCTGCGCGCCGAACCGGCGGCGACCTTCATGCAGCTTGACCGGCAGATCGCCGAACGTCTGGCGCAAGTCGATCAGCAGAAGGAAGAGCTGGCCGAACAGCAACAACGCCAGCAGACGCTCGAGAAAGAACAGGACCGCCAACAGGGCCGTGTGCAGCAGCTGCAAAACGCTGAGCAGCAACTCAACGCGCTGACCGGGCAACAACAGACCAGCCAAGAGAAGCTTGCGCAATTGCTGGGCGATCACACCTGCGCCGAGCATTGGCAGCAGCAACTGGAACAGGCCGTGGAACAGGCACGCAACGCCGAATCCACCACGACTCAGGCGCTGCAGGACGCGCGTACGCAGCTCGTGCAAATCGCCGCCGAGCTGAAAGCGCAGCAGGAACGTCTGCAAGCGCTGGAAACCGAAGATCGTGATCTGGCCGGCAAGATTGCCGACTGGCGCGCCCGTCATCCGGAGCTGGATGACGGTGGCCTCGAAGACCTGCTGCGGATTGATGACGCGCAAGTTGATGAGCTGCGCCAGCGCTTGCAGCGCAACGAAAAAGCCGTTGAACAGGCCACGGTGTTGGTGCAGGAACGCGATCAGCGTCTGCTCGAACATCAGGGCCAACACAACGGCAACCTGGACGCCGAACAACTCGCCAGCGCCCTCGCCGACCTGCAAAACCAGTGCACGGCCAGCGAACAGCAATGCGCCGAACTGCGCGCCGAGCAGGCCGAAGACCAGCGCCGCCAGAACGCCAATCAAGCGCTCGCGCAGCAGATCGCCGATGCCTATGCCGAATATCAGCGCTGGGCGCGGCTCAATGCGCTGATCGGCTCGGCCACTGGCGACACCTTCCGCAAGATCGCCCAGGCTTACAACCTCGACCTGCTGGTGCATCACGCCAACGTGCAGCTGCGGCAACTGGTCAAGCGCTACCGCCTCAAGCGCGGCGGCAGCATGCTCGGCCTGCTGGTGATGGACACGGAGATGGGCGACGAACTGCGCTCGGTGCATTCGCTGTCCGGCGGCGAAACGTTTCTGGTGTCGCTGGCCCTTGCCTTGGGTCTGGCCTCGATGGCGTCGAGTACGTTGAAGATCGAATCGCTGTTCATCGACGAAGGCTTCGGCAGTCTCGATCCGGAATCCCTGCAACTGGCCATGGACGCCCTCGACGGCTTGCAGGCTCAAGGGCGCAAGGTTGCGGTGATTTCCCACGTACAGGAAATGCACGAACGGATTCCGGTACAGATTCAGGTGCAGCGACAAGGCAACGGTTTGAGCACGCTGGAGGTGAAATGAACACGCTGTATTCCTTCCGCCGCTGCCCGTACGCGATGCGGGCACGGATGGCCCTGCGTTATTCGGGCGTGCCGGTGGAGATCGTCGAAGTCAGCCTCAAGGCCAAACCGGCCCAGATGCTGGCGATCTCGCCCAAGGGCACGGTGCCGGTGCTGGATGCGGACGGTCAGGTGATCGATGAGAGCCTGGAAATCATGCACTGGGCGCTGGCGCAGAACGATCCGGATAACTGGTTGCTGGGTGGCGATTCAAGGATCGCCGAGTTGATCGAGGCCAACGATCAAGTGTTCAAGGTGCACTTGAATCGCTACAAGTACGCCGAACGTTATCCGGAACAGCCGATGGAGGTTTATCGGGCGGAAGGTGCTCTGTTCTTGCAGAAACTGGATGAGTTGCTCGAGGGTCGCGATTACTTGCTGGCCGGGCATCCGAGCCTTGCCGATATCGCGCTGTTGCCGTTCGTTCGCCAGTTTGCTCACGTTGATCGAGACTGGTTTGCGCAGACGCCTTACGTGCGGTTGCAGGCCTGGTTGCAGCGGTTTCTGGAGTCGGAACTGTTCACCGGCATCATGAAAAAGTAGGCGCGTTACGCCAACACTTCACACATGCCGATGGCCGAGCAATCCACTTCGAACGGGCCGAGAAAACCGCTGGCGGTTTTCGCTGGCGGATTGCCGGCCAGCAGCCCCAGCGCATTGGCCCGTTCGATGTTGTGCGCGATGTTGTGGTTGGCCTCTATGGCCCTGGCCAGCCCGCCGACCGAGCCCTGGCCGAATCCCAACAGGGAAGCGCCGTTGGTCAAGAACGCCAGTCCGGCAATGACCCAAAGTCTGTAGCCTTTCATGCTCCGCCGACTCCCGCGAGTTCAGCTGAACCGACCGCCGCGTTTTGCGAGCGAAGTTCGAACTGGATGCCGGGATGGGCGACGTCGATCGGTGCTTCGAAGCTGTGTTGCGACTGCGACGCCAGACTGACAAACAGCACCATGACCAGGTACAGACCGATGGCCACGTAGGCGCCGCGTTTGGCGGAAGTGATGATTGAACTGGCCATGATGTGTGCTCCGTGGACAATGTTTCGAGGTCCACAGAATCGATCAAAAAAGCCGGAGTATCCACTCAGGGTTTTCCATAGTAACCATCACCTTCGTTGATTATTTAGCCGATCTATCTCGTCGTTTAAAAATAGCTATCGTCGGTCGTTGCGCAGGCAAAAAACTGCCCAAGGCTGCGATCTTTTGATTTTGCTTTTTCAGGAAACAAGATCAAAGGATCGCAGCCTTGGGCAGTTCCAGGGCGTAACGGAAATTTCAGTGTTGAGCTTTGTGATCCAGCGCGGCGTAGAAGTTGGCGCTTTGTTGCAGGTATTTCTGGGTGTAGCTCTGGGTGTGGGATTTTTTGTCGCTGATTTCAACGTTGGCACTGGCTGGCAGAGCCACGGTGGCGGAGATGGCGGAAGCGGCAATTACGGAGAAGAGATTGAAGTTCATGGCGGTAACCCTCGTGTTCAGTTGGCTTGCTTGCCCGGTTGGGCCGTGGAGCAAACTTAACGCTCGAGGGTTGATCGCTTGAAATGCTTTGCAACATTACCTGTTATCAGCAGGATTAATACATAGCTTCAGGCCCCCTAGAACGGGGCCTGCGGCTTATTGACGCATGAGGAACTTGATATCGCTCGGGGCGTCCATCGGCAGTTTTTGTACGGTTTTGCCCAGCAGACCGGTCTTGCTGTCGCGCTCGACCACGACAATCTGATTGCTTTTCTGATTGGCGATCAGCAGGAATTTGCCGCTTGGATCGAGGCTGAACTCACGGGGGTGATCACCTTCCACCGAACGTCGCTGCAACTCTTTGAGCTGACCGGACGCCGGATCGATTGCAAACACCAGCAACTGATTGGCGGTGCCACGGTTGCTGACATAGAGGAATTTGCCGTCGGCGGACGCGTGCAACGCGGCGGCAGCCTTGTCCGAGGTCGGTTGACCGGCCGCCAGATCGACCAGTTGCGTCTGGGTCAGCACGCCGTCGTGGTAATCGAACACCGCAACCTGGGCGCTCATTTCCATGGTCAGCCAGGCGTGTTTGCCGTCGGCGCTGAACAACAGATGACGCGGGCCGCTGCCGGCGGGCAAAGGCACAGAAGCGGTCATCGCCGGCGTCAATGGCAAGTCCGGGTTGGCCTTGGGATCGAACAGGTAGACAAAGACCTTGTCCGCGCCCAGGTCATTGGAGAACACATAACGACCGTCCGGCGAGGAAACCGTCGAGTGCACGTGGTTCGAGGCCTGACGCTCGAGATTGATCCGGCTCGCCGGGTGCGCGCTCATCTGCACCACCGGTTTGAGCTTGCCGTCGCTGCCCACCGGCAATACCGCAAGGGTGCCGCCCGGATCTTCCATCACCGAATAGTTGCTGACGAACAGATGGCTGGCGTCGCCGCTGAGGCTGGAATGGGTCGGCTCGTTGCCCAGGCTCTGGACCTGATTGATCAGGGTCAGTGCGTGGGTCTTCGGATCGATGGAATAACTGCTGACGCGACCGACCGGGTCTTTCTGCCCAGGGCCGTTTTCGTTGACCACAAACAGCCGACGCTGATCCTTCGACAGGGTCAGCCATGACGGGTTTTCACTCTTGATCACTTGCAGCGGCTTGGCGTCGATCTGGCCGGTAGCGCTGTTGAAGTTCATCCGGTAAATGCCTTCGCTGGTATCGGCGGTGTAGGAGCCCACCAAAAACTGGAAGCTCTCGGCCGAGGCACTGGAAAGGCCCATCGCGCCGACGCTGCCGGCTATCAGCAATGGCCAGAATTTACGCATGTTCATTCAGTTTCGTCCTCGTCGTCGGCACTGCTCAGTACATCACCGAGGCACACCAGACGGTGCTCGCCGACGGTTTTGGTGTCGCTGGCAAAACCGACGATCAGCCAACTCTGCAAACCTTGATCAAACGTCGCCGCTGCCACCTGCGCCGGGGTGAACTCCCAATGCTTGGCTGCCCGGCCATCGATGCATTCGATGTGCAGGTTGTCGTCTTCGTCGAGGGCGAATTCGAAAGCGTGCAGGCCGTCGATTTCGACCATACCGCAGTGTTCGAGGGCGTTGAGAAGGGTGTCGGTTACGGCAGTCATGGCAATCATGTCTTTCAGGGGGAAAGGGGCAATGATAGCTCAAAGCCCCTGCTCTTGATCGTTCCCACGCTCTGCGTGGGAATGCCTCAAGGGACGCTCCGCGTTCCAGCTCTCGAATGGGACGCGGAGCGTCCCGGGCTGCATTCCCACGCGGACGGTTCGACGCCTCGACGTGGGAACGATCATGGTGTGTGAGTTAAAGGGCTTCGCGCGATGGCTTGCCATCGACCAGCCGCTGTATGCGCAACGGGTTGGCGTTTTTCAGCGGTTCCGGCAGCAGACTGTCGGGGTAGTTCTGGAAGCACACCGGACGCAGGAATCGATCGATCGCCAGCGTGCCCACCGAAGTGCCACGGGCATCGGACGTCGCCGGATAAGGCCCGCCGTGCACCATCGAATCGCACACTTCGACACCGGTCGGATAACCATTGAGCAGGATCCGTCCGACCTTCTGTTCCAGCAACGGCGTCAGCTCCGGGAAGTGCTCGAAATCCGTCTGCTCGCCGATGATGGTCGCCGTCAGTTGCCCGTGCAGGCCCTGCAACGCCGCGCTCAACTGCGCCTTGTCGGCCACTTCGACAATCACCGTGGTCGGGCCGAACACTTCTTCCTGCAGCACTTCATCGCCATCGATCAGCAGGCTGACATCGGCCTTGAACAACTGCGGCTGCGCCTGATTGCCCTGCTGCGGATTGCCCGCCAGGTGCTCGATGCCGGCGTGCGCCAGGAGTTTTTCCAGGCCTTTGCCGTAGCTGCCGAGGGTGCCGGCATTGAGCATGGTTTGCGCCGGTTGATCGCCGATCAGCGCCGCGACTTGCTCGACGAACGCGGTGAATTGCGGTGAGCGAATGCCGATCACCAGGCCCGGATTGGTACAGAACTGACCACAGCCCTGTACCACCGACGCGGTCAGATCGCGGGCGACGGTTTCCGAACGTACGGCCAGTGCCTGGGGCAACACGATCACCGGGTTGATGCTCGACATCTCGGCAAAAACCGGGATTGGCTGAGGCCGCGCGGCCGCCATATCACACAGCGCCCGTCCGCCCCGCAGCGAACCGGTGAAACCCACGGCCAGAATCGCAGGATGCTTGACCAGCCATTCGCCGACGCCACCGCCGTAGATCATGTTGAACACACCGGCCGGCATAGCGGTTTTTTCTGCTGCACGAATCAGCGCATCGGCGACAAGCTCGGCCGTGGCCATATGACCGCTGTGGGCCTTGAACACCACCGGGCAACCGGCCGCCAGCGCCGACGCGGTATCGCCGCCAGCAGTAGAGAACGCCAGCGGAAAATTGCTAGCGCCGAACACCGCCACCGGCCCCAGGCCGATACGGTACTGGCGCAGATCCGGACGCGGCAACGGCTGACGATCCGGCAACGGCAGGTCGATCCGCGCACCGTAGAAATCACCGCGCCGCAGGACTTTGGCGAACAAGCGCATCTGGCCGCTGGTGCGCCCTCTTTCGCCTTGAATCCGCCCGGCCGGCAGCGCGGTTTCGCGACAGACCACGGCGACGAAATCATCACCCAGTGCGTCCAGCTCATCGGCAATTGCATCGAGAAACTGCGCGCGGCGTTCGGCGCTGAGGCTGCGATACGCCGGATACGCCGCCGCAGCGGCTTTGGCGGCGGCGTCTACTTCCGCTTCCGTGGCCTGAATGAAATCGTGGGGCAGTGCTTCGCCCGTGGTGGCGTCGACGCTCTGCAGCTTGACGTTGCCCGCCGCGCTGCGACGACCGCCGATGTAGTTGTGACCGAGAATCTGAGTCATGGGATCTCCTTAAAGGGTGCCAATGCTGTCCGGTTCGAATGCCGCTGCGACCGGGGCGATGCCGTTGACCAGCGGCGCGCCGAATTCGGCCTGGCTGATTTCGAACACGTCGCCCGGCTGAGTGCGGATGCCATCGGCGAACGACAGGGTCGCGGTGCCGAAAAAGTGAATGTGCACGTCGCCAGGACGCAGGAACTGGCGGTACTTGAAGTGGTGGTATTCGAGGTTCGCCAGGCTGTGGCACATATTGGCCTCGCCGCTGAGGAACTCGTTCTGCCACAGCACTTCGCCGTCGCGCAGGATGCGACTGGTGCCCGCCAGGTGTTGAGGCAATTCACCCGTGCGAAGTTCCGGGCCGTAGCTGCAACTGCGCAGTTTCGAGTGGGCCAGGTACAGGTAATTCTTGCGTTCCATAACGTGATCGGAGAACTCGTTGCCCACCGCAAAACCGAGGCGATACGGCTTGCCGTCGTGGCCGATGATGTAGAGGCCGGCCATTTCCGGTTCCTCGCCAGCGTCTTCGGCAAACGGCGGCAGCGGGAACGGCTGACCGGGACGCACGACAATGCTGCCGTCGCCCTTGTAGAACCATTCCGGCTGCACGCCCGCCTGCCCCGCCGCCGGTTTGCCGCCCTCCACGCCCCACTTGAAGATGCGCATGGTGTCGGTCATCGCCGCTTCGTCGCCGGCCTGCTGGTGCATCTTGTCCCGGGCCGACGCGCTGCCGAGGTGCGTGAGGCCGGTGCCGCTGACCAGCAGGTGCGCCGGGTCCGGGTGATCCAGTGGCGGCAGGATGCGCAGTTGGGCCAGCAACTCGGCGTAATCATGGCTGATGCCCAGGCCGAGGGTCTGCACTTGCTGCGCGAGCGTGTTGCCGGCCTCGATTGCCGCCAAGGCAAGATCACGAACCGTGCGCGCATCCTGCACTTCACGCACCAGACCGCCCTCGACCACCCCGACACGGCGCTCGCCGTTACTCAATTCGAATTGAACCAGATGCATGATGTTCTCCTGTTAAAACAAATCCCGGATCGAAATCAGGTGCGCGTCGCACCGCGTGCGCTCGCTGCAAATTGCTCGACTGGCAGCACATGTTTGCGCTCCAGCAAGCGATAAACGACGCCCGTCAGAATCAGCCCGAACACCATCACCCCGGACAGGAAGTACAGGCCCGAAGCGAGGTTGCCGGTGTATTCCTTCAGCGCGCCGATCACGAAAGGGCCGATGTAGCCGCCGAGGTTGCCCACCGAGTTGATCAAGGCGATCCCGGCCGCCGCGCTGGCACCGGCAAAGAATCGGCCCGGCAGCGTCCAGAACACCGCCGTGCAGGAAAACAACGCAAACGCCACCAGACACAACGCCGCCAGTTGCGCCACCGGCAAGGACAGCCAGGCGCTGAGGAACAGGCCGATGGCACCCAGCACATAGAGCACCGCCAGATGGCCGTAGCGGTCGTTCAAGCGGTCGGAACTGCGCGGAATGATCAGCAGGCCGATGATCCCGAAGATGTACGGCACCGAGGACACGAAACCGGTGACCAGATCACTGCCGCCAAACTGTTTGATCAGGGTCGGCAACCACAGACCCAGGCCATAGATGCTCAGGGTCACCGGCAGGTAGAACAGCGCCAGCAGCAACACGCGTTTGTCCTTGAGCGCATGCAACGGATTGCCGTGGCGGGTCTGGCCGTATTCCTGCAGGTCCTTTTTCAGCTCGCCGGTCAGCCAGTCCTTCTCGGCCTGGTCCATCCATTTCACTTGCTGCGGGCCGTCCGGCAGCCAGCGCAATACCGGCCAGGTCAGCAGGATCGCCGGGGTGCCGATAACGATGAACAACCACTGCCAGCCGTGCAGGCCGAGGATGCCGTCCATGCCCAGCAGGCCGCCGGACACGGGGCCGGTGATCATCATCGCGATGGGTTGGGAAAGGATGAACAGCCCGAGGATCTTACCGCGATGGCGCACCGGGAACCATTGGGTGATGTAGTACAGAACGCCGGGAAAGAACCCCGCCTCCGCCGCGCCGAGCAGAAAGCGCATCACGTAGAAACTGTGCGGGCCCTGGACGAAGGCCATGCCGATGGTGATCGCGCCCCAGGTGATCATGATCCGCGCAAACCAGCGCCGCGCGCCGAAGCGTTCGAGCATCAGGTTGCTGGGGATTTCAAACAGAAAGTAGCCGATGAAAAACAGCCCGGCGCCGAGGCCGTAGGCGGCATCGCCGATACCGATGTCGGCGCCCATGTGCAGCTTGGCGAAGCCGACGGCGGAGCGATCCACATAGGCGATCAGGTACAGCAGGATCAGGAAGGGAATCAGTTTCAGCGTGATGCGCCGGACAAGCCGCAGTTCCTGGCTCATGAGATCGGTCTCCGATTGTTGTTTTTATGGAACCTCGGGGGACGCCTCTCGCGGAAAACCGCCAGGGCCATCCCTCCGTCGAAAACGACTATATAGTAATACTAATTACGCAACAACACTTCCAAACCGGCGATTTTGCGCTTATGTTTAGCCAAAGCTCGCAAACAATAGTCTTACAATAAGAGAATCGATCATGTCTGATAAGAAACCCACCCTGCGCTCCGCCCAATGGTTTGGCACGGCCGACAAGAACGGCTTCATGTACCGCAGCTGGATGAAGAATCAGGGCATCGCCGACCATCAGTTTCACGGCAAGCCGATCATCGGCATCTGCAACACCTGGTCGGAACTGACCCCGTGCAACGCGCACTTCCGCCAGATCGCGGAACACGTCAAACGCGGGGTGATCGAGGCTGGCGGCTTCCCGGTGGAATTCCCGGTGTTCTCCAATGGCGAATCGAACCTGCGCCCGACCGCCATGCTCACCCGCAACCTGGCGAGCATGGACGTCGAGGAAGCGATTCGCGGCAACCCGATTGACGGCGTGGTGCTGCTGACCGGTTGCGACAAGACCACCCCGGCCCTGCTGATGGGCGCGGCCAGTTGCGACGTACCGGCGATTGTCGTCACCGGCGGGCCGATGCTCAACGGCAAGCACAAGGGCAAGGACATCGGCTCCGGCACCGTGGTCTGGCAGCTCAGCGAACAGGTCAAGGCCGGCACCATCACGATTGACGATTTCCTCGCGGCCGAGGGCGGCATGTCTCGCTCGGCCGGCACCTGCAACACCATGGGCACCGCGTCGACCATGGCTTGCATGGCCGAAGCACTGGGCACGTCCCTGCCGCACAACGCGGCGATTCCGGCAGTGGATGCGCGGCGTTATGTGTTGGCGCACATGTCCGGCATGCGCGCGGTAGAGATGGTTCGTGAGGATCTCAAACTGTCGAAGATCCTGACCAAGGAAGCCTTCGAAAACGCGATCCGGGTCAACGCGGCGATTGGCGGTTCGACCAACGCGGTGATCCACCTCAAAGCCATCGCCGGGCGCATCGGCGTCGAGCTGGATCTGGACGACTGGACGCGCATCGGTCGCGGCATGCCGACCATCGTCGACCTGCAACCGTCCGGGCGTTTCCTGATGGAGGAGTTCTACTACGCGGGCGGTTTGCCGGCCGTGCTGCGGCGTCTTGGCGAGGCCAATCTGATTCCCAACCCGAACGCTTTGACCGTCAACGGCAAATCCATCGGCGAGAACACCAAGGATGCACCGATCTACGGTGAAGACGAAGTGATCCGCACCCTCGACAACCCGATCCGCGCCGACGGCGGCATCTGCGTGTTGCGCGGTAACCTGGCGCCGCTGGGTGCGGTGCTCAAACCGTCAGCTGCCACACCGGAACTGATGCAGCACCGTGGCCGCGCCGTCGTTTTCGAGAACTTTGACATGTACAAGGCGCGGATCAACGACCCGGAACTGGACGTCGATGCGGACTCGATTCTGGTGATGAAAAATTGCGGGCCGAAGGGTTATCCGGGCATGGCCGAAGTCGGCAACATGGGTTTGCCGGCCAAGCTGCTGGCGCAGGGCGTGACTGACATGGTGCGCATCTCCGACGCACGGATGAGCGGCACTGCGTATGGCACCGTTGTCTTGCACGTAGCTCCGGAAGCGGCGGCCGGCGGGCCTTTGGCGGCGGTGAAGGAAGGTGACTGGATCGAACTGGACTGCGCCAGCGGGCGTTTGCATCTGGATATTCCGGACGCTGAACTGGCGGCGCGGATGGCGGATCTGCAACCGCCGCAGCAGCTGTTGGTAGGTGGGTATCGTCAGTTGTACATCGACCATGTGCTGCAGGCGGATCAGGGTTGCGATTTCGACTTCCTCGTCGGTTGCCGAGGGGCTGAAGTCCCGCGCCATTCCCACTAAAACCGCCGACTGATCGTTCCCACGCTCCGCGTGGGAATGCAGCCCGGGACGCTCTGCGTCCCATTCGAGAGCTGGAACGCAGAGCGTCCCTTCAGGCATTCCCACGCAGACGGTTCGACGCCTCGACGTGGGAACGATCATTGCCTCGCTCCAGATTACGCCGTGCCTGCTATGATGCGCGGCATCTCCATCGCTCAGGATCGCGTCACTCCCCATGGATTACCGCAAACCTTCCGACCGTAAAAGCATGCACTCGCGCATCGTCCAGGAACTGGGCATGCAGATTGTTTCCGGACGCTTTCTGCCCTGCGACAAGCTGCCCGCCGAAGCCTTGCTCTGCGAGGAGTACGCGGTCAGCCGGCCGGTGTTGCGCGAAGCCACCCGAGTGCTGGTCGCCAAGGGTCTGGTGTATTCCAAGCCGCGCGTCGGCACCGTGGTCAAACCACGCCGCGAATGGCACATGCTCGACCCGGACGTGCTGCACTGGCTGATGCAAAGCAGCCCGCAGAACGAGTTCTTCAATGTTCTGACCAGCGTGCGCAGCATCATCGAACCGGCCGCCGCCGCCCTCGCCGCCCAGCACGCCACCGATGCCGACATTGCGTCGATTGCCGAGGCTTACCAGCGCATGGAAGCAGCGCCAACGCCTGAGGCCTTGCTGCAACCGGATCTGGACTTTCACAGCCGGATTGCCGACGCGACCCACAACGATTTGCTGGCCAACCTGTGCAACATGCTTGCGGTGGCGATTGCCGAGGCGTTGAAGCATTCGAACCAGCGGCCGAATCTGCATGAACTGGCGTTGCCTCGGCACAAGGCGATTTTGACGGCTATCGAGAATCGGGATGCGTTGGGGGCGAGGCATGCGACGTTGGTGCAGTTGGATGATGCGCGCAGTGCCTTGAGTGTTGTGCTGGGGGCGGATCTTTCGTAAGCCTTGAGACCGCCTGCCCTCACCCTAGCCCTCTCCCTGTATGTACCTGAGACATGGTGAACACATGTTCGGAGACATTGCGGTCGGTCCCCTCTCCCATGGGAGAGGGCAAGGGTGAGGGGGCTTTTGATCTCACTGTCTAGTCCTGAAATAGGTTTACACCTGTCTCATCCTAACGCCCGATGCACTGCATCGGGCGTTTTGTATTTTAAG
>NZ_JBWKZE010000038.1:0-49683 GCF_059424205.1 Pseudomonas sp. GW456-12-1-14-TSB6
TGGCGACGCGTTAATTCGGCAATTCCAGATTATCCAGCACCCGATTCACTGCCAGCTCGCCGAGCATGATCAGTTGCGCAATCCCCACCAATGTCCTGCGCTGCGAGGCGGGCATGAGATGGGTGAAGTCATTGACGATTGTTCTGGCCGAGGCGAGGGTTTCGCAGGCATCGGCCAGCAGCTCTTCGTTTTTGAAGTCCGCGGTGACGGCGTACATTCTGCGGGTTTTGCGCGGTGGTGGCGTGGAGCCGGGCGGGCAGAGATAGTGATCGAGGGCGCGGTCGGCGGCTTCGTGAAGCTTTCTGGAATCGAGGGATTCGTAGGGCGAGGCGGGATCGGTTTCGGGTGGGTTGGGTGTTGGTTTGATCATGGTGAAGCTCCTTTGAAGTGGAGCCGCCAAATCCTGTCGCTAAACAGGAAGGGTGGCGGCTGTACGCAGGTTAGCGAACCGGTCAAAGGCACCCGGCAGACCGCAAGGGTCTCCCGCATACAGCCACCATAACGAAATTGCAGACATACAGATCCGCAACGAAGCCAGGAACGCTGGTGCACCTTTAAATTGAGCCGAGTCGCTAAACCCGATCGCTGATTCGTCAGCGACCGACCCACAATAGAACCCGACCCCACAGCGCACAAGCCGGCGGATTCTGGCGTAGCCGTAGGCAGCGGCGCAAGAATTCGTAGCCTGTAAGGCGTGTCTGAAGGTTTCGTTTAAACACCAGCGTTTAAAAGACAATGGGTGCCGTCGGTCTGAAATGTCCCGCGACCTGTTAGTTCTGACAGTAGACGCGTGTTGTTCCCAGGCGCCTTATAAATCCGGAATTCACGCCGTTGCCTGTTCGCACTCTGCGAACGCAGTGGTTGATAACTCATTCACTGGAAATCCGGGGTAGATCATGACAAGTCGCGTTTACCGAAAACTGCCGGGCATGGAGATGGAGTTCGTTTCAGGGAAGCTGGAAAGGGACGCAGGCGAGCGGGCCATTTTCTATGAGGTGACGTTCGACCTGAAGCTGGACTTTCTCAACTTTCTGGTCATGGCCAATCAGTTCATTCCGAGTTATCTGGATAATCCCAGCAATGCGATCCGGCCTGAACTGGCCGGGTTTGCGTATCACCACTCCTACAACGACTTCTTTGGCGCAGCCGGTAATATCCGCGATAACCCGTCGTTGTTCGCTCTATTTACCGACCCCGGTCATTACATGGACCAGTGGGCGAGTAATGGCGGGCCCGTAGAACAACGATATGGAAAACCATCGTTCACGGTAGTCGGCAACCAATTGCGCATCACGACGCGGCAGTACTTTCGGCTGGATGCGGGGGCTCCTCCGATTGAAATCAGCGACCTGCCATTCATGCGTTTCGAATGGTCATTGAATCTGATGGAGGGTCATGCGAAGTCCACTGATGTCGCGCCTGTCACCATGGTGGTACTGATGTATACGGAGGAGGACGTTGTCGATGTTGGTGGTCACAGCGTGTTCAGGGGCACGCGCTATCTGGATAATGCAGCCCTCTCTTTCGGTCCGATCACTTCGGCGCACATTCCGGTAGCCAGTTGACTATCGGGATTTCATCTCAGTGAACATCGCTGAACAGGGGCGGGCGCACGACGTGCGTGCCGCCCCTTTGTGCATTCATCACCCCCTCTGTTTCACGCCTTGGCAAAAGTTGGAAGGCTTCTTGCAGTAGCCGCCCTGCGCCTGCTTCGGGCGTCAAAAGTTTGCTTTAAAGGAACGGGGAAAACCGGTGGATCGCTCTCAGTTATTCAACACTGCTCGCTCGAATGTTGCCGACCTCAGTCGAGGCAATCTGGGTGTGCCGCTGTTGCTGCTGGTCATGCTGGCGATGATGATGTTGCCGGTGCCGCCGTTCCTGCTCGACGTGTTCTTCACCTTCAACATTGCCCTGTCGATCGTCGTGCTGCTGGTCTGCGTGTACGCCTTGCGGCCGCTGGATTTTGCGGTGTTCCCGACGATCCTGCTGGTGGCGACGCTGTTGCGACTGGCGCTGAACGTGGCGTCGACGCGGGTGGTGATGCTCCACGGTCAGGACGGCCACGCTGCTGCCGGTAAGGTGATTCAGGCCTTCGGTGAGGTGGTGATCGGCGGTAACTACGTGGTCGGTATCGTGGTTTTCGCGATCCTGATGATCATCAACTTCGTCGTGGTAACCAAAGGTGCCGGGCGGATTTCCGAGGTGAGCGCGCGTTTCACCCTCGATGCGATGCCCGGCAAGCAAATGGCGATCGACGCCGACCTCAACGCCGGTCTGATCGATCAGGCGCAGGCCAAGGCCCGTCGTCAGGAAGTGGCCCAGGAGGCCGAGTTCTACGGTTCGATGGACGGTGCCAGCAAGTTTGTGCGCGGTGACGCCATCGCCGGTTTGCTGATTCTGTTCATCAACCTGATCGGCGGCATGGCCGTCGGTATCTTCCAGCACAACATGACTTTCGCTGACGCGGGCAAGGTTTACGCCTTGCTGACCATCGGTGACGGTTTAGTGGCGCAATTGCCATCACTGTTGTTATCTACAGCGGCGGCGATCATGGTGACCCGTGCTTCCGGCTCGGAAGACATGGGCAAGCAGATCAATCGCCAGATGTTCGCCTCGCCCAAAGCGCTGGCGGTGGCGGCCGGTCTGATGGCGGTCATGGGCCTGGTGCCGGGCATGCCGCACTTTTCGTTCCTGACCATGGCTGCACTGGCGGCCGGTGGCGCTTACCTGTTCTGGAAGAAGCAGAACGTGGCCAAGGTCATCGCGCTGGAAGAGGTCAAGCGTCAACAGGAACTGCTGCCGTCGCCGGCCCGCGCCATGGAAACCAAGGAGCTGGGCTGGGATGACGTGACCCCGATCGACATGATCGGCCTGGAAGTCGGCTACCGCCTGATTCCGCTGGTGGACCGCAATCAGGGCGGGCAATTGCTGGCGCGGATCAAGGGCGTGCGCAAGAAGCTCTCGCAGGATCTGGGCTTCCTGATGCCGACCGTGCACATCCGCGACAACCTCGATCTGGCGCCGAGCGCCTATCGCCTGACCCTGATGGGCGTGATCCTGGCCGAAGCCGAGATCTACCCGGATCGCGAACTGGCGATCAACCCGGGTCAGGTCTACGGCTCGCTCAACGGCATTACCGCCAAAGATCCGGCTTTCGGCCTGGAGGCGGTGTGGATCGAAGTCAGCCAGCGCGCCCAGGCGCAATCGCTCGGTTACACCGTGGTCGATGCCAGCACCGTGGTTGCGACCCACTTGAACCAGATTCTGTACAAGCACTCCAGTGAACTGATCGGCCACGAAGAAGTGCAGCAATTGATGCAATTGCTGGCCAAGAGCTCGCCGAAACTGGCAGAAGAGCTGGTGCCGGGTGTGGTCACGCTGTCGCAGTTGCTCAAAGTATTGCAGGCGTTGCTGGCCGAACACGTGCCGGTGCGCGATATCCGCAGCATTGCCGAAGCCATCGCCAACAATGCCGCCAAGAGTCAAGATACCGCCGCTTTGGTGGCCGCTGTGCGGGTCGGCGTATCCCGCGCCATCGTCCAAAGCATTGTAGGGACTGAGTCGGAGCTGCCAGTTATCACGCTGGAGCCAAGGTTGGAACAAATATTGCTCAATAGTCTGCAGAAGGCAGGACAAGGCTCGGAAGAGGGCGTTCTGCTGGAGCCGAGCATGGCCGAGAAGCTGCAGCGTTCGCTGATCGAAGCGGCGCAGCGCCAGGAAATGCAAGGTCAGCCGGTGATCCTGTTGGTAGCAGGCCCGGTTCGCGCGATGCTCTCGCGCTTTGGTCGCCTGGCAGTTCCCGGACTGCATGTGCTGGCCTACCAGGAAATTCCGGACAACAAGCAAGTGACCATCGTTGCGACAGTAGGGCCCAACGGCTGAGGTAGTGGTTTATGCAAGTTAAGCGTTTTTTCGCCGCCGATATGCGTCAGGCCATGAAGCTGGTTCGAGATGAGCTGGGCGCTGATGCCGCCATCATTGGCAACCGCCGCATTGCCGGCGGCGTCGAGCTGACGGCGGCGCTCGATTACAAACTGTCGGCGCTGGCCCCGCGTGTTCCGAACATGGAGCTCGAGGATGAACTGCGCAAGACCCAGTCGCGCATCGTCACCGCCCAGGCCGAACTGAGCCTGCGTGGCGAAGCCGACGGCAACACCAATCGCCAGCTGTTCGCCGGGCTGCCGTTGACGGCCGGCCTGCCGCTGACCGCTGCCGAACCGCTGACCGAACCGACCTACGAAGCTCCGGCCCGTCCGGCACCGGCGCCTGCAGCGGTTTCCGCTGGCGTTGATCCGCGTGCTCTGGACTCGATGCGTTTCGAGCTCAACAGCCTGCGCGAACTGATGGAAGTGCAACTCGGCACCCTGGCCTGGAACCAGCTGCAAGGCAGCCGTCCGGCTCAGGCCAATCTGTACCGTCGTCTGCAACGCATCGGTTTGTCCGGCCCGCTGTCCCGTGATCTGCTGTCGATGATCACCGAGATCGACGAACCCCGTCAGGCCTGGCGCATGCTGCTGGCGCACTTGGCGCGGATGATCGCCGTGCCGGAAGTCGAGCCGCTGGAAGAGGGTGGGGTGATTGCCATGGTCGGTCCTGCCGGCATGGGCAAAACCACTACCCTGGCCAAACTGGCCGCCCGTTACGTGCTCAAGTACGGCGCGCAGAACATCGCGCTGGTGAGCATGGACAGTTTCCGTATCGGCGCGCAGGAGCAGCTCAAGACTCTGGGTCGCATCCTCAATGTGTCGGTGACCCACGTCGATCCGGGCCAGTCCCTGGTGCAGGCGCTGGATCCACTGCTGCGCAAACGCGTGGTGCTGATCGATACCGCCGGCCTGCAAGCCAGCGATCCGGCGCTGCGCATGCAGCTGGAAAGTCTGGCCGGTCGTGGCATTCGGTCGAAAAATTATCTGGTGCTGGCAACCACCAGCCAGAAACAGGTTCTAACCGCCGCGTATCACAGTTACAAGCGTTGCGGGCTCGCCGGCTGCATCCTGACTAAACTGGATGAGACGGCCAGCCTTGGCGAAGTGCTGAGCCTGGCGATCAGTCACGAACTGCCGGTCGCCTACCTGACCGATGGGCCGCGTATTCCGGATGATCTGCATCTGCCGCGCCGTCATCAACTGGTCAGCCGCGCCGTCAGTGTGCAAATGCAGGAAGAACCCAGCGAAGAAGCCATGGCTGACATGTTCGCTGATATCTACCACAGTCCGACCAAGCAGGTTGGCTGAGGTAATGAACCGTTTTTGTACCTACATCGATGGTCTGCCATGCATTGTTCCGGTTGTGAACGCGCAGCCAGTAATGTGGCCTCCGTCTATGCAAGACAAGGTAAAGAAATAACATGGGCAGCATGCATCCCGTACAGGTGATCGCGGTGACCGGCGGCAAAGGTGGCGTCGGCAAGACTAATGTGTCAGTGAACTTGTCCCTGGCGCTGGCAGAGCTTGGCCGTCGGGTCATGCTGCTGGACGCCGACCTGGGGCTGGCGAACGTCGACGTTCTGCTGGGCCTGACCCCCAAACGCACCCTGGCCGACGTGATCGAAGGCCGCTGCGAGCTGCGCGACGTGCTGTTGCAGGGCCCCGGCGGGATCCGCATCGTGCCGGCCGCTTCCGGCACCCAGAGCATGGTTCACCTGAGCCCGGCCCAGCATGCCGGCCTGATTCAGGCGTTCAGCGACATCGGCGACAACCTCGACGTACTGGTGATCGACACCGCTGCGGGTATTGGTGACTCGGTAGTCAGTTTCGTGCGCGCAGCCCAGGAAGTGTTGCTGGTGGTCTGCGACGAGCCGACCTCGATCACCGACGCCTACGCGCTGATCAAACTGCTGAACCGCGACTACGGCATGAACCGCTTCCGCGTCCTGGCCAACATGGCCCAGAGCCCGCAGGAAGGTCGCAATCTGTTCGCCAAGTTGACCAAGGTCACGGATCGCTTCCTGGACGTCGCCCTACAATACGTCGGCGCAGTGCCCTACGACGAAAGCGTGCGCAAGGCGGTGCAGAAGCAGCGTGCGGTCTATGAAGCCTTTCCGCGTTCCAAGTGCGCGCTGGCGTTCAAGGCGATCGCACAGAAGGTCGACACCTGGCCGCTGCCCGCCAACCCGCGCGGCCACCTCGAATTTTTCGTCGAGCGCCTCGTGCAGCAAACGGCAGGACCTGTGCTATGACCGCCAGCGGTATGAACCTTTACAAAAAGTCGGCGCGTGACGCGCAGTACGAGCTGATCGAGCGTTACGCGCCACTGGTCAAACGCATCGCCTACCACTTGCTGGCGCGATTGCCGGCCAGTGTGCAGGTCGAAGACCTGATCCAGGCCGGGATGATCGGCCTGCTCGAAGTCTCGACCAAATACGACGCCAGCAAGGGCGCCAGTTTTGAAACGTACGCGGGCATCCGGATCCGTGGTGCGATGCTCGATGAAGTCCGAAAAGGGGACTGGGCGCCACGCTCGGTTCACCGCAACACCCGTATGGTCAGCGACGCGATTCGCTCGATTGAAGCTAAAACCGGCCGTGACGCTAAAGATCACGAAGTTGCGGCCGAACTCCAATTGAGTCTCGACGATTACTACGGGATTTTGAACGACACCCTGGGCAGCCGGCTGTTCAGTTTCGACGACCTGTTGCAGGACGGCGAACACGAAGGGCTGCACGAGGATGGCGCCAGTGCTCATCTGGAGCCGTCGCGCGATCTGGAAGACGAACGTTTCCAGGCCGCGCTGGCGGACGCGATTGCCAATTTGCCGGAGCGTGAGCGACTGGTGTTGGCGCTGTACTACGACGAAGAGCTGAACCTCAAGGAGATCGGTGAAGTCCTTGGCGTCAGTGAATCGCGGGTCAGCCAGTTACACAGCCAGTGCGCGGCCCGCTTGCGGGGGCGTTTGGGGGAGTGGCGAGCGCGCTGAAGGCAGTGTGGGGACACTGCGAACGAGGCTGGTGCGGTGGTGAACGGCACCGGTCTCGATCTGTTGTGCTCCAGACAGTCATCGAGTGTTTTGCCGGATTGATTGAAATGGCGCGTCCAGGTGCTGGGCGCGTTTAAGACTGCTTGGAGGTCGAATTGAACAAAGACATGAAAATCCTCATCGTTGATGACTTCTCAACGATGCGGCGGATCATCAAGAACCTGTTGCGTGATCTGGGGTTCACCAACACCGTTGAAGCCGACGATGGCACCACTGCCATTCCGGTGCTCAACAGCGGCAGCATCGACTTTCTGGTGACCGACTGGAACATGCCCGGCATGACCGGTATCGACCTGCTGCGCCACGTGCGTGCCGATGAAAAGCTCAAGCACCTGCCGGTGCTGATGGTGACCGCTGAAGCCAAGCGCGAGCAGATCATCGAAGCGGCCCAGGCCGGCGTGAACGGCTATGTGGTCAAACCTTTCACGGCCCAGGCGTTGAAAGAAAAAATCGAGAAGATTTTCGAACGCATCGGCTGATGAACGCGCGGGGGAGCTATGGAGCATAACGAATCTTCACAGGGCGATTTTGAGTCGACCCTGAAAAAACACGCGGTCGAACTGGTCGAAAGCCTTGAAAAAGGCAAGTTCGGCGACGCGGTGCAACTGATCCATGAGCTCAATCAGACCCGTGACCGTGGCCTGTACCAGGAAGTGGGCAAGCTCACGCGTGAACTGCACAGTGCGATCGTCAATTTCCAGATCGATCCGCACATGCCGCAGGCTGAGGAAGTGTCGCAAATTACCGACGCTACCGAGCGCCTGGGCTACGTGGTCAAACTGACCGAAGCTGCCGCCAACCGCACCATGGATCTGGTGGAAAGCGCGACCCCTGTGGTCAATGGCCTGGCTGACGAAGCCCAGGCCTTGAGCGCCGATTGGGGCCGTTTCATGCGTCGTGAGGTCGGGGCTGAAGAGTTCCGCGAACTGGCGCGCCGGGTCGACGGTTTTCTGGCACGCAGCAGCGCGGACAACCGCGCGGTGTCGAGCAATCTGAATGACATTCTGCTCGCCCAGGATTACCAGGACCTCACCGGCCAGGTGATCAAGCGCGTGACCCAATTGGTCACCGAAGTCGAAAGCAACCTGCTCAAGCTCGTGCTCATGGCCAGCCAGGTGGACCGCTTTGCGGGCATCGAACATGACCGTGCGGCGATGCTTGCTGAAAAAGATCCACAAAAACATCTCTCGCAGGGTGAAGGTCCGCAGATTCATGCCGATAAACGAGAAGACGTTGTGTCCGGTCAGGACGATGTGGACGATTTGCTATCCAGCCTTGGATTTTGAGTTTTTTTGGGTTTTTAGACCTGTAGGAGCACCCCATTAATGAGCTTCGGCGCCGATGAAGAGATCCTTCAGGATTTCCTGGTTGAGGCCGGCGAGATTCTTGAGCAACTGTCCGAACAACTGGTCGAGCTGGAAAGCCGCCCGGATGACGCAGATCTGCTCAACGCAATTTTTCGCGGTTTCCACACTGTAAAAGGGGGCGCCGGCTTCCTTCAGCTCAACGAGCTGGTGGAGTGCTGTCACATCGCCGAAAACGTGTTCGACATCCTTCGCAAGGGTGAACGGCGCGTCGATGCAGAACTGATGGACGTGGTGCTCGAAGCGCTGGACGCGGTGAACAGCATGTTCAGCGAAGTCCGCGATCGCAGCCCGATCACCGCCGCCACCCCGGAACTGCTAGCCGCCCTGGCGCGTCTGGCCGAACCGCAATCGGCGGATGAAGCCCCGGCTTCGCCGGTTGCCGAGATGATCGAAGAACTGGTCGTCGAAGGTGATTCGGGTGACATCACCGATAACGAATTTGAACAGTTGCTGGACTCGCTGAACGCCGTCAAGGCCGAAGCCGAAGCCCCGGCGGCTGCCGCTGCACCTGCTTCCACCGAAGCGGCCAGCGATGAAATCACCGACGCCGAGTTCGAGTCGCTGCTCGACCAGTTGCATGGCAAAGGCCAGTTCGCGGCCGACGCCGTGGCTCCGGCTGCTGCTGCACCTGCTGCTCCGGCGGCGGGCGACAGCTCGGACATCACCGACGACGAATTCGAAGCCTTGCTCGATCAGTTGCACGGCAAGGGCAACTTTGCCGTTGATGCGCTGGAGTCGGCGATTGCTTCGGTCCCTGCAACGGCTGCTCCGGCAGCGGCTGCGGCCGGTAGCGATCTGATCAGCGATCACGAGTTCGAATCGCTGCTCGACGATCTGCATGGCAAAGGCAAGTTCACTGACGTCGCCACCGGTGCCGTCGTGACTGCCAGTAATTCTTCGGCTGTTGCAACACCTGCTGCGAAGGCCCCGGCCGCTGCGGCAAAACCTGCTGCAAAAGCACCTGAGCCGAAAGCCGAGCCGGCCAAGCCTGCCGCCGCTGCTGCACCGGCTCCGGCTCGTGCACCGGCGACGCCGCCACCGGAAAAACCGGCGAGCGAAGCCGAGACCACCGTACGTGTGGACACTGCACGTCTCGACGAAATCATGAACATGGTCGGCGAACTGGTGCTGGTACGTAACCGTCTGGTGCGTCTGGGCCTGAACAGCGGCGACGAGTCGATGCAGAAGGCCGTGTCGAACCTCGACGTGGTCACCGCCGACTTGCAGACCGCCGTCATGAAGACCCGGATGCAGCCGATCAAGAAAGTCTTCGGCCGCTTCCCGCGTCTGGTTCGCGACCTGGCTCGTCAGCTCAAGAAAGAGATCAACCTGGAACTGGTGGGCGAAGAGACCGACCTCGACAAGAACCTCGTCGAGGCCCTGGCCGACCCGCTGGTCCACTTGGTGCGCAACGCGGTCGACCACGGCATCGAGTCGCCGGAAGAACGCGAAGCGTCGGGCAAGGCCCGTGGCGGCAAGGTGATTCTGGCGGCCGAGCAGGAAGGCGACCACATCCTGCTGTCGATCTCCGACGACGGCAAAGGCATGGACCCGAACGTCCTGCGCGCCATCGCCGTGAAGCGCGGTGTGATGGACAAGGATGCCGCCGATCGCCTGAGCGACACCGAGTGCTACAACCTGATCTTCGCCCCGGGTTTCTCGACCAAGACCGAGATCTCCGACGTGTCCGGCCGCGGTGTCGGCATGGACGTGGTGAAGACCAAGATTTCCCAGCTCAACGGTTCGATCAACATCTACTCGACCAAGGGCCAAGGCTCGAAGATTGTCATCAAGGTGCCGCTGACGCTGGCGATCATGCCGACCCTGATGGTGATGCTCGGCAACCAGGCGTTCGCGTTCCCGCTGGTGAACGTCAACGAAATCTTCCACCTCGACCTGTCGACCACCAACGTGGTGGACGGCCAGGAAGTGGTGATCGTGCGGGACAAGGCGCTGCCATTGTTCTACCTCAAGCGCTGGCTGGTCAGCTCCGCCGCTCACGAAGAGCAGCGCGAAGGCCATGTGGTGATCCTTTCGGTGGGCACCCAGCGGATCGGCTTCGTCGTCGATCAACTGGTCGGCCAGGAAGAAGTGGTCATCAAGCCACTGGGCAAGATGCTCCAGGGAACTCCGGGCATGTCCGGCGCCACCATCACCGGTGACGGCCGCATTGCACTGATTCTCGATGTTCCGAGCATGCTCAAGCGTTACGCCGCACGGCGTATTTGAATCCGGGGTGGCGGGGCGACGACGTCCCGCCGCACCTAATGGAGTGTTTATGGCAGTCAAAGTCCTGGTGGTGGACGATTCGGGTTTTTTCCGCCGCCGCGTCTCGGAAATTCTTTCAGCGGATCCGAGCATCCAGGTTGTCGGCACGGCAACCAACGGTAAAGAGGCGATCGATCAGGCCCTGGCCCTCAAGCCGGACGTGATCACCATGGACTACGAGATGCCGATGATGGATGGCATCACGGCCGTGCGGCACATCATGCAGCGCTGCCCGACACCGGTGTTGATGTTCTCCTCGCTGACGCACGAAGGCGCCCGGGTCACCCTGGATGCGCTGGATGCCGGCGCGGTGGATTTCCTGCCGAAGAATTTTGAAGACATCTCCCGCAATCCGGAGAAGGTCAAGCAACTGCTGTGCGAGAAGGTTCACAGCATCTCGCGCAGTAACCGTCGTTTCAGTGCCTACAGTGCGCCGGCGCCTGCCGCTGCGCCTGCACCTGCGCCGACCCCAGCGCCGGCGCCGTCGAGCTTTGGCAGCCACAGCGCTCCGGCCCGTCCGGCCCCTGCGCCGGCACCGACTCGCGCGCCAGCGGCCAGCGCTTCGTCGCCGGCCCCGAAACGCAAAAACTACAAACTCGTCGCCATCGGTACATCGACTGGCGGCCCGGTCGCGCTGCAACGGGTCCTGACCCAGTTGCCGGCCAGCTTCCCGGCGCCGATCGTGCTGATCCAGCACATGCCGGCGGCCTTTACCAAGGCCTTCGCCGAACGTCTGGACAAGCTGTGCCGCATCAGCGTCAAGGAAGCCGAGGATGGCGACATCCTGCGTCCGGGCCTGGCGCTGCTGGCACCGGGTGGCAAGCAGATGATGATCGATGGCCGTGGCGCGGTGAAAATCCTGCCGGGCGACGAACGTCTGAACTACAAGCCGTGCGTGGACATCACCTTCGGTTCTGCAGCCAAATCCTACAGTGACAAAGTTCTGGCGGTGGTACTGACCGGCATGGGCGCCGACGGCCGTGAAGGTGCGCGCCTGCTCAAGCAGGGCGGCAGCACGGTCTGGGCCCAGGACGAAGCCAGTTGCGTGATTTACGGCATGCCGATGGCCATCGTCAAAGCTGACCTCGCCGACGCGGTGTACAGCCTGGACGATATCGGCAAGCACTTGGTCGAGGCGTGCGTCTGATGGATGTTCTAAGCCTTATCGGGATCATCATGGCGTTCGTCGCCATCATCGGCGGCAACTACCTTGAAGGCGGTCACCTCGGCGCGCTGGCCAACGGCCCGGCGGCGCTGATCGTGCTTGGTGGCACCATCGGTGCCGCGCTGCTGCAATCGCCGATGAGCGCGTTCAAGCGCGCCATGCAGATTCTGGCCTGGATCTTTTTCCCGCCGCGGGTGGACCTGGCCGGCGGCATCGATCGCGTGGTCAACTGGAGTCTCACCGCCCGCAAGGAAGGCCTGCTGGGTCTGGAAGGCGTGGCGGATGCCGAGCCCGACGCCTACTCGCGCAAGGGCCTGCAACTGCTGGTCGACGGCGCCGAGCCGGAAGCGATCCGCAGCATCCTCGAAGTGGATTTCTACACTCAGGAAGCCCGCGACATCGAGGCCGCCAAAGTGTTTGAAAGCATGGGCGGCTACGCGCCGACCATCGGCATCATCGGTGCGGTGATGGGTCTGATCCACGTGATGGGCAACCTGGCCGATCCGTCGCAACTGGGCAACGGTATCGCGGTTGCGTTCGTCGCCACCATCTACGGTGTGGCCAGTGCCAACCTGATCCTGTTGCCGGTGGCCGCCAAGCTCAAGTCAATCGCGTTGCGGCAGTCGCGTTATCGCGAAATGTTGTTGGAAGGTATTTTGTCGATCGCTGAAGGTGAAAACCCACGCTCCATCGAGTTGAAGCTTCAGGGCTTCATGGATTAAGGGACTGACCTCATGGCACGTCGTCGCCAGCATGAAGAGCACGTAAACCATGAACGCTGGCTGGTTTCCTACGCCGACTTCATTACCTTGCTCTTTGCCTTTTTCGTGGTGATGTACTCCATCTCGTCGATCAACGAAGGCAAGTACAAGATCATCTCCGAAGCGCTGATCGGGGTCTTCACCGACTCCGACCGTGCGCTAAAGCCGATTCCGATCGGCGAAGAACGACCGAAGACCGTTACCCCGGCCAAGCCGCTGGTCAAGGACGCCGAACAGGTCGACGCAGGTATCGCCGGAGCCAGCGATCCGCTGAAAAGCATCGCCGATGACATCAGCGCTGCGTTCGGCGACCTGATCTCCTCGAACCAGATGACCGTGCGCGGCAACGAGCTTTGGGTCGAGATCGAACTCAACTCCAGCCTGTTGTTCGGCAGCGGTGATGCGATGCCGAGCGACATCGCGTTCAACATCATCGACAAGGTCGCGGCGATCCTCAAACCGTTCGACAACCCGATCCACGTCGAAGGCTTCACCGACGATCAACCGATCCGCACTGCGCAGTACCCGACCAACTGGGAACTGTCCTCGGCGCGTTCGGCGAGCATCGTGCGCATGCTGGCGATGCAGGGTGTGAACCCTGGCCGCCTGGCCTCGGTGGGCTACGGCGAATTCCAGCCGGTGGCCAACAACGCCACCGCTGAAGGCCGGGCGAAAAACCGTCGTGTGGTACTGGTGGTGTCGCGCAATCTCGATGTGCGCCGCAGCCTCACCGGCACCGGAACCGCTCATGCGCAACCGGACGCCGCGTTGAAGCGTGCTGGCACACAAACTGCACCGACCCCGGTCAAGACGCCGGGACGCGAGAGTGCCGTCAATTCTCCGTCGCCCGCATTAATACGCTGAACCATGTCTCGGCCGAGTATCCCGGCCGGGAGGAACGATCTGAATGAGAGTCTGGGCAGTCGCCAATCAAAAGGGTGGTGTAGGTAAAACCACTTCTTCCATCGCTTTAGCCGGTTTGCTGGCAGAGGCGGGCAAGCGCGTGGTCGTGGTCGATCTCGACCCGCACGGCTCGATGACCAGCTATTTCGGTTACGACCCCGACAGCCTGGAACACAGTAACTACGACCTGTTTCTGCACAAGGGCAGCGTGCCGCAAGGCCTGCCGGGCCAACTGCTGCTGTCGACCAGCGATGAACGCATTTCCCTGTTGCCGTCGAGCACCGCGCTGGCCACCCTCGAGCGCCAGTCGCCGGGGCAGAGTGGCCTGGGCCTGGTGATCGCCAAGAGTCTGGCGCAGCTGTGGCAGGACTTCGATTACGCGATCATCGACAGCCCGCCATTGCTCGGCGTGCTGATGGTCAACGCGCTGGCCGCCAGTCAGCAACTGGTGATCCCGGTGCAGACCGAGCACCTGGCCGTCAAAGGCCTGGAGCGCATGGTCAACACCCTGGCGATGATCAACCGCTCGCGCAAACAGGCGCTGCCGTTCAGCATCGTGCCGACCCTGTTCGACCGCCGCACCCAGGCGTCGATGGGCACCTTGCGCGTGCTGCGCGACAAATTCCCCGACGAGATCTGGCAGGGTTACATCCCGGTCGATACCCGTCTGCGTGACGCCAGTCGTGCCGGTGTCACCCCTTCGCAGTTCGACGGCAAGAGCCGTGGCGTGCTGGCTTACCGCGCGCTGCTCAAGCATCTGCTGGCGCAGCAACTTGTTCCGCAGGTGGCCTGAGCATGAATCGGCCGATCAAGCTGACGTCCAAGCCGCAACTGGCGTTGCAGTCCTATCTGGACGGCTTGCTGCAGGAAGTGACGGACGAGGTCGAGCAGGAAATCGCAGCGCCGGTCGAGGTGATCGAGACCGCTGCGGCGCTCGATGAATTCCAGGCCGCCGTGCTTGAAGAGCAGGCCCGGGATGCGCAAAAAGCCGCCAGGCCGGTGGCTCCGGTTGCCGCGCCTGCCGCTGAGGTAGCGAAGGCACCTGCGACGTTGATCAAAGAGCCTGAGCCGGTGCGCGTGGTATCGACCCTGGCACCGCTGCTGCAAACCCAACTTCTGCAAACGCCACAGGCTCCGGCGGCGCCAGAGCCCGAGCCTGTAGCGCCTGCGCCAGCCCCGGTCGAACCGACCTTGGTTGCGCCACTGGTGGAAGTGCATCTGCCACCCAGCAACACGCCGCCACCGGTGGAAACCGACGGTCGTCCCGCCTGGGCTTCGGAAGCGTTCGAATGCCTGTTGTTCGACGTGGCCGGGCTGACGCTGGCGGTGCCGCTGGTGTGCCTCGGCTCGATCTATTCGCTGGCCGGCCATGAGCTGACGCCGCTGTTCGGTCAGCCGGAATGGTTCCTCGGCATCCTGCCAAGCCAGGCCGGGAATCTGAAGGTGCTGGACACCGCACGCTGGGTCATGCCGGATCGCTACCGCGATGACTTCCGTCAGGGCCTGCAATACGTGATTTCGGTGCAGGGTTACGAGTGGGGCCTGGCGGTGCATCAGGTCAGTCGCTCGTTGCGTCTGGACCCGAATGAAATCAAATGGAGAAGTCACCGAGGTCAGCGGCCATGGCTCGCCGGCACGGTGATTGAACACATGTGCGCCTTGCTTGATGTTTCCGCACTGGCCGAGTTGATCGCCAGCGGTGGGGCAAAGCACATGTCCGGCAGTAAGCCGAACCACAAACCGACATAAAGACAGTACCGGCATTCAAATGCCGGCGAACGAAACACACACCGCCAGGCGCGGTTTTTCGAGGGGCTAGGGTATGAACGACAAGGCTACGGCGGCAAAGGGTTCCGAAGATCCGATCCTGCAATGGGTGACCTTCAAGCTGGATAACGAAACCTACGGCATCAACGTGATGCGCGTTCAGGAAGTCCTGCGCTACACCGAGATCGCTCCGGTTCCGGGTGCGCCAAGCTACGTGCTGGGCATCATCAACCTGCGCGGCAACGTGGTGACCGTGATCGACACCCGTCAGCGCTTCGGCCTGATGAGCGGTGAGATCAGCGACAACACCCGTATCGTCATCATCGAAGCCGACAAGCAGGTCGTGGGCATCATGGTCGACAGCGTGGCTGAAGTGGTTTACCTGCGTCAGTCGGAAATCGAGACTGCACCGAACGTCGGTAACGAAGAGTCGGCCAAGTTCATCCAGGGCGTGTGCAACAAGAACAACGAGTTGCTGATCCTGGTCGAGCTGGACAAGATGATGAGCGAAGAAGAGTGGTCGGAACTGGAGAACATCTGATTGATTCTCGAGGTAGCGGTCATTGTCCTGTTCCTGTTCTGGGCAGGCACGCTGGCGATGTTTCTGGCGTACATCAAGGCGCAGCGCGTGATCGCTGCGCAACAGGCCCAGGGCGATGCGCTGCGTGATCAGCGCATCAGGGACCTGGCCAAACGTGTCGACGATTACCAGAACGGCAACGTGCGCATGGGCGAAGCCCTGCACGAGCTGCGCGCGGTGGTCAGTCCGATCCCGGACAAACTCTCCCAGCTCGAACAGCGCGATCCTTCCAGCCTGTCATTCGCCCAGGCGGCGAAACTGGTGGGGATGGGCGCGAGCGTCGATGAGCTGACCCAGTCCTGCGGGTTGACCCAGGCTGAGGCGGAGTTGATGCGCAAGCTGCACAAGAACTAGTCGTCACCCCTGGATCGTTCCCACGTCGAGGCGTCGAACCGTCTGCGTGGGAATGCATCTTGGAACGCTCCGCGTTCCGCGTGTGAAGGGTGACGCAGAGCGTCACGGGCGGGTGTTCCCACGCAGAGCGTGGGAACAATCAGCGAAAAAAATCGCAGTCATCGATGGCTGCGTTTTTTTTTGCCTTCAGTAATCATCGCCGCGTTCGGTGATGTCTTTCTCGACCATCGGTGCGTCCGGGTCCTGTCCCGCCGGAAACTTGCCCTTGAGGTTCCAGGCAAACGCGATGATTTCGGCGATGGTGCGGTAAAGCTCTTCGGGGATGCTGTCGCCCAGTTCCATCCGCGCCAGCAACTTCACCAGCTCGGCGTTTTCGTAGATCGGCACTTCATAATCGCGAGCGATCCGCAGGATTTCTTCGGCCAGTTCTTCGTCGCCCTTGGCGGTGAGAGTCGGGGCGTGGCTGCCGTCGTATTTGAGGGCGATGGCCTGGCGTGGAGCGGTGGTGTCATTCATGCGGTTTCATCGACCCAGCGGTGTTCGAGGCGGGTTTGGATGCCTTGCGGCGGGGTGCCGAGGTGGCAGTCGAGGTCGCCGACGTTCAGCCCGGAATCCAACAGACGCTGGCGCAGTGCGCTCAGGTTGTTTTCGATCAGGCTCGCGGTGTACGGCCGCTCGGCCCACAATTGGCTGGACAGGCTGCCGCTGATCAATTGCGCCTGAATCTGCATCGGCCCCAGCGGTTCCATGTCGAACGCCAGATCGACGCGCCACAGTTGCTGCTTCGGTTCGCGCTCATCGCGGCGCTGCTCGTTGGCTTCCTGTTTCTCCGGTGCTTCTTCGCGCTGGAACTTGACCTGCAACGGCACGATGTCCTGCAGATTGCGCATCGGGATTTCCAGTTGCCAGGTGCTGAGCAGACGACCGTCATCGGTGACGCCGGTCTGTTCCAGGCTCGACAGCTGATGGCTTTGCAGGCGCGACACGGCGGCTGCAGCGAGGCGCAGCAAATGTTCCAGATCGCCTTCACCTTCCAGACTTTGCAGCAGCCGGTCGGGCAGCGGGAAACTGCTCGGCACCGGTTTCGCGCTGACTTGACCGAGCATGCCGAGGGCGTTGCGCACGAAGCTGGGCAGCGCCTGGGCCAGCGTGTTGGCGGCGATGATCGCGTTCAGATTGGTGTTGCCGGGCAGGCCGGGGGTGAGTTGGGCGATCAGCTTGAGCAGATCGGCTTTCATGTCCGGGGCCAGCGTCGGGTTCTGCCCGGTCAGCAGTTTGGTTTCGAGGAACACGCCGCTGTTGGCCAGCGCCTGGGCCAGACCTTTCGGGGTGCTCAGTTGCTGCACGTCCGGCAGATTGGCGAGCAGTTTGTCCACGACCGCGCGCAAATCCTGGGACGTCTGATCGGTGGCGGGGGGCAGGCTCTGGAGCATTTTCAGCAAGCCGTCGAGAGAGCCCTGACGGCTTTGCTGGCTGACCAGCTGCTGGCTGACCGCCAGTTGTTCCTGGCGATTGCTCAGCGGCAGGAACTTCAGGGTCTGCGAGTCCTGCACCAGCGCCGACAGCAAGGTGCCGATGCGCAACGGTTGCGGGCTGTCGATGCTCAAGGTGCTGCCGCTCAACGCGGTGTTGAGCAGGCTGACCATCGAGCGGTACACCGTCGGCTGCCCCGGCACCTGTGGCAAGGCCTGAGCCGTCAGCACCTTGCCTTGCAGCAGCGTGCCAACCGGCAATTGCGCGGTGTCGATGCGGGTGAGGGTAGCGACGCTGCTGGCGATGGCCTGTTGCACGGTGATCGCCAGATTACCCGCCGACGGCTGGGTGATCGCCAGACTGGTTCCCTGGGGCAGCGGCAGATTGCTGGTCGCCTGCACGGTGGTCTGACGGCCGCTGTCCAGCGTCACCTTGAGCAGCAATTGAAAGGTCTGATCCGCCTGCTTGAGCGACAACACCTCGGCCTTGGCGCTCTGGCCGGCGGCAATCAGCCCGTCGACCGGCGTCAGCAACTTCAGCAGCTCACCCACCTGCGGGCGAACGGTCGCCGGGGCGGTGGGCGGGAGCGGGAGGATGTTCATTTCGCCTGTCATACGCGGACACAACCTGAGGAAAATGCACTCGGGAGAGCGGGGGACGCCATGTATAATGCCGCCCGTCCTTCCATTCGTTCAAAAAACATAGCAATTGTTTGACGCAGCTCTCTGGATTGAGCCGTCATTGCATTTATGCTGCAACTCTTTAACGGCCGCGCCAGAGCCGACTTGAACCGTATAAGGCCCGTGATCCCTTGACCAGTCCTGTCCTGCAAACCGTCGCCCTCGCGTGTGAACGTGATCTCAGACTGCTCTTCGACAATCTCGAATTGAGACTGGCCAGTGGCGATATGGTGCAGATCAGCGGCCCCAACGGCAGCGGCAAGACCAGTTTGCTGCGTTTGCTGGCCGGTCTGATGCAGCCGACCGACGGTCAGGTGCTGCTCAACGGCAAGCCGCTGGGCGAACAACGCAGCGAACTGGCGCGCAACCTGCTGTGGATCGGCCATGCTGCCGGGATCAAGGACTTGCTTACCCCGGAAGAAAATCTCGCCTGGCTCTGCGCCCTGCATCAACCCGCCGAACGCGACGCGATCTGGCAGGCCCTGGCGGCGGTTGGATTGCGCGGTTTTGAGGATGTACCCTGCCATAGCCTGTCCGCCGGCCAGCAGCGCCGCGTGGCGTTGGCGCGGTTGTATCTGGACAGCCCACCGTTGTGGATTCTCGACGAACCGTTCACCGCCCTCGACAAGCAGGGCGTGGCTCAGCTTGAAGAACACCTGGCCGGGCACTGCGAACGGGGAGGGCTGGTGGTGCTCACCACCCACCACACGCTGAGCCGGATGCCGGCCGGTTATCGCGACATCGACCTGGGGAATTGGGCGGTATGAGTGTGTTCGGCCTGCTGGTTGCCCGTGAATCCCGACTGCTGTTCCGCCGCCCGGCGGAGCTGGCCAATCCGCTGATTTTCTTCGCCATCGTCATCGCGCTGTTCCCGCTGGCCGTCGGACCGGAAACTCAAGTATTGCAAAACTTGTCCCCGGGGTTAGTCTGGGTGGCGGCACTGTTGTCGGTCCTGCTCTCGCTGGACGGGCTTTTCCGCAGTGATTTCGAAGATGGCTCCCTTGAACAGTGGGTCCTTTCGCCGCACCCCCTGCCACTTCTGGTATTGGCCAAGGTGCTGGCACACTGGCTTTTTTCCGGGCTGGCACTGGTTTTGCTCTCGCCGTTACTGGCGTTGATGCTCGGGTTGCCGGCTGCGTGTCTGCCGGTATTGCTGCTTTCGTTGCTGCTGGGAACACCGGTGCTGAGCTTGCTCGGCGCGGTGGGCGCGGCGCTGACGGTCGGTCTGAAACGCGGAGGCCTGTTGCTGGCGCTGCTGATTCTGCCGTTGTACATCCCGGTGTTGATCCTCGGCAGTGGCGCCTTGCAGGCGGCGTTGCAGGGCATGCCGGCGCTTGGTTATCTGTTGTGGCTTGGCAGCCTGACCGCCCTGGCGATAACCCTGACACCTTTTGCAATAGCGGCTGGCCTGAAGATCAGCGTCGGCGAATAATGAGGTCTGGTTAAAATTTAACCAGCAAAGACCCTGAGACTGCTCACACCGATGAGCGGCACCCGTGATGGAAACAGTATGAACTGGACCTGGTTTCACAAGCTCGGCTCGCCCAAGTGGTTCTACGGCATCAGCAGCAAGTTTTTGCCGTGGTTGAGCCTCGCCGCGTTGTTGCTGATCTGCGTTGGCGTCATCTGGGGCCTGGCCTTCGCGCCGCCGGACTATCAGCAAGGCAACAGCTTTCGCATCATCTATATCCACGTGCCCGCCGCGATGCTCGCTCAGTCGATCTACGTGATGCTGGCGGTGTGCGGTGTGGTCGGGCTGGTGTGGAAGATGAAACTGGCCGACGTCGCCCTGCAATGCGCCGCGCCGATCGGTGCCTGGATGACCGCCGTGGCGCTGGTCACCGGGGCGATCTGGGGCAAACCGACCTGGGGTTCGTGGTGGGTCTGGGACGCGCGTCTGACCTCGATGCTGATTCTGCTGTTCCTGTATTTCGGCGTGATCGCCCTGGGCAACGCCATCAGCAACCGCGACAGCGCCGCCAAGGCCTGCGCGGTGCTGGCCATCGTCGGCGTGATCAACATCCCGATCATCAAATACTCGGTGGAGTGGTGGAACACCCTGCACCAGGGCGCGACCTTCACCCTCACCGAAAAACCGGCGATGCCCGTCGAAATGTGGCTGCCGCTGCTGCTGACGGTGCTGGGTTTCTACTGTTTCTTCGGCGCCGTGCTGTTGCTGCGCATGCGCCTTGAAGTGCTCAAGCGCGAAGCCCGCGCCAGTTGGGTGAAAGAAGAAGTGCAGAACAGCCTGGAGGCCGCTCGATGAGTTTCGCGTCATTCGGCGACTTCCTCGCCATGGGCCATCACGGCCTGTATGTCTGGTCGGCCTACGGCATCTGTCTGGCGGTACTGATCCTCAACGTGGCGGCGCCGATCGCGGCCCGCAAGCGCTATCTGCAACAAGAGGCGCGTCGTCTGCGCCGGGAGAACGGCAAGTGAATCCGCTGCGTAAAAAGCGTCTGATCATCATCCTGGCAATTCTGGTCGGGGTCGGCGCTGCCGTCGGCCTGGCCCTGAGCGCCCTGCAGCAGAACATCAACCTGTTTTACACCCCGACCCAGATCGCCAACGGCGAAGCGCCGCAGGACACCCGCATCCGCGCCGGCGGCATGGTCGAGAAGGGCTCGCTGCAACGCTCCACGGATTCGCTGGACGTCAAATTCGTGGTCACCGACTTCAACAAGTCCGTGACCATCACCTATCGCGGGATCCTGCCGGACCTGTTCCGCGAAGGGCAGGGCATCGTCGCGCTGGGCAAGCTCAACGCCGACGGCGTGGTGGTTGCCGATGAAGTGCTGGCCAAGCACGACGAAAAATACATGCCGCCGGAAGTGACCAAGGCCCTGAAGGACAGCGGTCAATCCGCGCCAACCCCTGCGAAGGAGGGTTGATCGATGACATCCAGCATTTTCATTCCTGAACTGGGCCATCTGGCCATGATTCTGGCGCTGTGTTTCGCGCTGGTGCAGGCCGTGGTGCCGTTGCTCGGTGCCTGGCGCGGCGACCGTCTGTGGATGGGCCTCGCCCAACCGGCGGCGTGGGGGCAGTTCGCATTCCTGCTATTCGCCTTCGGTTGCCTGACCTATGCGTTCATGACCGACGATTTCTCCGTGGCTTACGTCGCGATGAACTCCAACAGTGCTTTGCCGTGGTACTACAAGTTCAGCGCGGTGTGGGGCGCCCACGAAGGGTCGCTGCTGCTGTGGGCGTTGATCCTCGGCGGCTGGACCTTCGCGGTGTCGGTGTTCTCCCGGCAACTGCCGCAAGTCATGCTCGCCCGCGTGCTGGCGGTGATGGGCATGATCAGCACCGGTTTCCTGTTGTTCCTGATCCTCACCTCGAACCCGTTTTCGCGGATCCTGCCGCAGATCCCGGCCGATGGTCGTGACCTCAACCCATTGCTGCAGGACATCGGCCTGATCGTCCATCCGCCGATGCTCTACATGGGTTACGTCGGTTTCTCGGTGGCCTTCGCGTTTGCCATCGCCGCACTGCTCGGCGGTCGTCTCGATGCGGCGTGGGCACGTTGGTCGCGTCCGTGGACCATCGTCGCCTGGGCTTTCCTCGGCATCGGCATCACCCTCGGTTCGTGGTGGGCTTACTACGAACTCGGCTGGGGCGGCTGGTGGTTCTGGGACCCGGTGGAAAACGCCTCATTCATGCCATGGCTGGTGGGCACGGCGTTGATTCACTCGCTGGCGGTCACCGAGAAACGTGGCGTGTTCAAGAGCTGGACGGTGTTGCTGGCGATTGCCGCGTTCTCCCTGAGCCTGCTCGGCACTTTCCTCGTGCGTTCCGGCGTGCTGACCTCGGTGCACGCGTTTGCCTCCGATCCTGAGCGAGGCGTGTTTATCCTGATCTTCCTGCTGTTCGTGGTCGGTGGTTCGCTGACCCTGTTTGCCTTGCGCGCCCCGGTGGTCAAGAGCCAGGTCGGTTTCAATCTGTGGTCGCGAGAAACCCTGCTGCTGGGCAATAACCTGGTGCTGGTGGTGGCAGCGTCGATGATCCTGCTCGGCACGCTGTATCCGCTGATTCTCGACGCGATCAGCGGCGCCAAGCTGTCGGTCGGCCCGCCATACTTCAACGCGTTGTTCATTCCGTTGATGGCGCTGTTGATGTTGGTGATGGCGGTCGGTGTGATCGTGCGCTGGAAAGACACCCCGGTTAAATGGCTGGTCAGCATGCTGACCCCGGTGCTGCTGGGCAGCGTTGCCCTGGCGGTGGTGGCCGGTGTCGCTTACGGCGATTTCAACTGGGCCGTCATCGCGACGTTCCTGCTCGCGGCCTGGGTGTTGCTGGCCGGCGTGCGCGACATCTTCGACAAGACCCGCCACAAAGGTCTGATCAAAGGCCTGCCGACCCTGACCCGCAGTTACTGGGGCATGCAGATCGCCCACCTCGGTATCGCCGTCTGTGCGCTGGGCGTGGTGTTGTCGAGCCAGAACAGTGCCGAGCGCGACCTGCGTCTGGCACCGGGCGAGTCGATGGATCTGGCCGGTTATCAGTTCGTGTTCGAAGGCGCCAAGCACTTCGAAGGCCCGAACTTCACCTCCGACAAGGGCACCGTCCGGGTGATCCGCAACGGTCAGGAAATCAGCGTGCTGCACCCGGAAAAACGTCTGTACACCGTGCAGAACTCGGTGATGACCGAGGCCGGGATCGACGCCGGTTTCACCCGCGACCTCTACGTCGCCCTGGGCGAACCGCTGGGCGATGGCGCCTGGGCGGTGCGGGTGCATGTGAAACCGTTTGTGCGCTGGATCTGGTTCGGCGGTCTGCTGACCGGTTTCGGTGGTCTGCTGGCGGCGCTGGATCGGCGTTATCGAGTGAAGGTCAAAGCCCGCGTGCGTGAAGCGCTGGGCATGGAAGGAGCCGCTGCATGAGACGTTGGTTGATGCTGGTGCCATTGGCGATTTTCCTGCTGGTGGCCGTATTCCTTTATCGCGGTCTGTACCTGGATCCGGCGGAACTGCCGTCGGCGATGATCGGCAAACCGTTTCCGGAGTTTTCGCTGCCGGCAGTGCAGGGCGACAAGACCCTGACCCGCGCTGACATTCTCGGCAAACCGGCACTGGTCAACGTCTGGGGCACCTGGTGCATTTCCTGCCGGGTCGAGCACCCGGTGCTGAACAAGCTCGCCGAGCGCGGCGTGGTGATCTACGGCATCAACTACAAGGACACCAACGCCGATGCGTTGAAGTGGCTGGCCGAATTCCACAATCCGTATCAACTGGACATCCGCGACGACGAAGGCTCGCTGGGCCTGAACCTCGGTGTCTACGGTGCGCCGGAAACCTTCTTCATCGACGCCAAGGGCATCATCCGCGACAAGTACGTCGGGGTGATCGACGAGCAGGTCTGGCGGGAAAAACTGGCGGCCAAGTATCAGGCGCTGGTCGATGAGGCCAAGCCATGAAGCGCTTTTTAGCCGCCATGGTGCTGGGCTTGAGCCTGGCCGGCGTGGCCCACGCCGCCATCGACACCTACGAGTTCGCCAAAGAAGGCGATCGCGAGCGTTTCCGCGAGCTGACCAAGGAACTGCGCTGCCCCAAGTGCCAGAACCAGGACATCGCCGACTCCAACGCGCCGATTGCCGCCGACCTGCGCAAAGAGATTTTCCGCATGCTCGGCGAGGGCAAGGACAATCAGCAGATCATCGACTTCATGGTCGACCGCTACGGTGATTTCGTCCGCTACAAACCGGCGCTCAATGCCAAGACCGCTTTGCTCTGGTTCGGCCCGGCCGGCCTGTTGCTGGGTGGGTTCGTGGTGATTGCCGTGATCGTCCGCCGCCGTCGCGGGCAACGCGCCGAGACGCCGCAATCGCTGTCTCCTGAAGAGCGTCAGCGCCTCGACCAACTGTTGGATAAAAACCAAGAATGATTGATTTCTGGCTTGCCGCAGGGCTGTTGCTTCTGGTCGCCCTGAGTTTTCTGTTGATCCCCGTTCTGCGCGAACGTCGCGCCCAGCGTGAAGAGGATCGAACCGCTCTCAACGTCGCGCTGTATCAGGAACGCGTCGCCGAGCTGCAATCGCAGCAGGCGGAAGGCGTGCTCGACGCCGCGCAAATGGACAGCGGCCGCGCCGAAGCGGCCCGGGAACTGTTGGCCGACACCGAAGGTGTGGCGCCGGCGCGGGTTTCGCGTCTGGGCAAGCCGTTGCCATTGCTGGCAGCCGTGCTGGTGCCGGTGTTGGGCCTCGGTCTGTACCTGCACTTTGGCGCGAGCGACAAGGTCGAACTGACCCGGGAATTCGCCCAGGCGCCGCAGTCGATGGAAGAGATGACTCAGCGTCTGGAACGCGCAGTCGCTGCGCAGCCGGATTCGGCTGAAGGCGTGTATTTCCTCGGTCGCACTTACATGGCCCAGGATCGTCCGGCTGATGCGGCGAAGATGTTCGAGCGTGCCGTCAATCTGGCCGGTCGTCAGCCGGAACTGCTCGGCCAGTGGGCGCAGGCCCAATACTTCGCCGACAACAAAAAATGGTCGGACAAGGTTCAGGCTCTGACCGATGAAGCGCTGAAAGCCGATCCGAAAGAAGTCACCAGTCTCGGCCTGCTGGGCATCGCCGCGTTCGAAGGCGAGCGTTATCAGGAGGCCATCGACTACTGGAACCGTCTGCTGGCGCAACTGCCACCACAGGACAAATCCCGCGAGGCTCTGCAGGGTGGTATCACCCGCGCCACCGAAAAACTGCAGGCCAGCGGCGGCAAGGTCGCCCAGGCACCGGCGGCGAAAGCGGCGGCGTTGTTGAAAGTGCGTGTGGATCTGGCCAGCGAGCTCAAAGCCAAAGTGCAACCGGGTGACAGCGTATTCATTTTTGCCCGCGCCACCTCGGGCCCGCCGGCACCGCTGGCGGCCAAGCGCCTGACCGTCGCCGATCTGCCGGTGACCGTCGAACTGGGTGATGCCGACGCGATGATGCCGCAATTGAAACTGTCGAACTTCCCCGAAGTCCAACTGGTTGCGCGCATCTCCCGTGCCGGTCAGCCGACCGCCGGTGAGTGGGTCGGTCGCAGCGGGCCTCTGGCCAGCAGCACCACCGCGCCGCAGACACTGACCATCGACAGCCCGGACAAATAGCCGGACACAACAGGAACGCACCGCCATGAACGCCATCGCCCGTATCACAGTCCTCACACTGGCCCTGGGCTTGAGCGCATGTGCGGTGCAACGACCGGAGCCCACCACACGGCTGCCGCCGATCCCACCGTCACAACCCAGCCCGACCCCGTCGACCAGCCCGACGCCGAGCAAGCCGGGCATCCCGGCCAAACCCGCCAAACCTGTCCCGCGCACCTCCGCCAGCTTCGCCCCACCACCGGGCGGCAACAGCCACTGGGACCAGAAACTGGGCGTTTACGTGCTCGACGACCAGACCAACACCTTCTACCGTCAGCGCACCTACTACCGCTGGAACAACGGCTGGAGCCGCTCGATCAGCCCCAACGGCCCGTGGGAAGAAACCAACATCCACGGCGTACCGGCGGGACTGGGCAAGCAGTTCGGGCAGTAATGAAAAACGGCGATCTTTGGATCGCCGTTTTGCTGTGTGGGGGTAATGAGCTTTCAAAGGATTGCGTGATAGCCGCGGAGTGCCTGGACTGATTTAACCAGGTCTTGTCGTTGCAGTAGATCAAGAAAAGGTTCGACGTCCATGGCAGGCATTTTCAGCTGCCGACGCTGCTTTTGGGCCGCAGCAACCACTGCTGCCGGATCAAGCCCCAAGAGGTTGTCGACGAACTCGTCCGGATGCTGCGCCTCGATGCCGAAAGGCTCTAGCGTTTTGCAGGGAAAGTCTTTCTGGTTGAAGGTCACTATCACACTTGCGCCGCAGCGGATGGCCGCCGCCAGAACATGGCGATCATCGCAGTCGGGCAAGGTGAGGCCGGCAATCAGGTCTTCATAGTCATGGACACAGGCGTCGGGTATCGCTTGATCCATCAGGCCGGACGTACGATCCAGCTGTTCCATCGTCAGGTCAGGACGGTTCTTCAACAGATTGCGTTTCCATTCGCAGTGAATCTCCTGGGTCCATCGCGCCCGAAATCGCCCCGAGAGGGCAAGCCACATGAGGAAGTCTCTCAAGGGGGCAGGGTACAAGACGCATGCATCATATAAAGCGGTAAAAGAGGAATGCCTCACTCGTATCCTGTCCTTAACGCCTGAGCTTGCTCTGCGAGAAGCGCCATTGCCTGCTCGCTGGCGGTGGTGCGCCGGGTCTTATAGTCCATCAGATCGGCAAAACGCACACGTCGGTGCTTGCCTGTTTTGTGGTAGGACAACTCGCCGCTTTCCAGCAGTTTTATGAGGTGTGGACGTGAGACGTTGAGGAGGTCGGCGGCTTCCTGGGTCGTCAATTCGGCATGCACCGGTACGACCTGCACCGCGTTGCCGGCTGCCAGTTCCGCCAGAATGTCGATCAGCAAGCGCAGGGCCGAGGTGGGCAGTTCGACGCGATGAGCTTCGTTCTGCTCGTCGAAAATCTGGATGTGCTGAGTCTCGAAATGGGTCGCGAGGTATGCCGCCAGGGCACGCTGCCCTTCAATGGCGGCTTTTACTTCGCGTTCTACGGGGAGGCTGATGGAGGGATGAATAACGGTCGACATGGCGAGTCCGGCTTTGGAAATGAGGAATGCCGGAACGTTATTCGAAATAAGCGAAAATCGCAATAAACGAAACGAGTAGGAGTTTTATGGCTTTTCGCCAACAACCCCTGCACATATTCAACGAACGCCCGCGCCTTGACACTGGCCAGCCTACCCGTCGGAAACACCGCCGACAGGTAGTCAAAACATCCTGCAAAACCACCAACGTTGTGTCACAACCTTCCGCAGGCTACTAAAGGTATCTCTAGAGTTACTTTAATGGGCGAGGCAATTTCACAATGCAATACCCAATCGGCATCGAGTGGGGTGACGAGAACACCGCCATCGGGATTCAGATCCCCGATATTCCCGGCGCGATTACTGCCGGGGATACGTTTGAGGATGCCTACAACGCGGCCGTCGAGATTGCCCATATCATGCTGCAGGAAATCGCGGCGGATGGGGATTCGATTCCGATGCCGACCTCGGCGGCGACCCATCGCAACAACCCGGAATTCGCCGACATGGGCTGGGGCATGCTGGAGCTGGACATCTCGCCGTACATGGGCAAGACCGAAAAGGTCAACGTGACGTTGCCGGGCTATGTCATCCAGCGCATTGACCGCTATGTGCGTGAGCACAATGTCAAAAGCCGCTCTTCTTTTCTGGCGGATGCCGCCATGGAAAAGCTGGTCCGGCATTGAACCTCGAGCCCTGTCGGATCAGCGATCCGACAGGGCTTTTCAGGTTCTAGGCCGTTGCCAGAACGGTCTTCTGCGAAGCACTCAAAAACCGCACCAGCGCCAGCAGCGGGAACGCGCTGCCGACAATCACGATCCACAACCAGCCGCCATGCTCGTACACCGCACTGGCAACCGACGAGCCGAAGGCGCCGCCGACGAAGATGCTGGTCATGTACAGCGCGTTGAGGCGGCCGCGGCTTTTGGCGTCGAGGGAGTAGACCGCGCGCTGGCCGAGCACCATGTTCATCTGTACGCAGAAGTCGAGCACCACACCGGTCACGGCCAGGCCGATCACGCTGTAGGCCGGGTGGATGAAGGCGGGCAGGAAGCTCAGGCTGGCGAACAGCATGGCCAGCAACGAGGCGATGCGGGTGTGGCCGGCATCGGCCAGGCGTCCGCTGATCGGCGCGGCAATGGCACCGATCGCGCCGACCAGGGCGAAGATCGCGATTTCACTCTGGGACAGGCCATGGTTGCGCGCCAGTTCCAGCGGCACGGCGGTCCAGAACAGGCTGAACGTGGCGAACATGCAAGCCTGGTAAAACGCCCGCTGACGCAGCACCGGTTGTTTGCGCAGCAGCGTCCACAACGAACCCAGCAACTGGCCGTAGGAGGCGCTGTGATCCGGCTGGCGCTTGGGCACGGTCAACGCCAGCACCACGCTGATCGCCGCCATCAAGGCTGCGGCGATCATGAACATCGCCCGCCAGCCGAGGTGGTCGGCGACCACGCTGGACACCGGACGCGCCAGCAGAATCCCCAGCAGCAAACCACCCATGATCCCGCCGACCACCCGGCCACGGGATTCTTCCGGCGCCAGATGCGCCGCCAATGGAATCAACACCTGCACCGACACCGAGCTGAACCCCACCAGCAACGAAATCAGCAGGAACACATTCGGTTGATCGGTAAACGCCGCGCCGAGCAGGCTGGCAATCGCCACCACGGTGGTGATGATCATCAGGCGGCGGTTTTCCAGCAGATCCGCCAGCGGCACCAGGAAGAACAGGCCCAGCGCATAGCCGATCTGGGTCAGCGACACGATGAAACTGGCCATGGTGTCGCTCAGACCGATATCCGGCGCGATCAGGCCGATGATCGGCTGGGCGTAGTAGATGTTGGCAACGATGGCGCCGCAGCAGAAAGCGAACAGCAGCACCATGCCTCGGGTCATTGTGTGAGTTGTGGCGGTCATAGGGTTTCTCGATCCAGCGAAAAGGAATGCGGTGAGGCTAAGGGACGGGCCGAGCCGGCAGTAGAGGCTTCTGATCGATATCAGTTATTCCGTTGCGGAACAGGTGGCGCCGAACAATCCATTGTTCATCGGCGAACCTTGCGTCCGACCGTTGAGCGTCGATGATACATTCACTTACATCTTGTTCGATAGCGTGCTTATGTTGTGACCGGGTTTCAACATTCATCAACGGAGGATTGCGATGTTTCGTCAGTTGCTTCGCCACACCACAACCATTGTCCTGATCAGTCTGCTCGGCGCCACTGCTGTGCAGGCCGCCGAAGCGCCCGGCATGCGCATGGGCGTGCGCGGCGAGATCACCGGGGTCAGTGCCGACTCGCTCAAGGTTCACGTCAACAGCGGTGAAAACGTCGTGATCCAATTGACCCCGGACACCAAGGTCCGCGCGGTCACCCTGGCCAATATCGAAGACATCAAGCCCGGCAGCTACATCGGCTCGGCCGCCATTCCCCAGGAGGATGGCACGCTCAAGGCGCTGGAGGTTCACGTGTTCCCGCCGGAGCTGGCCGGCAGCGGCGATGGTCATCGGCCGTTCGACCTGGCCAAGGGCACCAGCATGACCAATGGCAGCGTCGGCGATCTGGTGGTGAGCAACGGCCGGGTGCTGACCGTCAACTACAAGGGCGGCCAGCAGAAGATCCTGGTGCCGGAGGATGTGCCGATCGTCAACCTGACGCCGGGTGATCGCAGCCTGCTCAAGGTCGGGGTGAAGATCGTCACCTTCGTGACCCAGAGCGCGGACGGCACGCTGACCGCGCAATCGATCTCGGCGGGCAAGGACGGCGTCAAGCCACCGATGTAAACGCCCACAAAAAAGGCGACCTCTGCAGGTCGCCTTTTTCATGTCAGCTCACGCCTTACTGGCCGTTGTAGATCTGGTCGAAGACTCCGCCATCGTTGAAGTGGGTCTTCTGCACGGTGCGCCAGTCGCCGAAGGTCTTCTCGACCGACAGGAAATCGACTTTCGGGAAGCGGTCGGTGTACTTGGCCAATACCGCCGGGTCACGTGGACGCAGGTAGTTGGCGGCCGCGATTTCCTGACCTTGTGGTGACCACAGGAACTTCAGGTATTCCTCGGCAGCGGCGCGGGAGCCTTTCTTCTCGACCACTTTGTCGACCACCGACACCGGCGGCTCGGCTTCGGCGGAGACGCTTGGGTAGATGACTTCGAACTGGTCGCGGCCGAACTCGCGGGCGATCATTTCGGCTTCGTTTTCGAATGTCACCAGCACGTCGCCGATCTGGTTGGTCATGAACGTGGTGGTCGCGGCGCGGCCACCGGTATCCAGCACCGGCGCCTGTTTGAACAGCTTGCCGACGAAGTCTTTGGCCTTGTTCTCGTCACCGCCGTTTTTCAGCACGTAGCCCCAGGCGGACAGGTAGGTGTAGCGGCCGTTGCCCGAAGTTTTCGGGTTCGGCACGATCACCTGCACGCCGTCCTTGAGCAGGTCCGGCCAGTCTTTCAGGGCTTTCGGGTTGCCTTTGCGCACGATGAACACGGTGGCCGAGGTGAATGGCGCACTGTTGTTTGGCAGGCGGGTGACCCAGTCCTTCGGCACCAGTTGACCGTTGTCGGCCAGGGCGTTGATGTCGGTGGCCATGTTCATGGTAATGACGTCAGCCGGCAGGCCGTCGATCACCGAACGGGCTTGCTTGCTCGAACCGCCGAAAGACATCTGCACGGTGATGTTTTCGTTGTGTTCGGCCTGCCAGTGTTTCTGGAACGCAGTGTTGTAGTCCTTGTAGAAATCGCGCATCACGTCGTAGGACACGTTGAGCAGGGTCGGTGCGGCCTGAGCCACGCTGCCGAAGGCAAGACCTGCGGCGAGAAGTGAGGTGCCAAAGAGTTTTTTCACTGCGCATTCCTTGTTCTGTGGGGGTGTTTTTGACAATGATAAGGCCATTTGCCAGCGACTATAGCGGGGCGCGCATAGTCGCTTAAAGATTAAAAAGAACTTTGCTTATTCCATTTTCTTGAATAACGGATTACCGCATCGCGAACAGAATGCGGCGCCGCTTTCATGGCTTTTTTTCTGGCAAACCGGGCAGTCGTGTTGCAACTGTTCACCACGCATCGCATTGGCCAGTTCGGCGGTGAAGATCCCGGTGGGCACCGCGATGATCGAGTAACCGGTGATCATCACCAGCGACGAAATCACCTGGCCCAACGGAGTCTTCGGCACGATGTCGCCAAAGCCGACGGTGGTCAGGGTCACGATAGCCCAATAGATACCCTTGGGAATGCTGGTGAAACCGTGTTCCGGGCCTTCGATCACGTACATCAACGTGCCGAAGACCGTCACCAGTGTGCAGACGCTCACCAGAAACACCACGATCTTCTGCTTGCTGCCACGCAGCGCCGACATCAGGTAGTTGGCTTGCTTGAGGTACGGACTGAGTTTGAGGACGCGGAAAATTCGCAGCATCCGGATGATCCGGATAATCAGCAAGTACTGCGCATCGCTGTAGTACAGCGCGAGGATGCCCGGCACGATCGCCAGCAGATCCACCAATCCGTAAAAACTGAAGGCATAGCGCAACGGTTTGGGTGAGCAGTACAGACGCAGGATGTACTCGCCGGCAAAGATGATGGTGAACCCCCACTCGATATACGCCAGCACATCGGCGTAATTGCGGTGAACGCTGTCGATGCTGTCGAGCATCACGATCACCAGGCTGGCGAGAATGATCAACAGCAGGATGCCGTCGAAACGTCGCCCGGCGGGGGTGTCGCTCTGGAAAATCATGACGTAAAGCTGTTCACGCCAGTGCTGGTTACTGTCCATGGATCACGCCTGAATCAAAGATCAGCGCAGCCTAGGTTGATTCTCCCCGCGAGCGCAAGGCGCGCCGCTGATCTGCGGTTGTTGCATCAGGCGAATGCCGGTGCGCAGCAGCCAGCAGGCGAGAATGAACGGTGCCGTGAGGGTTGCCAGACCCAGGGCACTGAACAGCGGCGTCAGCAGCAGCGCCAGACCGATGCCGAACAGCGGCAGCCACGGTTGTTGGCGCTGGGCGCTGAAGGCGAGGGCGGCGAGGACGGCGTTGTAGCCGCCCAGGCCCAACAACGCGATCTGGCTGTCGTGGTGCAACAGGCTGGAACCCAGACCGATTACCGAAGCCAGCAGCGCCCAGGCAAAGGCCCGGCGATCGGCGATCAGCAAACCGGCGGCGATCAATCCACCGGCCAACGGATGGTCGAGGAACATCACCTGACCGAAGCCTTTCAGGGCGGCACCGAGCAGGTTCACGGTATTGAGTTCAAGCGCCGGTGCGGCGGATAAAGGCTCGGCGAAACACAGGAACACCCAGCTCAACAATACGAACGGCGCAGTGTAGGCGGGCAGGTATTCGGTGAGGCGTGCACGTTTGAGCCACTGCTGCGTGATCATCGCGCTCAGGCCACCGGCCGCCAGAATCAGCGGCGGCAGCATCGGCGACCAGGGGAAATACAGGCTCAGCAACAGGCCGACCAGCACGCCGTTGTAGCTGAACAGTCCGGCCTGACGATCCGCCTTGGCGTAGTTGCGCCGTTGCGCGGTGAGCAATCCGGCGACCGCGCCCAGCAGCGCGCCGGCGAACAGCACCGGCGCGGTAAATAAAATGGCCAAAAGGCACAGGAGTCCACACAGCGGATGGCGCTGGAGGAAGATTTGACTGAAGCCGTTGAGCAAAGCCTCGGCCCAGTCAGGGCAGTGGGTGTTGAAATGATTGGCAGGCATGGCAGTTCTAAAAAGTCAGTACTGATCGTTCCCACGTCGAACCGTCTGCGTGGGAATGCCTCAAAGGACGCTCTGCGTCTGCTCTTGGGACGCGGAGCGTCCCGGGCCGCATTCCCACGCGGAGCGTGGGAACGATCTTGGTCAGTGGTTAAATCAATGTTTCGATCCGCAGCGAATTAGTCGATCCCGGCTGCCCGAACGGCACACCCGCGGTAATCAGCAACGTATCGCCACGCTCGGCCATTCCTTGCGCCTGAGCGATTTCCAGCGCGGTCGAGCACACCTCATCCACTTGACGCAGGCGATCATTGACCACCGAATGAATGCCCCACGCCACGCTCAGCCGGCGGGCGGTCTGCAGGTTCGGCGTCAGGTTGAGGATCGGTGCCTTTGGCCGCTCCCGTGCCGCACGCAGACTCGATGCGCCGGACTCGCTGTAGTTGACCAGCACCGCCACCGGCAGCACGTTGCTGATCCGGCGGATCGCACAACTGATCGCATCGGACACGGTCGCTTCGGCTTTCGGCCGGCTGACGTCGAGCTGGGTTTGGTAGTCCGGACCGTTCTCCACCTGGCGGATGATCTTGCTCATCATCTGCACGGCCTCCAGCGGGTACTCGCCGGACGCGGTTTCTGCCGACAGCATCACCGCATCGGCGCCTTCGGCCACGGCGTTGGCCACGTCGGTGACTTCGGCGCGGGTCGGCGCCGGGGAGAAGCGCATCGACTCGAGCATCTGCGTCGCCACCACCACTGGTTTGCCGAGCTGGCGGCAAGTGGTGATGATGTTCTTCTGGATTTGCGGCACGCTCTCGGCCGGCACTTCCACGCCCAGGTCACCGCGAGCCACCATGATCGCGTCGCTCAGTTCGGCGATCTCGCGCAGTTGCTCGACGGCCGACGGCTTCTCGATTTTCGCCATCAGAAACGCCTTGTCGCCGATCAGCGTGCGGGCCTCGAGGATGTCTTGCGGACGCTGCACGAACGACAGCGCGACCCAGTCCACACCCAGCTCCAGACCGAAGCTCAGGTCGCGGCGATCCTTGGTGGTCAGCGGGCTCAGGTCGAGCACCGCTTGCGGCACGTTCACGCCTTTGCGGTCCGACAATTCACCGCCATTGAGCACGGTGGTGTCGATTGCGTCGGTGTATTTGGTGACGACCCGCAGACGCAGTTTGCCGTCATCGAGCAGCAGATCCATCCCGGCTTCCAGCGCCGCGATGATCTCCGGATGCGGCAGGTTCACCCGGCGCTCATCGCCCGGCGTTGCGTCCAGATCGAGGCGGAACGCCTGACCGCGATGCAACTGAACCTTGCCGTCAGCGAACTTGCCGACCCGCAGTTTCGGCCCCTGCAGGTCCATCAGGATCCCGAGCGGGTAGTTGAGCTGGCGCTCGACTTCGCGGATCCACTGATAGCGCTTGGCGTGGTCGGCGTGATCGCCGTGGCTGAAGTTGAGGCGGAAGATGTTGACCCCGGCCTCGACCAGCTCGCGGATGTCTTCGATGCCGTCGACGGCAGGCCCGAGGGTGGCGAGGATTTTGACCTTTTTATCAGGCGTCATGATTTAGAGCTCTCGAGGATCAGGATGGCGCGGAAGTCGTTGACGTTGGTGCGGGTCGGCTCGGTGACGATCAGCGCATCGAGCGCCGCGAAGTAGCCGTAGCCGTTGTTGTTATCCAGCTCGTCGCTGGCGCTCAGGCCCAGGGCAGCGGCGCGGGCGTAGCTGTCCGGGGTCATGATCGCGCCGGCGTTGTCTTCCGAGCCGTCGATGCCGTCGGTGTCACCGGCCAGCGCATAGACGCCCGGCTGGCCCTTGAGGCTGTCGGTGAGGCTGAGGAGGAATTCGGCGTTGCGTCCGCCACGGCCATTGCCGCGCACGGTCACGGTGGTTTCGCCGCCGGAGAGGATCACGCACGGCGCTGCCAGTGGCTGGCCGTGATGGATGATCTGGCGCGCGATGCCGGCGTGGACTTTCGCCACTTCGCGGGATTCGCCTTCCAGGTCGCCGAGGATCAGCGTGCTGAAACCGGCCTGACGGCATTTCACCGCTGCCGCATCCAGCGATTGCTGAGGGCGGGCGATCAACTGGAAGTGACTGCGGGCGAGGCTCGGATCACCGGGTTTGACGGTTTCCGATTCCGGGCTTTGCAGCCAGCTGCGTACGGACGCCGGAATCTCGATGCCGTAGCGCTTGATGATGGCCAGCGCTTCGGCGCTGGTGCTCGGGTCGGCCACGGTCGGGCCGGAGGCGATGACCGTGGCGAGGTCGCCCGGTACATCGGAAATCGCGTAGGTATAAACAGTCGCCGGCCAGCAGGCTTTGCCCAGGCGTCCGCCCTTGATCGCCGAGAGGTGCTTGCGCACGCAGTTCATCTCGCCGATGGTCGCGCCGGATTTGAGCAGGGCTTTGTTGATCGATTGTTTGTCGGCCAGGGTGATGCCTTCGGCCGGCAGCGCCAGCAGGGCAGAGCCGCCACCGGACAACAGGAAAATCACGCGGTCGTCTTCGGTCAGGTTGCTGACCAGTTCCAGCACGCGTTTGGCCACCGCCAGCCCGGCAGCATCCGGCACCGGGTGCGCGGCTTCGACCACTTCGATTTTTTCGCACGGGGCGCCGTGACCGTAGCGGGTCACCACAAGGCCCGAGACTTCACCTTCCCAGCAGCGCTCGACCACTTGCGCCATGGCCGCGGCAGCCTTGCCGGCGCCGATGACGATCACGCGACCTGTGCGATCGGCCGGCAGATGCGCTTCGAGGACCTGATTCGGATGGGCCGCGTCGATGGCTGTGGCAAACAGCTCGCGCAGCAGTTGTTGCGGATCGACCGACATGGCGGGCTCCCATTCTTATTGTTCTTGGTTAGTGCGGGTGATCGTTCCCACGCTCTGCGTGGGAATGCCTCAATGGACGCTCTGCGTCCGCTTCGGCAGGGACGCGGAGCGTCCCGGGCTGCATTCCCACGCAAACGGTTCGACGCCTCGACGTGGGAACGAGCGACGGGGCAGGGCTTACTTCTTGTCGCGAATCGAGAAGTTGGCCATGTGTTCCAGGCCCTTGATCAGCGCCGAGTGGTCCCAGTTGCTGCCACCGATGGCCGCGCAGGTGCTGAACACTTGCTGGGCGTTGGCGGTGTTCGGCAGGTTGATGTTCAGCTCCTTGGCGCCTTGCAGGGCCAGGTTCAGGTCCTTCTGGTGCAGGCTGATGCGGAAGCCCGGATCGAAAGTGCCCTTGATCATGCGCTCGCCGTGCACTTCGAGGATCTTCGAGGAAGCGAAACCGCCCATCAGCGCTTCGCGCACCTTGGCCGGATCGGCACCGTTTTTCGAAGCGAACAGCAGGGCTTCGGCCACGGCCTGAATGTTCAGGGCAACGATGATCTGGTTCGCAACCTTGGCGGTCTGACCGTCGCCATTGCCACCGACCAGGGTGATGTTCTTGCCCATGGCCTGGAACAGCGGCAGTGCGCGTTCGAAGGCATCGGCGTCGCCACCGACCATGATGCTCAGGGTCGCGGCCTTGGCACCGACTTCACCACCGGACACCGGGGCGTCGAGGTACTGCGCGCCTTTCTCGTTGATCTTCGCGGCGAAAGCCTTGGTGGCGGTCGGCGAGATCGAACTCATGTCGATCACGACTTTGCCTTTGCCGATGCCGGCAGCGACGCCGTCCGCGCGGAACAGCACGTCTTCGACCTGCGGAGTATCCGGCACCATGACGATGATGAATTCAGCTTCCTGCGCCACTTCGCGTGGGTTGGCCAGAGCGACGGCGCCAGCGGCGACCAGGTCGGCAGGGGCGGTGTCGTGGTGCGCCGACAGGAACAGGCTGTGACCGGCTTTCTGCAGGTTCGCCGCCATTGGGTGGCCCATGATGCCGGTGCCGATGAATCCGATTTTAGCCATGAGAAAATCCTCTTGTTTTTGTCTTGCTCAAGCAAATAGGGGGTCAGATCGCGTTGTGGGTCTTCAGCCAGCCGAGGCCTGCTTCCGTGGTGGTCAGCGGTTTGTACTCACAGCCGACCCAGCCCTGATAACCGATGCGATCAAGGTGTTCGAACAGGAAGCGGTAGTTGATCTCGCCAGTGCCAGGCTCGTTGCGGCCCGGGTTGTCGGCCAACTGCACATGGTTGATCTCGGCCAGGTGCGATTGCAGGGTGCGGGCCAGATCGCCTTCCATGATTTGCATGTGATAGATGTCGTATTGCAGGAACAGATTGGCGCTGCCGACCTGCTCGCGAATCGACAGGGCCTGCGCCGTGTTGTTCAGGTAGAAGCCCGGGATGTCGCGGGTGTTGATCGCTTCCATCACCAGTTTGATGCCGACGGCTTGCAGCTTGTCGGCGGCGTACTTGAGATTGGCGACGAAGGTCTTTTCAACGGTGGCATCGTCCACGCCCTGCGGACGGATGCCGGCCAGGCAGTTGACCTGGGTGTTGCCCAGAACCTGTGCGTAAGCGATGGCCAGATCAACCCCGGCGCGGAACTCTTCGACCCGGTCCGGCAGGCACGCGATACCGCGCTCGCCCTTGGCCCAGTCACCGGCCGGCAGGTTGAAAAGCACTTGGGTCAGACCGTTGGCGTCGAGTCTGGCCTTGATTTCGGCAGAACTGAAATCGTACGGGAACAGATACTCGACACCGCTGAAGCCAGCCTTGGCGGCGGCGTCGAAACGGGCAAGGAAATCCTGTTCGGTGAACAGCATGGACAGGTTGGCTGCGAAACGCGGCATGGTGGTCTCCCGTTCTAGATTCTCGTTCCCACGCTCTGCGTGGGAATGCCTCTATGGACGCTCTGCGTCCGCTTTGGGACGCAGAGCGTCCCCGGCTGCATTCCCACGCAGACGGTTCGACGCCTCGACGTGGGAACGATCAAGCAAAAGCAGTTAATCGAGCAACGAAATCGCGGTAGGCGCATCGTTGCCGACCAGCGCCAGGTCTTCGAATTCGTTGACGGCGTTGATCTCGGTCCCCATGGAGATGTTGGTCACACGCTCCAGAATGATCTCGACGATCACCGGCACCTTGAACTCTTCGATCAGCTGTTCGGCCTTGCGCAGGGCAGGGGCGATGTCAGCCGGTTCGAACACGCGCAGTGCCTTGCAGCCGAGGCCTTCGGCGACTGCGACGTGGTCGACACCATAACCGTTGAGTTCCGGCGCGTTCAGATTATCGAAGGACAGCTGCACGCAGTAGTCCATATCGAACCCGCGCTGGGCCTGACGGATCAGTCCCAGATACGAGTTGTTCACCACGACGTGGATGTACGGCAGTTTGAACTGAGCGCCGACCGCCAGTTCTTCGATCATGAACTGGAAGTCATAGTCCCCCGACAGGGCCACGACTTTACGGTTCGGATCGGCCTTCACCACGCCCAGCGCTGCCGGAATGGTCCAGCCCAACGGGCCTGCCTGGCCGCAGTTGATCCAGTGACGCGGCTTGTAGACGTGCAGGAACTGCGCGCCGGCAATCTGCGACAGACCAATGGTGCTGACGTAGCAGGTGTCCTTGCCGAACACCTGGTTCATTTCTTCGTAAACGCGCTGCGGTTTGACCGGCACATTGTCGAAGTGGGTCTTGCGTTGCAGGCTGGCCTTGCGCTGCTGGCAGTCCTGCAGCCAGGCACTGCGGTTTTTCAGCTTGCCGGCGGCTTGCCATTCACGGGCGACTTCGATGAACACGGTCAGCGCGGCAGCGGCGTCGGAAACGATGCCCAGGTCCGGGGTGAACACGCGGCCGATCTGGGTCGGTTCGATGTCAACGTGAATGAATTTGCGGCCTTCGGTGTAGACGTCGACCGAACCGGTGTGACGGTTGGCCCAGCGGTTGCCGACGCCCAGGACCACGTCGGATTTCAGCATCGTGGCGTTGCCGTAACGGTGCGAAGTCTGCAGACCGACCATGCCGACCATCAGCGGGTGATCGTCCGGGATGGTGCCCCAGCCCATTAGGGTCGGGATCACTGGAATGCCGGTCAGCTCGGCGAACTCGACCAGCAATTCGCTGGCATCGGCGTTGATGATGCCGCCGCCGGCGACCAGCAATGGACGCTCGGCCTGATCGAGCATCGCCAGGGCTTTTTCGACTTGCACGCGGGTCGCGCTCGGCTTGGCCAGCGGCAGTGGCTGGTAGGCGTCGATGTCGAATTCGATTTCAGCCATCTGCACGTCGAACGGCAGGTCGATCAGCACCGGGCCCGGACGGCCGGAGCGCATTTCGTAGAAGGCTTTCTGGAAGGCGTAAGGCACCTGGCCCGGCTCCAGAACGGTGGTCGCCCACTTGGTCACCGGCTTGACGATGCTGGTGATGTCGACGGCCTGGAAGTCTTCCTTGTGCATACGGGCGCGGGGGGCTTGCCCGGTGATGCAGAGGATCGGGATCGAGTCCGCGGAGGCGCTGTACAGACCGGTGACCATGTCAGTACCGGCCGGGCCGGAAGTACCGATGCACACGCCGATGTTGCCGGCCTTGGTGCGGGTGTAGCCCTCGGCCATGTGCGAGGCGCCTTCAACGTGGCGAGCGAGGACGTGATCGATGCCACCGACTTTCTGCAGGGCGGAGTACAGCGGGTTGATTGCAGCGCCTGGAATGCCAAAAGCGGTATCAACCCCTTCACGGCGCATCACCAGAACGGCGGCTTCGATTGCTCTCATTTTGCTCATGGTTTTGTGCCTCTTTACGTTTTGTAATTGTATACAAGTGGCTTTGCGCAGAGTGTATTCACGGCGGACGGCGCAGGTCAATCCATTTTCTCAAGCGCCTGTTTCATTCGTCGGAAGCCTGTTCTGCTGTGGCTTTTCGTCGCATGAGGCGCTTTTCGAGAATTATTGTATACAAAAAAATAACTCATTGTGTTCTATTTGTTGCATCGGGCTGCGGCACTTGCGCGCAGTTCAACGACTTTCCCAATAACAAAATGAGGACGGCACCATGAGCGCTTTAACCTTGAAAGTCGCAGTCAAGCTGGTCAACGAAGCCATCAATGCAGGGCGGGCCATCTCCGCCGCGCCGCTGACCATCGCGGTACTGGATACCGGCGGCCATCTGGTCACCTTGCAGCGCGAAGACGGCGCCAGCCTGCTGCGCCCGAACATCGCCATCGGCAAAGCCTGGGGCGCCATCGCCCTGGGCAAGGGCTCACGCCTGCTGGCGCTGGACGCGCAACAACGCCCGGCGTTCATCGCCGCGCTCAACAGCATGGGGCAGGGCAGTGTCGTGCCGGCACCGGGTGGTGTGTTGATTCGTGATCAGACGGGGAACGTGCTGGGTGCGATCGGCATCAGCGGCGATCTGTCGGACATCGATGAGCAGGTCGCGATCAAGGCCGTGGAGGCCCTGGATCTGCGGGCGGATGCGGGGGTGGCGGCCTGAGTGGCTAAAACCGGATAGCCGCTGAAACGCACAAGCCCGCCCTCACAGGATGATGTGAAGGCGGGCTTGTTTGTGTCTGGAGGTGCGGACTTCAGTCCGGCTCGCAGCCCTTGAGCACCAACCGGATGATGGTTTGTGCTGCGGCTTCATAGTCGGCTTCGTCGAGCTTGTCCTTGCCGGTGACGGCGGAGATCTGCCAGTCGAAGTCGGCGTAGGTCTGGGTCGCGGCCCAGATGCTGAACATCAGGTGGTTGGGGTCGATCGGGGCGATCTGGCCGCGGTCGATCCAGGTCTGGATGCAGTCGATGTTGTGCTTGGCCTGGCCGTTGAGCTGCTCGACCAGGTCGGCGCTCAGGTGCGGGGCGCCGTGCATGATTTCGCTGGCGAACACCTTGGAGGCGAAAGGCAGGTCGCGGGAGATGCGGATCTTCGAGCGGATGTAACCGCTCAGCACTTCGCTCGGTACGCCGTCCGGGTTGAACGGGGTCGAGGCCTGCAGGATCGGCACGATGATACTTTCCAGCACCTCGCGGTAGAGGTTTTCCTTGGACTTGAAGTAGTAATAGACGTTGGGCTTGGGCAGTCCTGCCTTGGCGGCGATGTCGCTGGTTTTGGTCGCAGCGAAGCCCTTGTCGGCAAACTCTTCACTGGCTGCACGCAGGATCAGTTCTTTGTTGCGCTCGCGGATTGTGCTCATAAACCCGGTGGTTCCTTGCCTGTTCTGGCGGTTGCGCATGGTAGCACCGGCCTCGCGCGGCGCTCAACAATGCCCCGTGTGGCCCACAGTCGCGGTATGCTGCGCGGCATTATTCACATAAGGAAACATGATTCATGGCAGGAAGCAGTTTGCTGGTGCTGATCGACGACATCGCTACCGTTCTGGACGACGTTGCGTTGATGACCAAAATGGCTGCCAAGAAGACCGCCGGCGTGCTCGGCGACGACTTGGCGCTCAACGCCCAGCAAGTCTCCGGCGTACGCGCGGAGCGGGAAATCCCGGTGGTCTGGGCGGTGGCCAAGGGCTCGTTCGTCAACAAACTGATCCTGGTGCCGTCGGCGCTGGCGATCAGTGCGTTCGTGCCGTGGCTGGTGACACCGCTGTTGATGGTCGGTGGCGCCTACCTGTGTTTCGAAGGTTTCGAAAAACTCGCGCACAAGTTCCTGCACAGCAAGGCCGAAGATGAAGCCGAGCACGCCCAGTTGGTTGAGGCCGTGGCTGATCCGGCAACCGATCTGGTGGCCTACGAGAAGGATAAGATCAAGGGCGCGATCCGCACCGACTTCATCCTCTCGGCGGAAATCATCGCCATCACCCTCGGCACCGTGGCCGATGCTTCGCTGACCCAGCAAGTGATCGTGATGTCGGGCATCGCCATTGTCATGACCGTGGGCGTTTACGGATTGGTGGCCGGTATCGTCAAACTCGATGATCTCGGTCTGTGGCTGACTCAGAAGCCCGGGCAGATGGCCAAAAGTATCGGCAACGGTATCCTGCGCGCTGCTCCGTACATGATGAAAAGCCTGTCGGTGATCGGCACGGCTGCGATGTTCCTGGTCGGTGGCGGCATCCTGACCCACGGCGTGCCGGTGGTGCATCACTGGATCGAAAGCGTCGGGGCAGCGGCCGGTGGCGCCGGGTTTGTGGTGCCGATGCTGTTGAACGGCGTGGCGGGGATCATCGCGGGTGCGGTGGTGCTGGCGGGCGTGTCCGTGATCGGTAAAGTCTGGAAAGCCCTGAAAGGCTAAATCCTGAGGCAAACAAAAAGGCCATTCGACTCGCATCGAATGGCCTTTTTTGTGGCTGGCGTTTTTACTCGGCGATCTGCAACTTGCGCGACTCGGTGTAGACGTAGCGCACCTTTTCGTACTCGAACGGCGAGTTCAGCTGACCGTAGCGGAAGCTGGTCTGGTAACGCTTGTCGACGCCACGCAGTACCCACACTTCCGGGTGGTTGGAGCTGACTTCCGAGACGTTGAGGAAGTTGATCGCGGACTCGGCGGTGTAGTCCACGGCCAGGCCTGCGGTGTCGCGCAGGTTCGACGGGCCGAGGATCGGCAGCACGAAGTAGGCGCCGCCCGGTACGCCGTAGAAGCCCAGGGTCTGGCCGAAGTCTTCGCTCTGGCGCGGCAGGCCCATGGCGGTAGCCGGGTCCCAGAGTCCGGCGATGCCGATGGTGGTATTGAGCAGCAGGCGCGCGGTGGTTTCCATCGAGCGCTTGCCCTTGAACTGCAACAGGCTGTTGACCAGGTTCGGCACGTCGCCAATGTTGTTGAAGAAGTTGCTCACGCCGGTGCGCACGAAGCTCGGGGTGATGTAGCGATAGCCATCGACCACCGGCAGGAACACCCATTGGTCGAAGCGGTAGTTGAAGTGGTAGACGCGGCGGTTCCACTCTTCCAGCGGGTCATAGACGTTCAGCGCGCTGAGGGTCGAACGCTCGAACTCGCGCTGATCCAGCCCCGGGTTGAACTTGAGTTTAGACAGCGGCTCCTTGAAACCGTCGCTGTCGATGACCACCGGTGCATTGGCTTTGCTGTTGTCGGCCTGGGCCATACCTGCACTGAGGAGCGCTGCAATCAGCAGGAGATATTTAGCCACGGAAGAACTCCAGCATGGCGTCGCTGTTGACGCGGTAGTTAAGGTTGCCGCAATGGCCGCCCAGCGGGTAAACGGTCAGGCGATCGCCGAAGGTCCGGCGCAGGAAACCGAGGTCGCCCGGGCCGAGGATCACGTCATCGGCGTTGTGCATGACGGCGATTTTCGGGCTGTCGTGCAGGTAATCCTTCAACGCATACAGGCTGACCTGATCGATCAGTTGCAGCAGGCTGCCGCCGTCGGTGCGGGCGCGCCACATCGGGATCACCTGTTCGGTGAGGTAGCAGTCGAAGTCGCATTGCAGCGCACGCTTGAGGAACGGCGTGAGGCTGGTGCCTTCGGTGATCGGGAATTTCGGCGGGGTGATCAGGCCGCGACGGTTGATCAGGTCCGAAGTGAACGCGATATCGGCCGCCGAGAAACGGAATGACGTGCCGATCAGCATCGCCATCTGCTCGTTGCTCAGGTGCTGCTTGGACTGCTGGAAGTCGTAGAGCAGCGCATCGTTGAGGTCGATGTAGCCCTTCTGCTGGAAGTAGCGGGTCAGTTTGTTCAGCACCAGTTCATAGAAGGTGGTGCTGTTGTTGATGCCCTTGACCTCGGTCTGCACCAGCTTGTCGAGGTTGGTGATCGAGGTGTAGAGGTTGACCGGCGGATTCAGCAGCAGGACTTTCTTGAAGTTGAAGCTGCGCCGGGTTTCATCCAGATGCGCCACGAAGGCCGCGTCCAGGGCGCCGAGGCTGTAGCCGCTGAGGTAATAGTCGGTGACCGGCAGTTTCGGGTTTTGCGCCCGTACGGCCTGCATCACCCGGTACATGTCTTCGGCGTCTTCCTTGGTCACGCCGGGGGTGGCGAAACGCGAGGCGGCGCTCATGAAGTCGAAGCTGGTCGGCGATGACAGCTGCACGACGTGGTAGCCGGCCTTGTAATAAAGCTTCTTCAGGTACTCGTTGAGCGTGCTGTCGTAGCGCGCGCCGGTGCCGGCGATCAGGAAGATCAGCGGCGCGGCCTTGTCCTGAGTGGCGATGCGGTAGGTGAGTTTTTTCACCGGCCAGAAATTGTCCGGCAGGATGAATTCGCGCTCGGGACGCAGGGTGATGCTGCGATCGGCCTGATCGATGTCGTCGTCCAGTGGCAGTTCCGGGCGCAAGTCCGGCGGCGTGGTGGCGATGGTCGCCTCGAACGGATTGGTCAGGGGATAGCCATAGCTGGCGGCGTCGATATCCACCGCCAGCGCGGACGCACTCAGAATAAGGCCGCCAAACAGGGCGGCGAAGCGCAAGGAACGGAGCATGACTGGATCCCTTAGAGGAAGGTGCCGAATGAAGTTCGCAGGCTATGACCACCGGGTTTGCGTCAAAGTGCCATGCCACGGCACCAAACTGACAGAATTCGGAGTAATAGTAGCCGGACGATACACTTTGCAAGGAAGGAATGACCAGTTAAGAGTTGTTAGTCCTTGCGTATGCGCGGCGGCAGATTAAGCTGGCCGCCGATTTCGTCGATTGGAGTGTTCCATGTCCCGCCGCTTGCCCGTGATTCTGCTGCTCGTTCTGTTGCCGTTGTGGCTGGCTGCCAGTTATGGCGCGCGTTATGGCTTCATGGAGGATGCGCAGTGGGTGGGCATCTGCGTGGATGAGGCGAGCCGCTGGGAATGCTCGGTGCGCTCGAACCTGGGCCTGCTGATTCATTTCCAGCTGCTGGGCTGGGCGGCGGTCGCTGCAGCCGTGCTCGGTTTTGTCGTGCCGGGCCGGGCAGGGTGGTGGCTGGCGGTGCTGGCGCTGGTGTTCGGGTTGCCGGCGCTGGCGCTGTACAACACGACGCTGGCGGTGTTTGCGGTGGTGATTGCCGGGTTGCGACTGGTCCGGGAATCCCGCGAGGCCTGATCGTCAGTCATCGCGGGTATTCTCTGTGAATCAGGCTTTGCGAACCCGCAGGCAGCGCCAAAGTGCAGCCACCATCAACACGCTGACCAGCGCCCAGCCCCACGCCTGCTGATTCTGCAATCCTTCACGGAACAGCTGCGGCGCAATGCCTGCGCCGATGATGAAGGTCAGCAGGGCGATCTCCCGACGGGCCACGCTGACCGGGCGGCACAGGTAAACCAGCGCCGGCAGAATGAAGGCCATGCTCGGAAAACTGCGATAACGCGGATCGAACACCAGTTCGAGCATCATCACGGCAGCGGCGAAACCGGCTGCCGCCACCAGCCAGCCGGCCCGTCGCTCGAAAGCGTTGAACGCCTGTTCACGCCAGCCATTGCGGGCGCTCAAGGTCAGCGCGGCATGGGCCAGCACCAACAGATTCAGGATCGTCAGCAAACCGACCCACAGCCATTCGCTGGCAAACCGCGTGGTCACCCGCGCCAGATCGCCCCAGGCGCCGATGGAGCAGGCGGCGAGGGCGCCGAGCAACGGCAGGATCAGCGCCGAGCGCGTCGTACGAACCCGACCGCCCAGCAGCAATGTGCCGAGGAAGATCACTCCGCCGACCGCCAGCCACTGGGACCAGTACGGCACATTCGACACCGGCCCGGCCAACACGCCCTTGTCCTGGCGATCCGCATCGAACAGCCCCCAGTAACCGCCGACCGCGCCTTCGCTGCCGCGCTTCCACGGCTGATCAAACGCTTCGATCAGGTTGTAACGCCAACCTTCCTGTTCGGCGAGGGTGACAAATCCACGAATGAACTTGGCCTCGTTGACCCGGCTCGGCAGGGCGGTCTCACGCTGGCGGCCTTCGCTCGGCCAGCCGGTTTCGCCGATCATCACGTCTTTTGGAGCGAACTTGTTGCCGAACACCTGACGCACTTGCGCCACATGATGCAGCGCGGCGTCGATGTTCGACGGATCGTCTTCCCAGTACGGCAGCAAGTGAATGGTCAGGAAATCCACCGCCGGCGCGACTTCCGGGTGCTTGAGCCAGAACTCCCAGACATCGGCGTAGGTCACCGGCTGCTTGATGTGGCTCTTGACCTTGTTGATCAGCTTCACCAATTGGGTCGCGGTGACCTCTTTACGGAGCAAGGCTTCGTTGCCGACGATCACCGCGCTGACCACATCCGGGTTGGCGTTGGCCGAGGCGATCAGCAAGTCGACTTCCTTCTCGGTGTCGACCGGATTGCTGTTGACCCACGCGCCGATCATCAACTTCAAACCATGTTTGCGCGCCAGTTCCGGCAGCGCTTCGAGGCCGGTCATCGAGTAGGTGCGAATGCATTCGAAGCGGGTGGCGAGCAGGGCGAGGTCGGCGTCCATGCGCTCCGGGCGCAGTTTGAACGGCACGTCGAACGGCGACTGGTCTTTGTCGAACGGGGTGTAGGAGGCGCATTGCAGCTTGTGGGTCGGGGTGGCGACGTCCGGCAGGATCACCGGTTTGCCGAGGCCGTACCAGAAGCCGCACAGGGCAAACAGCCCGAGCAGGCAGGCGAACAGATAGGGAAGAAAGGGGAAACGGGAAGTTGCGGACATGGTCAGGCCGAGTGGCTGCAAAGCGACGCATGTTACCTGCATTTATAAGCAGGTTGGTGGCCCGCACGATTTTGACATGCAAAGTTCGGGCGGATTGTCTGGCGCCAAATATCCGGAGGCAGTTAATGGCTTTCTGATGTCGTTTCTCGTTGCTTCGAGGTCGCTGGCAGAGCAGGTCTTAACGGGCGTCAGGTTGATGATCGGACTCATCAGTACTCCGCTGATGTTCGAACGAGTTCGCGAACGGGCGTGATGGGGGCGCCGAGCACCATAACAACACGTTGACGATGCCCGGCATCCGTCGGGCGCAGCATTTCGGGGAAGTAACGATGAAGATGCGACGACTTTTAGGCGCAGGTGCCGCTCTGGTATTTGCGATGGGCTCCACTTTCGCCAGCGCTGAAAAACAGACCCTGAACATCGGTTACGTTGACGGCTGGTCCGACAGCGTCGCGACCACCCACGTGGCGGCCGAAGTGATCAAGCAGAAACTCGGCTACGACGTGAAACTGCAGGCCGTCGCCACCGGCATCATGTGGCAGGGCGTTGCCACCGGCAAACTCGACGCCATGCTCTCGGCCTGGCTGCCCGTGACTCACGGCGAATACTGGACCAAGAACAAGGATCAGGTCGTCGATTACGGCCCGAACTTCAAGGACGCGAAAATCGGTCTGATCGTGCCGGAGTACGTCAAGGCCAAGACCATCGAAGACCTGAAAACCGACGACTCCTTCAAGAAGCGCATCGTCGGCATCGACGCCGGTTCAGGCGTTATGCTCAAGACCGATCAGGCGATCAAGGATTACGACCTGACGGGTTATCAACTCAAGGCCAGTTCCGGCGCCGGCATGATTGCCGAGCTGACCCGTGCCGAGAAGAAAAACGAATCCATCGCCGTTACCGGCTGGGTGCCGCACTGGATGTTCGCCAAGTGGAAACTGCGCTTCCTCGACGACCCGAAAGGCGTGTACGGCGCGGCTGAAACCGTGAACAGCATCGGCAGCAAGGAACTGGCGACCAAGGCGCCGGAAGTGGCCAAGTTCCTGAAGAACTTCCAGTGGGCTTCGAAAGACGAAATCGGCGAAGTCATGCTGGCGATTCAGGACGGTGCAAAACCTGACGCAGCGGCCAAGGATTGGGTTGCCAAGCACCCTGAGCGTGTTGCCGACTGGACCAAGTGATTTAAGCCGAAGCGTCTAATCTGCGCTTCCCAGGGCCGCCCGACATGACCGTCGGGCGGCCTTTTTTGTTTGTCCTCTATTAATAGGCAGGCGTGGGCGTTTTCGGCTGGTCTGGAAATTGGCAAAAACGTCATGGCGTTCTACTACTAAGGTCGTCTGGAACCCGGCTCGCAGCCGCATACAGTGGATACGTTCCAAAAATAAAAATCTGTGCTGCGAGGATAAAAACAATGAACGACAGCATTTACCTCTCGATTCAGAACAGCCCGCGCTTCAAGGAGCTGGTCAAGAAAAGAGAAAGGTTCGCCTGGATACTCTCGGCGATCATGCTCGGGCTCTACTCCGGCTTCATCCTTCTGATCGCGTACGGGCCGCAAGTGCTCGGGACGAAAATCAGCCCCGAATCATCCATCACCTGGGGCATCCCGATCGGTGTCGGACTGATTGTCTCGGCCTTCATCCTGACCGGCATTTATGTGCGCCGCGCCAATGGCGAGTTCGACGACCTGAACAACGCGATTCTCAAGGAGGCTCAGCAATGATCCGGCGTCTACTGGCTCTTTTGAGCATCGCAGCGTTTGCTCCAGCCGTCTGGGCCGCTGACGCCCTGACCGGCGAAGTCCACAAACAACCGCTCAACGTTTCCGCGATCGTCATGTTCGTGGCGTTCGTTGGCGCAACCCTGTGCATCACTTACTGGGCGTCCAAGCGCAACAACTCGGCGGCCGACTACTACGCGGCGGGCGGCAAGATCACCGGGTTCCAGAACGGTCTGGCGATTGCCGGTGACTACATGTCGGCGGCGTCCTTCCTGGGGATTTCCGCGCTGGTGTTCACCTCCGGCTACGACGGCCTGATCTACTCGATCGGCTTCCTGGTGGGCTGGCCGATCATTCTGTTCCTGATCGCCGAGCGTCTGCGTAACCTGGGCAAATACACCTTTGCCGACGTGGCGTCCTACCGCCTCGGGCAAACCCAGATCCGCACGCTGTCTGCCTGCGGTTCGCTGGTGGTGGTGGCGTTCTACCTGATCGCGCAAATGGTCGGTGCCGGCAAGCTGATCCAGTTGCTGTTCGGTCTCGACTACCACGTTGCGGTGATTCTGGTCGGTATCCTGATGTGCATGTACGTGCTGTTCGGCGGCATGCTGGCGACCACCTGGGTACAGATCATCAAGGCGGTGCTGTTGCTGTCCGGTGCTTCGTTCATGGCGCTGATGGTGATGAAGCACGTCAACTTCGACTTCAACACCCTGTTCTCCGAAGCGATCAAGGTTCACGCCAAGGGCGAAGCGATCATGAGCCCGGGCGGTCTGGTCAAAGATCCGATCTCGGCGTTCTCCCTGGGTCTGGCACTGATGTTCGGTACCGCCGGCCTGCCGCACATCCTGATGCGCTTCTTCACTGTCAGCGACGCGAAAGAAGCCCGCAAGAGCGTGCTGTACGCGACCGGTTTCATTGGCTACTTCTACATCCTGACCTTCATCATCGGCTTCGGCGCGATCCTGCTGGTCAGCACCAATCCGGCCTTTAAAGATGCAGCGGGCGCTCTGCTCGGGGGCAACAACATGGCGGCGGTGCACCTGGCCAACGCCGTGGGCGGCAGCGTGTTCCTCGGCTTCATCTCGGCGGTGGCGTTCGCGACCATTCTGGCAGTAGTGGCCGGCCTGACCCTGGCCGGTGCTTCGGCGGTGTCTCACGACCTGTACGCCAGCGTGATCAAGAAGGGCAAGGCCAACGAGAAGGATGAAATCCGCGTTTCGAAGATCACCACCATCGCGCTGGGCGTTCTGGCCATCGGCCTGGGCATCCTGTTCGAAAGCCAGAACATTGCGTTCATGGTTGGTCTGGCGTTCTCCATCGCGGCGAGCTGCAACTTCCCGGTGCTGCTGCTTTCGATGTACTGGAAGAAGCTGACCACCCGTGGCGCCATGATTGGCGGCTGGCTGGGTCTGGTGAGTGCGGTGGGTCTGATGATTCTTGGCCCGACCATCTGGGTGCAGATTCTGCATCATGAGAAGGCGATCTTCCCTTATGAGTATCCGGCGTTGTTCTCGATGATCATTGCGTTTATCGGGATCTGGTTCTTCTCGATCACCGATAAGTCGGTGGCGGCAGAGAACGAGCGTGCGGCGTTCTTCCCGCAGTTTGTGCGTTCGCAGACTGGGTTGGGGGCTAGTGGGGCGGTTTCGCACTGAGGCTTTTTGTGTAGGTTGATTTGAATTGAAAATGCCCTGGTCGAGAGATTGGGGCATTTTTTTTGTGGGCGGTTATCGGGTGTTCTTGGGAGGTGGGTGTATATCCGTTGCTGCGGTAACGGCTTCTTGGGGTTCCGCCCTTACGGCGGGTCACTTTTGGCAAACGCCCCAAAAGTAACCAAAAGGTCTCTGCCCTGACGTACGGCCCCTCGCTGAGGCTCGGGGTTCCTTCGCTCCGGGATTGATCCGGGGGCATCGCCTACGGTTTG
>NZ_JBWKZE010000039.1:0-48916 GCF_059424205.1 Pseudomonas sp. GW456-12-1-14-TSB6
GCCCCGCAGCCCCCGCATGACCCCGATAGACGCGACAAATCGTCCGACGCCTGCCGCTGGCCGGCGTAATTTGAGTACCCGCAGGCTTTGCTGTTAAATAGGCAGTGTGTCGCTACGCCCCGTTTTCCGGGCCTGCGCATAGGCTGATGCCGGGTACGTGTCCAACGCCTCTTTATTGTTCCGAAGCGAACCGTGCGCCTTCAGCTCTTCCTTGTGAGCCGTCATAACGTGAGTCAATAAAAATGTTGAAAATCGTCCACCTGCTAATGGGCGCAGCAGCCTTGCTGCTGTCCTTCATACCTAGCCTGAAGTCCGAAGCGGTACCTTACCTGCAACAACCCGATGCACTTTACCTGGCCTTTTTCGGCCTGCTGAACCTGATCCTTGCGCCAGTCATCCCTTACTGGAACAAAGGTCCGCGCCAGCATCTGCAAAACCTGGTCAGCGCCTTGCTGGTCCTGACCGTCGTCCTGCAAACCCTGACCCTGATCGCGCCGATGCCTGTCATCGCCGGCCAGCCAGCCGTGCTGTTCAGCCTGGTGATCGCACTGGTCGCTGTGGTTTTGCACCTGGCCGTCAGCTTCTACAAATCCTCACCGGCCGCCGCTACGCAAAGCTACGACATGAGCAATCGCGATACCGGCACCGTCAAGTGGTTCAACACCTCCAAGGGCTTCGGTTTTATCTCCCGGGATTCCGGCGATGATATTTTCGTGCACTTTCGCGCCATCCGTGGCGAAGGCCACCGTGTTCTGGTCGAAGGCCAGCGCGTGGAGTTCTCGGTGATGAACCGTGACAAGGGCCTGCAGGCCGAAGACGTGATCGCCGCCCTGCCGCGTCGCTGATTCACGTCTCCCGCAATAAAAAAACCGCGTACAGCCTGGCTGTTCGCGGTTTTTTTATTCACGGGAGCACGCCCGCGCACTTCTCAATAGTGTGGCGGCGGTGCGTCTTCTTCGAAAGAACCGAACTGGCCCACCATCTCTTCCTGACGCTTGAGTACAGCTGCCATCTGCAATTGCAGACGCTCAACCACCCGCTGCTGCTCCACCAGCACATCGTTCAATGCCTGAATGGTGTCATCCTGAAACGCCAGGCGACTTTCCAGCTCGGTAACACGTTGTTCGAGGCTCATCACTCAGCCCTCCAGAAAGGTGAAATCTTCGTCCAGCACCAGACGCAGGCGCTCGCGGATCGCAGCCACTTGCTCGGCACTGTAAGGCCTGGCGGGGTGCTTGCCCCAGACCGGCGCCGGCCAGGCGGCATCGTCCCGTTTACGCACGATCACATGCATATGCAGCTGGCTGACCACGTTGCCCAGAGTCGCGACATTCATCTTGTCGGCGTCGAAGGAATCCTTGAGCACCTCGGCCAGGGCCGTGGTTTCCTGCCACAAGCGCTGCTGGTCGGCGACATCCAACTGAAACAACTCGCTGATATCGTCGCGGCGAGGCACCAGGATGAACCACGGGTAGTTGGCGTCGTTGGACAACAGCAGTCGACAAAGCGGCAAATCGCCGATGGTCAGGGTGTCCTGTTGAAGTCGTGAATCTAAAGCAAACACTGCGCGCACTCCCGGCGGTTGACCTGTTTTCAGCTTAGCGCCCCACTGCGAAAGCAGCGCGCCAAACGACTGGACGGCAGCATACCTGCGATTGGAGTGACCTTCACGGCGAATGCGCCACGGCAAGGAATCTTACGCGCCCTGCAAAGTGACATTTGTGGCACGAGCGCACCAGAACAGAACCAGCACTGTATTCGAACGCGGGAAATGACCTGTTCAGGAAGCAACGTTTACGCACCATCGACGGCTCAACTGTATGAATTCAGTACAGCCATTGAAATTTTTTGCACCAAAACCGCACAGCACGTCTACGCTCAGTGCGTCGGGCATCCGCCGAATACTCACCGACGGGGTGAACCGGTAACGTTTTTGGTTGTCGCGTAGCGAAAACTCAAGGAGCAACACCATGCGAAGGATGGCGTCAAGCCTGATTGACAGGCCCTCGAAGCCCCCGGTTTTATGAGGTTTTTACAGCGTCAGACGAGCGCTCTGAAAAAAACCGGAACAATTCAGCGGTTTGTGCACGCTTGTTGCATTCATACCCATATGGACTATAAGCGCACCACAAGAAGTGGATGCCTTGAGCCCCATAAAAACAGTGGCAGGGTTGCCCGATGGAGATTCAAGCGTTTTGCCAAGGGACTCTTTTTTACCGATGCTCAAGCTCTGTAAAACAGCGCTGAAGTTGTCAGTCCCATTGCATTTGGACTGTAAATTTGCGACATCTACCAAGCCGTTTGCGACACGCTCGTAAAGAAGCTGAAAGGTTGGATTCGCAAGTATCGCCAACATGGTCGGCGTGATATAAGTTTGCGCCGACACAAAAAGAAAGAGCCGCCCAGATAATAAAACAGGTGGGACGGCAGTACTCTTCTAAAACCAAAGGAGCAAATCACGATGCGCGTGATGAAGTGGAGCATGATCGCACTGGCAGTTGCTGCAGCAGCCAGTACTCAAGTGGCTACGGCCGCACCGTTTGTAAGTGACCAGGCTGAAGCGAAAGGCTTCGTTGAAGACGCGAAAGCTGACTTGCTGATTCGCAACTATTACTTCAACCGCAATAACAAAGACGGCGGCAACGACCAGAAAGACTGGACTCAGGGTATCTGGGGCAACTTCAGCTCCGGTTACACTCAGGGCACCGTGGGTGTAGGCGTTGACGCTTTCGGTTACCTGGCAATCAAACTGGACGGCGGTGATGGCACCGGCGGTACCGGCAACATGAGCCGCGACGCTGACGGTCACGTCAACGACAGCCAGGGCAAAGCCGGCGCAGCCGTGAAATTCCGCGTATCGAAAACCGAGCTGAAAGTCGGCGACATGCAGCCAAGCACCGCTCCGGTATTCGCTGTAGGCGGCTCCCGTATCCTCCCGCAAACTGCCAGCGGTTTCCAACTGCAGAGCAGCGAAGTCAAAGATCTTGACCTCGAAGCCGGTCACTTCTACTCGTCGACCAGCCAGGATCGCAACTCCCGTGAAGGCGACCTGTGGGCCAACTATGCTGGCGTTACAGCCAACACCATCGACTACTTCGGCGGCAAGTACGGCATTACCGACAACCTGACCGCATCCCTGTATGGCGCGAAGCTGGAAGACGTCTGGAATCAGTACTACGCGAACGTGAACCTCACCACCCCATTCGGTGGCGACACTTCGTTGAACACTGACTTCAACATCTACCGCACCACCGACACCGGTGACAAGGAAGCAGGCGACATCAGCAACACCACCTTCTCCCTGGCAACCGCACTCTCCTTCCTGAAGGCGCACACCATTACTCTGGCCTTCCAGAAAGTTAACGGTGACACGCCATTCGACTACGTCGGTGTGGGCAAGAACAACCGTGGCGGCGACTCGATTTTCCTCGCCAACTCCATCCAGTACTCTGACTTCAACGGTCCGAAAGAGAAATCTGCCCAGATCCGTTATGACCTGAAAATGGCCGAGTACGGCGTGCCTGGTCTGAGCTTCATGACCCGTTACGTTAAAGGCTGGGATATCGATGGTACCGGTCTGGCCGCCAACAGTGTTTACCGTAAATCCAACGGTGATCCACTCTACGGCGCTGATGGCAAACACAACGAAACCAACTTGGAAGTCAAGTACGTTGTTCAGTCCGGCCCGGCCAAAGATCTCTCCTTCCGCGTTCGTCAAGCATGGCATAACGCCAACGCTGACCAAGGCGAAGGCGACATCAAAGAGTTCCGTCTGATCGTTGACTACCCGCTGTCGCTTTTGTAATCGCACCGAGTTAGTTGCGGTAACAAAACAAAAAGGCCCATCTTCGGATGGGCCTTTTTTATTGCCTGTCACTTGTAATAGATGCCTGACCGATAAGTCAGGCAATTAATTAGCAACCTATCATTACACTGCCGATTCCTGAACCACACGAATCACTCGTTGTGGAAAAGGAATATCAATGCCTGCAGTCTTTAAACGATCACGCGACTGTTCGTTAAACATGAACATCACATCCCAGTAATCCGCAGTTTTAACCCATACCCGCAGGGAAACAGTGATCGAACTGTCACCCAGTGTCGAAATAACGGCCTGAGGTGCCGGATCCTGCAACACGCGATCATCCTTGGCCAGATCCAGCAGCACCTGACGGGCCTTTTGCAGATCGGCTTCGTAATCCACACCTACGTCGAACACAACCTTGCGGGTCGGCTGACGGTTGGTGTTGGTGATGATGCCGTTCGACAGGTTGCCGTTCGGGACGATGATGGTCTTGTTGTCGCCAGTGCGCAGCACGGTGTGGAAAATCTGGATGCTGTCGACGGTACCCGCCACACCCTGAGCTTCGATCCAGTCACCGATGCGGAACGGACGGAACAACAGAATCAGCACGCCGCCGGCGAAGTTCGCCAGGCTGCCCTGCAACGCCAGACCGATGGCCAGGCCGGCCGCACCGATTGCCGCGACGAACGAGGTAGTCTCGACGCCGATCATCGACGCCACGCTGACGATCAGCAGCACCTTGAGAATGATGTTGGCCAGGCTGCTGATGAAACCTTGCAGCGCCAGGTCGGCATTGCGCAGGGCCAGCAGGCCGCCGAGCTTTTGCGTGACCTTGTTGATCAGCCACCAGCCGATGGCCAGGGTGATCACCGCCAGCAGCACACGGCTGCCGTATTCCATGATCATCGGAATCCACGCCTGGGATGCCTTGACCAGGTTGTCCACCTCAGCATTCAAATCCATGTTTTATCTCCTGATTGCCGGCTTCCCGGGCTGTAAAAACCAGCGGCAGAAAGACCGAACCGAACAGGGCTCAATCGTTTCTGCCGTTGCTTGGGCCTCGGACGCATTAAACGCCGAGAGGTTCCCGACCGAAAAGCTTAGTCGCGGAAGTTGTTGAACTGCAGTGGCATGCCGAATTCCTTGGCACGCAGGGCCGCGATGGCTTCCTGCAGGTCGTCACGCTTCTTGCCGGTCACACGCACCTGCTCGCCCTGGATGGCGGCCTGCACCTTGAGCTTGGCTTCCTTGATGTGGCCGACGATTTTCTTCGCCAGTTCCTTGTCGATGCCTTCCTTGAGGACGGCGTCCTGCTTCATCAGCTTGCCCGAGGCGAAGGAGTCTTTGACTTCCAGGCACTGCACGTCGATCTTGCGCTTGACCAGGGCCAGCTTGAGAATCTCGATCATCGCTTCCAGCTGGAAATCGGCTTCAGCGGTCAGGTGGACGGTCAAGTCCTTTTCCTTGTATTCGAAGCTGCCCTTGCCTTTCAGGTCATAACGACGATCGAGTTCCTTCACGGCGTTCTCGACCGCGTTGGTGAGTTCGTGTTTGTCCAGTTCGGATACCACGTCGAACGACGGCATGTAAGTTCTCCAATAAAAAGGCGCGCTCGTACGGGACGCGGCGCGCTTGGCTTGCGGTTAAAATCGGGCTCATTATAACGGGTCTTTTCCCACCGACACGGCGAGCCTTGCATGCCTGTACCTTACCGAGTGAAAAACTGATGTCCACCCCCTGGCATGTCCTGGGCGCCGGAAGTCTCGGCACGCTCTGGGCCACACGCCTGGCCCGTGCCGGCCTGCCGGTTCGGTTGATCCTGCGCGACATTGACCGCTTGCACGACTATGCAACAGCAGGCGGCCTGACTCTCGTCGAACAAGGCGTGGCCAGCAGCTACGCCATCCCCGGCGAAACCCCGGACAGCCCCGGCCCCATCCGCCGCCTGCTGGTGGCCTGCAAGGCCTACGACGCCGAAGCGGCTGTGGCCGGACTTGCCCACCGTCTGGCAGCGGACGCCGAACTGATCCTTTTGCAGAACGGCCTCGGCAGCCAGGAAGCGGTCGCCGCGCGAGTCCCGCAAGCCCGCTGTATCAGCGCCTCCAGCACCGAAGGCGCTTTCCGCGACGGCGACTGGCGCGTGGTGTTCGCCGGCCATGGCTACACCTGGCTAGGGGACGCCGGTCATCCGGTAGCACCGATCTGGCTGGACGATCTCGAGGCGGCGAAAATCCCCCATGAATGGAGCGCCGACATCCTCACCCGTCTGTGGCGCAAGCTGGCACTCAACTGTGCAATCAATCCGCTGACGGTGCTGCACGACTGCCGCAATGGCGGCTTGCAGCAACATCACTGCGAAGTCGCCACCCTGTGCGGCGAACTGACCGAACTGCTCGAACGCTGCGGGCAACCGGCCGCGGCGGACAATCTGCAACAGGAAGTCGAACGGGTGATCCAGGCCACGGCGGCGAATTTCTCGTCCATGTATCAGGACGTGGCCAGCAAGCGCCGCACCGAGATCAGCTATCTGCTTGGGCATGCCTGCAAGGTTGCAGAACGTCATCAGTTAAACCTTCCGCATCTGAAGCAATTGCAGGAGCGCCTGAGCGCTCATCTGCACAGTCTCGGATTGCCCGTCGACTGAGCAGCGGCTACGCTGGCCACTTGTTCCTTTGCTGCGATAAACCTGATGCCATTGCGCCAGCGTCTTGAAAACCTGCCGGTCGGCCAGAAACTGCTGGCCGCCCTGCTGGTGCTGTTGACCACTGTGTTGCTGGTCGCCAACCTGACCTTTATCAGCGCCGCCTATTACATTTCCCAGGAAAGCATGGCGCCCCAGGCGTTGCAGACCATCGGCCGGCTGGTGTCGAACCCGAGCCTGGTGGCCGACGCCTTGCAGTCGCCACAAAGCGCCGAGCGTCTGCTCAAGGAACTCGACAGCTATTCCCCGCTGCGCGCCGCGGCTCTGTACGACGGCAAAGGCGAACGTCTGGCGCAGTTGCAGCATGGCGACAAACTCAACCTGCCGGAACGCTACCGGCACATCGAAGCCTGGCAACTGACCGAGTTTCGCAGCAACCAACTCATCACCCTGCCCCGCCCCGGCACTGCGCCAGGCCATCTGTTACTGGTGGCCAGCAGCGAGCTGCCGGTGGCGTTCTACACCGGCACGCTCACGGCGAGTCTGGGGATTCTGATTTTCAGTGTGCTGCTGTGGCTGGTCATCGCCCGGCAGATCAAGCGCCTGATCACCCGGCCGATCCATCAGCTCGAAGAACTGTCCCGCCAGGTCACCCGCGAAGAGAACTACGCCCTGCGCGCCTCCCGGGGTAACCATGACGAAATCGGCAGCCTGGCCGAAGCATTCAACACAATGCTTTCGCGTATCGAGGCCCGGGAACAGCAACTCAAGCGCGCCCGCGACGACTCCCAGGCGGCCTACGATCAGGCCCAGGGTCTGGCTGAAGAAACCCGCCACACCAACCGCAAGCTGGAGCTGGAAGTCCAGGTGCGCAGCAAGATCGAGAAAAAACTCACCGGGTTCCAGAACTACCTCAACAGCATCATCGACTCCATGCCCTCGGCGCTGATCGCCCTCGACGAACAGCTCTACGTCACCCAATGGAACCAGGAGGCCAGCGCGCTTTCCGGCACACGACTGGACGAAGCGCTGAACCAGCCGATCTTCCTCGCCTTCGAGCCGCTCAAGCCGTTCCTCCCGCAACTCAAGCAGACCGTAGAGCAACACACGGTGGCGAAAATCGAACGGGTGACGTGGTTCAAGGACGACGAGCCCAAACACTACGCCCTCACCTTCTACCCGTTGATGGGCGGTGCCGGGCGTGGCGTGGTGATCCGGATCGACGACATTACCCAGCGCCTGTCGCTGGAAGAAATGATGGTGCAGTCGGAGAAAATGCTGTCGGTCGGTGGCCTCGCCGCCGGCATGGCCCACGAGATCAACAACCCGCTGGGGGCGATCCTGCACAACGTGCAGAACATCCGTCGACGTCTGTCGCCTGACCTGCCGAAGAACCTCGAGCAGGCCGAGCAACTGGGCATCGAACTCGATACCGTGAACCGCTACCTGCAAGGCCGGGAAGTCCCGCAACTGCTCGACGGCATCCAGCAGGCCGGCGCCCGGGCGGCGAAAATCGTCACCCACATGCTAAGTTTCAGCCGCCGCAGCAACCGCCAGATGGCGCCGTGCGACCTGCCGGCGCTGATCGACCAAGCGGTGGAAATCGCCGGTAACGACTTCGACCTGGCCATCGGCTTCGACTTCAAGGGTCAGGCGATCATTCGCCAGTTCGACCCGGCGCTGGGCCCGGTGCCCGGCACTGCCAACGAACTCGAACAGGTGCTGCTGAACCTGCTGAAAAACGCCGCGCAGGCGATCCACCAGCGCGAAGATGACAGCGAACCAGGGCGAATCACCCTGCGCACCCGGCTCAATCCGCCATGGGCCGAGATTCAGGTCGAGGACAACGGCATCGGCATGAGCGAGAACGTACGCAAGCGCACCTTCGAGCCGTTCTTCACCACCAAGGAAATCGGCCAGGGCACGGGCCTCGGGCTGTCGGTGTCGTACTTCATCATCACCAACAACCACAAAGGCCAGATGGAAGTACAGTCGGCGCCGGGGCAAGGCACCTGCTTCACCCTGCGTCTGCCGCTGGCGCAACCGGCGCCCATCGCCGCCGAAACCAATCAACTACCGAGGTAAACCATGGGCTTTCGCTTGTCGAAGATCTACACCCGCACCGGCGACAAGGGCGAAACCGGACTCGGCGACGGCCGCCGGGTGCCCAAGGATCACCCGCGCATCGAGGCCATTGGCGAGGTCGATACGCTGAACAGTCAGGTCGGTGTGCTACTGGCCGGGTTGATCGCCGAGCGCGAAACCTGCCCCGGACTGAATGAACTGATCGACGTGTTGGCGCCCTGCCAGCATCGGTTGTTCGACTTAGGCGGTGAACTGGCGATGCCGGAATATCAGGCGCTGAACACGGCGGAAATCGAACGGCTGGAAGCCGCCATTGATGTATGGAACGAGGAATTGGGGCCGCTGGAGAATTTCATTCTGCCGGGCGGTTCGATGCTGATTGCCCAGGCCCATGTCTGTCGCAGCCTGGCGCGCAGTGCCGAACGGCGTTGCCAGCATTTGAATGCGATCGAACCGTTGGCCGGAGTTGGTCTGGCGTACATCAATCGCTTGTCGGATCTGTTGTTTGTGGCGGCCAGGCTGATCGCCCGGCGCCAGGGTATTGCCGAGATTCTGTGGCAACCGGCGGCGAAACCCACAGAGGTGTAGCGCCTCTAAGTCAGTCATCGCTGGCAAGCCAGCGATGAGGCCTGAGCCTCTTATAGAGCCTCAGGCCAGAACGCCCGAATCCCCGCCACACCCTGAGCTCCGGCATCCCATGCTTTTTCGCGTTCAGCCGGACCGACTCCGCCCAGCAGAAATACCGGCTTGCTGAAACCTTCGATCAGCGTCGATGCCTGCTCCCAGCCCAACGGCTGCGCATCCGGGTGAGTCAGGGTCGGCTGCACCGGCGACAGGGTGACGAAATCCACGCCCATCTGCTCGGCCAGTGCCAGTTCTTCAGCGTTATGGCAGGACGCCGCCAACCAGCGCTCCGCCGGCAGCGGGCGCCCCGCCGCCGCGTATTTGCGCAACTGCGCAGAAGTGATGTGCCAGCCGGCCGCCGGGAAATCGCCCAGCCACTCGAACGGGCCCTTGATCATCAACTGCGCCTTGCCGGCGCACAGGCCGACCGCATCCACCGCCAGATCGCGGTACTTCGGGTCATAACCATTGGGCGCACGCAGCTGGATCAGCTTGATACCGCCGGCAATCGCCTTCTGGATACCGCGCAGCAAGGCCGGGGTTTCCAGGTCTTCCGGGGTGATCAGGTATTCGGCTGGCAGACGCGCCGCCGCGACGATCGGCTGGTTGGCCGCCGGGAATTCGTAATCCGTCAGCTCTCTGGCGGAAACCCAGGCCAAAGGCTGGCCTTCGACACCATGAGGTTCGCCGGTGAAGCTCGACACTTCCCAGACATCCAGCAACACCTGCTTGTCCGGGTAGTCATGACGCACCTTGATCAGCGGCCGAGCGGCGCCGACGACGATGCCCAACTCTTCGTGCAGCTCCCGAGCCAGCGCGGTTTGCACCGACTCGTCGGCTTCGACCTTGCCACCGGGAAATTCCCAGAGGCCGCCCTGATGCTGGGTATCGGCACGCCGGGCGATCAGAATCTTGCCGCTGTCGTCACGAATGACGGCGGCGGCGACGTGTACACGTTTCACGACTGCAATTCCTCCAGTCCTGCCTTTTGCCAGGCCTTGAAGGCCGGCCATTGGTAGACGGTTTCAACATAGGCTTGATCATCAGCCGGCAACTTCACCTGATAGGTGCGCAGGCGCACGGCAATCGGGGCGAAGAACGCATCGGCCAGCGACACCCGACCAAACAGGTAAGGGCCAGGCTCGGTTGCGACGGCGCGGCATTCGGCCCACAGCGCGAGCATGCGTTCGATGTCGACCTTCACTTCCGGCGGCACCGGGTTGAGCGGCGCGTCGTGGCTCAGATTGAACGGCATGTGGTTGCGCATGGCGAAAAAGCCGCTGTGCATCTGCGCGCAGGCGGATCGCGCCTGGGCTCGGGCGAAGATATCGGTCGGCCAGAGTTGCTCGGAAGGAAACTGTTCGGCCAGGTATTCGGCAATCGCCAGCGAATCGGCAATGGTGCCGCGGGCGGTTTTCAGCAGCGGCACCTTGGCGGTCGGCGAATGGGTAAGCAACCGCTCGCGGGTGTCGGGCTTGCCGAGTTTGACCAGTTCTTCGGTGTAGGGCGCGCCGGTCAGTTCAAGCGCCAGCGCCGCGCGCAGGGACCAGGAGGAAAGCAGTTTGTCGCCGATGATCAGGTGAAGGCTCATGTTCGGGTCCTTTCATGGGACAGAAGAAAAGGAGGTCCGCAGACCTCCCTCTTCGGCAGGGATCAGGTGCGGTATTCGGCGTTGATCTTCACGTACTCGTGGGACAGGTCGGTGGTCCAGATGGTTTCGCTGCAATCGCCGCGACCCAGTTCGATACGGATGGTGATTTCTTCCTGCTGCATCACTGCCGAACCCTGGGCTTCGGTGTAGGTCGCGGCGCGGGCGCCACGGCTGGCGATGCACACTTCGCCGAGGAATACGTCGATCTTGCTCACGTCCAGATCCGGCACGCCGGCACGACCAACGGCAGCGAGGATTCGGCCCCAGTTCGGGTCGGAGGCGAACAGCGCGGTCTTGATCAGCGGCGAGTGGGCCACGGTGTAGCCAACGTCCAGGCACTCCTGGTGATTGCCGCCGCCGTTGACTTCAACGGTCACGAATTTGGTCGCACCTTCGCCGTCACGCACGATGGCCTGGGCCACATCCATGCACACCTCGAACACGGCCTGTTTCAGCTTGGTGAACAGCTCGCCTTCGGCACGGGTGATTTCCGGCAGCGCAGCCTTGCCGGTGGCGATCAGCATGCAGCAATCGTTGGTCGAGGTGTCGCCGTCGATGGTGATGCGGTTGAACGACTTGTTGGCGCCGTCCAGGATCAGGTTGTGCAGCACGTCGCGAGAGACTTTGGCGTCAGTGGCGATGTAACCGAGCATGGTCGCCATGTTCGGACGGATCATGCCCGCGCCCTTGCTGATGCCGGTGACGGTGATGGTCACGCCGTCATGCTGGAACTGGCGGCTGGCGCCTTTCGGCAGCGTGTCGGTGGTCATGATCCCGGTGGCGGCGGCTTCCCAGTTGTTTTCCGACAGGTCGTCCAGCGCGGCCTGCAGGGCGCCTTCGATCTTCTCGACCGGCAGCGGCTCGCCGATCACGCCAGTGGAATACGGCAGGATCTGGCTGGCATCCACGCCGGTCAGTTCAGCCAGTTTGGCGGTGGTGCGCTCGGCGGCAGCCAGGCCCGGTTCGCCGGTGCCGGCGTTGGCATTGCCGGTGTTGGTCAACAGGTAGCGCACAGCGTTCTGCACGCGTTTCTTGGCCAGGATCACCGGCGCTGCACAGAAAGCGTTCAACGTAAACACGCCCGCCACGGTGGAACCTTCGGCGCAACGCATCACGACGACATCCTTGCGCCCCGGGCGCTTGATGCCGGCCGAAGCGATACCGAGTTCAAAACCGGCAACCGGGTGCAACGTTGGCAAAGGACCAAGACCAACAGCCATGAATGCGCTCCTTACTCAATGATGTCAGCACCGCCAAGCGTAGTGACGGTGGTGTAAATGGCAAAACGCCGCGACGGCTGGTGCCGGTCGCGGCGCGGGTATTTCAGCGATTGAAACGGGTTTTACTGGATCTGCCCGTGGCAATGCTTGAATTTCTTGCCCGAACCGCAGTAGCACAGTTCGTTGCGGCCCAGCTTCTGCTCGTTGCGCACCGGGGCGGTGGCAAGGGCCACGTCGACCTCTTCACCGACCAGTGCTTCCGGTTGATCCAGACCTGGCGCTTCAGCATGTTCGAACTGCATGCGGGCGGCCAGTGCTTCGGCTTCCTGACGCAGGCGTTGCTCTTCCTCGGCCGGATCTTCGCGGCGAACCTGAACGTGCGACAGCACACGGATCGAGTCGCGCTTGATCGAATCCAGCAGCTCGGAGAACAGCGTGAAGGACTCGCGCTTGTATTCCTGTTTCGGGTTTTTCTGCGCATAACCACGCAGGTGGATGCCGTGACGCAGGTGATCCATGGTCGACAGGTGGTCTTTCCACAGGTCGTCCAGAACGCGCAGCACGATCTGCTTCTCGAACGAACGCAGGGCTTCGGCGCCAGCCTGGTCTTCTTTCTCGTTGTAAGCGGCGATCAGCTCGTTCATCAGCTTCTCGCGCAGGGTTTCTTCGTACAGGTGATCGTCTTCGTCGAGCCACTGCTGGATCGGCAGCTTCACGCCGAAGTCGCTGGCGATCGACGCTTCCAGACCGGCCACGTCCCACTGCTCTGGCAGCGATTGCGGCGGAATGTGCGCGCTGACGGTGGCGTTCAGCACGTCCTGGCGGAAATCAGCGATGGTTTCGCCGATGTTGTCCGCAGCCAGCAACGTGTTACGCATGTGATAGATCACTTTACGCTGTTCGTTGTTGACGTCGTCGAACTCGAGCAGCTGCTTGCGAATGTCGAAGTTGCGGCCTTCAACTTTGCGCTGCGCTTTCTCGATGGCGTTGGTCACCATGCGGTGTTCGATGGCTTCGCCAGGCTGCATGCCCAGGGCTTTCATGAAGTTCTTCACCCGGTCGGAGGCGAAGATGCGCATCAGGCTGTCTTCCAGCGACAGGTAGAAGCGGCTGGAACCGGCGTCACCCTGACGGCCGGCACGGCCACGCAGCTGGTTGTCGATACGACGGGATTCGTGACGCTCGGACGCGATCACCTGCAGACCGCCGGACTCCAGCACTTGCTGGTGACGCTTCTGCCAGTCGGCCTTGATCTGGGCGATCTGTTCAGGGGTCGGGTTTTCCAGCGACGCGACTTCAACTTCCCAGTTGCCGCCCAACAGGATGTCGGTACCACGACCGGCCATGTTGGTAGCGATGGTCAGGGCGCCCGGACGACCGGCCTGCGCGATGATTTCAGCTTCTTTTTCGTGGAACTTGGCGTTCAGAACCTTGTGTTCGATGCCTTCCTTCTCGAGCAATGCGGACATGTGCTCGGAGGTTTCGATGGTGGCAGTACCCACCAGCACCGGACGGCCGGCGGCCATGCTTTCCTTGATGTCGTTGACGATCGCCGCGTATTTCTCTTCGGCCGTCAGGAACACCAGGTCGTTGTAGTCCTTACGGGCCAACGGTTTGTTGGTCGGGATCACGATGACCTGCAGGCCATAGATCTGATGGAATTCGAACGCTTCGGTGTCGGCGGTACCGGTCATGCCGGACAGCTTTTCGTAGAGGCGGAAGTAGTTCTGGAATGTGGTCGATGCCAGGGTCTGGCTCTCGGCCTGGATGTTCAGGTTTTCCTTGGCCTCGATGGCCTGGTGCAGGCCTTCGGACAGACGACGACCGGGCATGGTACGACCGGTATGTTCGTCGACCAGCACGACCTGACCGTCCTGCACGATGTATTCGACGTTGCGATGGAACAGCTTGTGCGCACGCAGACCGGCATAGACGTGAGTCAGCAGGCTCAGGTTGTGCGCCGAATACAGGCTCTCGCCCTCGGCCAGCAGACCAATGCTGGTCAGTTGGTCTTCGATGAACTGGTGACCGGCTTCGTTGAGTTCGACCTGACGGGTCTTCTCGTCAACGGTGTAGTGGCCTTCCTGGGTGACTTCGCCTTCGACTTCTTCGACGTGCAGCTTGAGTTTCGGGATCAGCTTGTTGATCTCGATGTACAGCTTGGAGCTGTCCTCGGCCTGACCGGAAATGATCAGCGGGGTACGCGCTTCGTCGATGAGGATGGAGTCGACTTCGTCGATCACGGCAAAGTTGAGTTCGCGCTGGAATTTCTCGTCCATGCTGAACGCCATGTTGTCGCGCAGGTAGTCGAACCCGAATTCGTTGTTGGTGCCGTAGGTGATGTCGGCAGCGTAGGCGGCGCGCTTCTCTTCCGGCGGCTGGAACGGCGTCACGATACCGACGCTCAGACCGAGAAATTCATACAGCGGACGCATCCAGTTGGCGTCGCGGCGGGCCAGGTAATCGTTCACGGTCACAACGTGCACGCCCTTGCCGGACAGCGCGTTGAGGTAAACGCCCAGGGTACCCACCAGGGTCTTGCCTTCACCGGTGCGCATTTCGGCAATCTTGCCTTCGTGCAGGGTCATGCCGCCGATCAGCTGGACGTCGAAGTGGCGCATGCCCATGACACGCTTGCCGGCTTCGCGGGCGACCGCAAAGGCTTCCGGCAACAGCTTGTCGAGGGTCTCCCCCTTGGCAATGCGGTCCTTGAACTCTGCGGTCTTGGCGCGCAGTTGATCGTCCGAGAGGGCGACCATCTTCTCTTCGAAGGCATTGACGAGCTGCACCGTCTTGAGCATGCGTTTGACTTCACGCTCGTTCTTGCTTCCAAAAAGTTTCTTTAACAAAGGCGCAAACATATCGGCAGGATCTTCCACACTAAAGGGATGGAGGGCGGCCCCGTGAGTCGCCCGTGCAGCCCTCATGGCCGCATGCGAACGAGCATTCTACCCGGAAACGGTGGTGAGGAAAGTGGGGATATTCCACGATGCTGGCACTGCGCTTTGACGGGGCTCACTTAAAATAGGGGCGTTTTGCTCAACTTCAAGCCGTACAGGGAAGAAGTTAGTCGTTGATTTAATGGGCAAAGCAGGGACAAAAGCAATGGGCGAGTGAAACGGGTGCCATCTGCTACCATGGCGCCTCTGTCACTTCAGGTTCTAGATCATGGCATTTCGCCCTCTCACAGCCAGAGCGCCCGCCGTTCTGCTACGCGAAGCCAGGCCGTTGAAAGCCATCCTCGGTCATGCCCAGCGCCTGGCCCATCTGCAACGTCTGCTCGAAAGCCAGCTGCAACCTGCCGCTCGCGCGCACTGCCACGTGGCCAAGTGGCGTGAAGGCGAGCTGCTGCTGATCGTCACCGACGGCCATTGGGCCACACGTCTGCGCTATCAGCAGAAACGCCTGCAACGGCAACTGCAGATGTTCGATGAGTTCGCCAATCTGACGCGGATCAGGTTCGCCGTGCGCCCACCGACCCTCCAGCGCGAGGCGAACGGGCCGACGATCGACCTGTCGACGGATGCGGCGGCGACCATCCAGGCCACCGCCGACGGGATCAGCGATCCGAATCTGCGAGCGGCACTGGAACGACTGGCCGCCCACGCCAAACCTAAACCCTGAGCCTTGGTTGATCAGCGGCGTTTGCTGCCCCCGAGCAATGACCCCATCAGACCACGCACCAACTGTTTACCCAGCGAATTCGCCGCCTGACGCATCGCCGACTTGAGCGCCTGCCCCGCCGCCGTCCCGAGGAATTCTCCAGCCTTGTCCGCCAGGCTCGGCTCTTCAGCGGCCGGTTTGCCCGGTGCCGCTTCCGCCTCCGGCGCCAGTCCTTTGCGACCCATCAGGATTTCATAGGCCGACTCGCGATCGATCGGCTTGTCATAACGGCCCTTGAACGGCGAACCGGCAATCAGCATCGTGCGTTCGGTCTCGGTCAACGGCCCGATTCGTGATTGCGGCGGCGCCACCAGCACTCGCTGAACCATTTCCGGTGTGCCCTTCTCTTGCAGCGTGCCAACCAGTGCCTCGCCAATCCCGAGCTCGGTGAGTACCGACAATGCATCGAACGCCGGATTCGGCCGGAAGCCGTCCGCCACCGCCCGCAGGGATTTCTGTTCCTTGGCGGTGAACGCGCGCAGGCCGTGCTGAATCCGCAGCCCCAGTTGCGCCAGCACGTCGTCCGGCAGATCGCCCGGCGACTGAGTGACGAAATACACGCCCACACCTTTGGAACGGATCAGCCGCACCACTTGCTCCAGCCGCTCCTGCAAAGCCTTGGGCGTGTCGCCGAACAACAAATGTGCCTCATCGAAAAACAGCGCCAGCAACGGTTTGTCGGCATCGCCGCGTTCCGGCAATTGCTCGAACAGCTCGGCCAGCAGCCACAGCAGGAAGGTCGCGTAGACCTTCGGCGCCTCATGTACCAGACGACTGGCGTCGAGCAAATGAATGCGTCCGCGACCATCGGCGGTCGGCTGCAGAATGTCCTCCAGTTGCAGCGCCGGCTCGCCGAACAACGCCTCGGCGCCCTGCTGCTCCAGCGTCGCCAGACGCCGCAACAGCGCCTGGCTGGAGCCGGTGGTGAACAGCGCCGCGTCTTCGCCCAACAGCTGCGGATTGTCCTTGAGGTGATTGAGCAGCGCTTTCAGGTCTTTGAGATCCAGCAGCAACAGGCCTTCGCGATCCGCCACCTTGAACGCTGCATACAGCGCCGACTGCTGGCTGTCGGTCAGCTCCAGCAGGGCGCCGATCAGCAGCGGGCCCATTTCGCTCAGCGTGGTGCGCAACGGATGACCGGACTGACCGTGAATGTCCCACAAGGTCACGGGATACGCCTGAGGCTTGTGATTGAGCCACGGCATGCCGGCGATGCGCTCGGCAATCTTGCCCTGGGGATTGCCGGCAGCACCGAGGCCGCACAGGTCGCCCTTGACGTCGGCGGCGAACACCGCGACGCCGGCGTCGCTGAACGCCTCGGCCAGGCGCTGCAAGGTGACGGTCTTGCCGGTACCGGTGGCCCCGGCCACCAGCCCGTGACGGTTGGCCAGGCGCATGGCCTGGGCGATCGGTTGCCCGGCGAGGTCGGCGCCGATTACGAGTTGCAAGGAGTCAGGCATTTGGTCACCCAATGGTTAATCTTTGTCGAGCATGGCCGATAGCTAAAGGTGACAGATGCGACTGACATCCGCATCGGAGATTTCCCTAAGGAGAAGCGGAAATACCTGCTTGTACTCATCAAGCCCACCTAGCGAGCATCTATAGAAGCACGCCCTGAATAATAAGACCTTAGCGGAACCCCAAGCCATGAACAAAAATCTGCGTTTCAGCCATAAAATTTTGCTTGCCGCCGCCCTCATCGTCATCGCCGCCTTCGCCTCGTTCACGCTGTACAACGACTGGTTGCAACGCAATGCGATCCGCGAGGACCTGGACAATTACCTCAACGAGATGGGCGAGGTCACCGCCGACAACATCCAGACCTGGCTCAGCGGGCGCATCCTGCTGATCGAGAACGCGGCACAGAACATCGCCATCAATCCCGAGCCTGCCGCCGTCGCCAGCCTGCTGGAACAGAAAGCCCTGACGTCGACCTTCATGGCGTCCTACCTGGGCGATGCCACCGGGCACTTCACCATCCGCCCGGATGCGAAGATGCCGGACGGTTTCGATCCACGGGTTCGCCCCTGGTATAAAGGTGCGGAAAGCAGCAGCACCTCGACCCTGACCGAACCGTACATCGACGCGGCCACCGGCCAGACCATCATTTCCATCGCCACCGCCGCGAAAAAGGCCGGCCAGAGCGTGGGCGTGGTGGGCGGCGACCTGAGCCTGCAAACCCTGATCGACACCCTCAGCGCCCGAGATTTTTCCGGCATGGGCTACGCGTTCCTGGTCAGCGCCGACGGCAAGATCCTGGTGCATCCGGACAAGGCCCTGGTGATGAAGTCCCTGAAGGAAGCCTATCCGCAGGACACCCCGCGCATCAGCAGTGACTTCACTGAAGTCACCGTCGACGGCCAGACCCGCATCGTCAACTTCACCCCGATCAAAGGCCTGCCGTCGGTGAACTGGTACATCGGCCTGTCGGTGGACAAAGACAAAGCCTTCTCGATGCTCAGCGAATTCCGCACCTCGGCCGTGATCGCGACCGTGATTGCAGTGGCGATCATCATTGCCCTGCTCGGCATGCTGATCCGCATCCTGATCCAGCCGCTGCATGTCATGACTCGCGCCATGGAAGACATCGCCGACGGCGAAGGCGACCTGACCAAGCGCCTGACCATCCAGAACCAGGACGAATTCGGCGTGCTTGGTACCGCGTTCAACCGTTTCGTCGAGCGTATTCACGGCTCGATTCGCGAAGTGTCGTCGGCCACCGGCCAGGTCAACGAAGTCGCTTTGCGGGTAGTCGCCGCCTCGAACTCGTCGATGTACAACTCCGACCAGCAAGCCTCGCGTACCAACAGCGTGGCGGCGGCGATCAACCAGCTCGGCGCCGCCGCCCAGGAAATCGCCCGCAACGCCGCCCAGGCCTCGACCCAGGCCAGCGACGCCCGTGGCCTGGCCGAAGACGGTCAGCAAGTGGTGGAGCGCAGCATCAAGGCGATGAACCAACTGTCGAGCATGCTCAGCGCCTCCAGCAGCAATATCGAATCGCTGAACAGCAAGACCGTGAACATCGGCCAGATTCTGGAAGTGATCACCAGCATTTCCCAGCAGACCAACCTGCTGGCGCTCAACGCGGCCATCGAGGCAGCGCGTGCCGGGGAAGCCGGGCGCGGATTTGCGGTGGTGGCGGACGAGGTGCGCAACCTCGCCCACCGCACCCAGGAATCGGCGCAACAGGTGCAGACCATGATCGAGGAACTGCAAGTCGGCGCCCGCGAATCCGTCAGCACCATGAGCGACAGCCAGCGACACAGCCAGGACAGCGTGGACATCGCCAACCTCGCCGGCGAGCGCCTGAACAGCGTGACCCAGCGCATTGGTGAAATCGACGGCATGAACCAGTCGGTGGCGACCGCGACGGAAGAGCAGACGGCGGTGGTCGAGTCGATCAACGTGGATATCACCGAGATCAACACGCTGAACCAGGAAGGCGTCGAGAACTTGCAGGCGACGTTGCGTGCCTGTTCGGATCTGGAGCAGCAGGCTTCGAGATTGAAGCAACTGGTTGGCAGCTTCCGGATTTAAAGCCGTTCTGTCGGTCGTTTTCGTCGTTCACAACTGTCCGACGAAGACGACCGACAATCCTTCCGAAACCGACCTTGCGCCCCACCGCGAAACCCCGACCGAACATCTATTCTTGATAAAGGTCAACCAAGGGAGATTACTGCGGAGGGACGTTCACCGTGCATATCGCTGACATCACCATGTTCTACGCCCCGGCCAGCGGCGGCGTGCGCACCTATCTGGATGCCAAGCACCGTCGGCTGGGGGTCAAGCCCGGCATCCGCCACAGCCTGCTGATCCCCGGGGCGGATTTTGGTGAGTCTGACGGCGTTTATACGGTTCCCGCCCCTGCCCTGCCCTTCGGCAAGGGCTATCGTTTTCCCCTGCGCCTGGCCCCTTGGCGAAACGTCCTGCAGGATCTGCAACCCGATCTGATCGAAGTCGGCGACCCGTACCTCACCGCCTGGGCCGCGCTCGATGCACGGCGACAACTGGATGTGCCGGTGATCGGTTTCTACCACTCGGACCTGCCACTGCTGGTGGGTAACCGCATGGGCCATTGGGTCACGCCGAATGTCGATGCGTATGTGCGCAAGTTGTACGGCAATTTCGACCGGGTGCTGGCACCCAGCCAGGTCATGGCCGACAAGCTCAGCAGACTGGGGGTGCGCAACGTATATGTGCAGCCGTTGGGCGTTGACCTGCAAACCTTCCACCCGGATGCCCGCGACGCTGGATTACGCGCCGAGCTGGGGATCGCCGAGGACACGCGCCTGCTGATCTTTGCCGGTCGCGGTTCCAAAGAGAAAAACCTGCCGGTGCTGCTCGACTGCATGAAACGCCTGGGCCCGCGTTATCACTTGTTGCTGGTCGGCTCGTCGATGCCGGCGTCCGTCCCGGACAATGTCAGCGTGATCGATCGGTTCTGCCCGGCCGCCCAGGTCGCGCGGTTGATGGCCAGCGCCGACGCGCTGATCCATGCCGGCGATCAGGAAACCTTCGGTCTGGTGATCCTGGAGGCCATGGCCTGCGGGATTCCCGTGGTGGCGGTGGCGGCCGGGGCGTTCGAGGAAATCGTCAGCGAATCCTGCGGCCTGCTCTGCGCGCCGAACAATGCGCAAGCCATGGCCAATGCCGTGCGCGAACTGTTCAGTCGCGGGACTGACGTAATCGGTCGACAGGCACGCCAACATGTCGAACGGCATTACGCCTGGGACACGGTGGTCGACAGCCTGCTGAGCCATTACCACGCGGTACTCGGCGATTCGGTTCCTCGGGTGGCCAATGGCTGAATTTCAAGAACGCCCGGCGGTAATGCTGGTGCTGCATGACGTAGCGCCCTCTACATGGGCCGATTATCGAGGGTTCGTCGAAGCCGTTGACCGGTTGGGCAACGTCCCGATGACGTGGCTGGTGGTCCCGGACTTCCATCGCCACGATGCCCTTGAGGCCCACCCGGAGTTCTGTCGCATGCTCGACGAGCGCGTCGCCCGCGGCGATGAACTGGCCCTGCACGGCCACTTTCATGAGGACACCGAGCCCGGCCCGCGCACCGCTCGCGACTGGTTCATGCGGCGGGTCTACACCCATGAAGGCGAGTTCTATCAGTTGTCCCGTGAAGCCGCCCTCGCCCGACTGCGCCCGGGCATCGATCTGTTCCGACGCCACGGCTGGCCACTGCACGGTTTCGTCGCCCCGGCCTGGTTGATGAGCGCCGGCACGCGCGAGGCACTGCGCGAATTGCCGCTGCGCTACACCAGCGATCCGCAGCATCTTTATCACTTGCCGGATTTCGCGGCGGTCGAGGCCCCGGGACTGGTGTGGAGCGCGCGCAGTGCCTGGCGTCGCGGGGTGTCGAAGATCGTCAGCGAACAGCGTGAGCAGCGCTGGCGTCAGGCGCCGGTGATTCGTCTAGGCTTGCACCCGGTGGACATGCGCCACCGCTCTTCACGGGATTACTGGTGGCGCACCCTTGAACGACTGCTGGCGGACGGACGCGTGCCCATGACCAAAATCGACTGGCTGACACGCCAGCGCACTCAAGCCGAGCGTGCCGCTTGAGTCGCGGCATTCTGTTGCTGATCGGCCTGTTGGTGGCCGTGGCGGTGCCCGTCCTGCTCGGCGGCGGCGAGACTTGGGAGCGCTTGCAGGCTTTCCCGCTGAATTGGCTGTTGATCATGTTCGCCATGGTGCTGCTGTGTTGGGGCATCAACACTTTGCGCCTGCGGCTGCTGCTCGGCGATCAGCGTGACCGGGTCACGCCCGTGAAAAGCCTCGGGGTGGTGATGGCCGCCGAATTTGCCTGGTGCGCCACGCCCGGCGGCAGCGGTGGGCCGTTGACGATCATGGCGCTGCTGGCCCGCAGCGGCGTGCGCCCGGCCCGGGGCAGCGCCGTGTTTGCGATGGATCAGTTGAGCGATCTGCTGTTCTTCCTCTGCGCCCTGAGCGGGATCCTGATTTACGCGCTGTTCCAGCATCTGAGCGATCGTATGGAATGGCTGCTGATTGTCAGCGCCGTGTCATTGTCCGGGGGCTTGCTGAGCTGCATATTGGTCGCGCGCTTTCACCGCCGTTTGATCCGCTTGAGCGGACGACTGCTGGCCGGGATGAACATCAAACCGCGAACTCGACGGCGCTGGGCGCGGCAGTTGCTGCACTTTCTGGCAGCTTTCACCGATGCGCTGAAGTTGCCGTGGCAGACATTGATCAAGGTGTTCGTCCTGACCTGCGTGCATTGGTCGCTGCGTTACAGCGTGCTGTATCTGGCGTTGCGCGGTCTGGGGGCGGATGTGCAGTGGGCCTGGACGTTTCTGATCCAGATGCTTTCGCTGGGGGCGGGGCAATTCAGCCTGTTGCCGGGCGGTGCCGGTGCAGCGGAATTGACCTCGGCGGCGCTGCTGGCGCCAATGGTCGGCAAATCGACCGCGGCGGCGGCGATCCTGATCTGGCGGGTGGTGACGTATTACTTCTATCTTCTGGTCGGTGGCCCGGTGTTTCTATTGATGCTGGGCCGGCCATTGCTGAAAAAACTGCTGAGCGTCAGACAGGCTTCTTGAGGTCATCCTCTTCGTCCTTGAGTTGTTCCCACAGTTCGGCAGCACCGGGAAACTCCGTGCCGTCCTCCGGGCTCAGGTCATCCGGGTCATAGCGGCTCAAGCAGCCTTCGCCCAAGGTGGCGGGTGCCTTGGAAGTGGCTTTGTCCAGTGGATCGCTCATCGGTCATTCCTCACGGTCCATGGATCGCTCCCACGCTCTGCGTGGGAGCGAACTTGAATCAGAACACCACGGTCTTGTTGCCGTGCACCAGCACGCGGTCTTCCAGGTGATAGCGCAGGCCACGGGCCAGCACCATCTTCTCGACGTCACGGCCGAAACGCACCATGTCTTCGATACTGTCGCTGTGGCTGACGCGGACCACGTCCTGCTCGATGATCGGGCCGGCGTCCAGCTCTTCGGTCACGTAGTGGCAGGTCGCACCGATCAGCTTCACGCCGCGCATCGAAGCCTGGTGGTACGGCTTGGCACCGACGAACGACGGCAGGAAGCTGTGGTGAATGTTGATGACCTTGTGCGCGTATTCGCGGCACATGTCCGGCGGCAGGATCTGCATGTAACGCGCCAGCACCACCACTTCGGCGTCGTGCTGCTTGACCAGACGCGACACTTCGTCGAAGGCCGGTTGCTTGTCCTGCGGATTGACCGGCACGTGGTAATAAGGAATGCCGTGCCACTCGACCATGCTGCGCAGGTCGTCGTGGTTGGAAATCACGCAGGAGATCTCGCAATCGAGCTCGTCGCTGTGCCAGCGGTGCAGCAGGTCGGCCAGGCAGTGGGATTCGCGGCTGGCCATCAGCACCACGCGTTTTTTCTGCTCGGTGTCGGTGATGCGCCAGTCCATCGAGAACTCTTCGGCGATCGGTGCAAACTTCTCGCGCAACACCTCGATACCGAAAGGCAGGGAATCGGCACGGATTTCGTGACGCATGAAGAACCAGCCGACCTGGTTATCCGAGTGGTGGCTCGCTTCGGTGATCCAGCCATTGTGGGCCGCCAGAAAGTTACTGACTTTGGCAACGATGCCAACGCGGTCCGGGCAAGAAATCACCAGCCGAAAAGTGCGCATGAGGGGGAAACTCCAGAACTTCGCAAAGGCGGCCATTCTAGCGACTGCGCGGGAAAACTGCAGTATTGATGACCCTCGGAGGCTCACGGCAGCCCGTCGCAGCTTTTTTGACGCTGGTAAACGCCAGAATGATGGCGCAGCAATAGCCATGCATGAACAGACTGATGTGAATATCTGTGAAGACTCCATCACATTATTTAACTGAACATTCAATTCAGGGCTTTTCAACGTAACTAATTCAAATAAAAACCCCGGTTAAATGTTTACTTGATGAAACAGCCTGACTATTATTGCCGCACTGTCCCCTGCCATCGCGCACTCCCACATAAGGTAGTAATCATGTCCTTGATCAACGAATATCGTGCCACCGAAGAAGCTATCAAAGAGCTGCAAGCCCGTTTGAAGAACCTGTCGCAAGACGACAAACTGCAAGCCGAGCTGGAATTCGAAGGCAAACTGCGCACACTGATGGGCGAATATTCCAAATCCCTGCGCGACATCATCGCGCTGCTGGATCCAGAGTCCAAAACCAAGGCTCCACGTGGCGGCGCAGCCAAAACTACCGGCACCAAGCGTGCTCGCAAAGTTAAACAATACAAAAACCCGCACAACGGCGAAGTCATCGAAACCAAAGGTGGCAACCACAAAACTCTGAAAGAGTGGAAAGCCAAGTGGGGCGGTGACGTGGTTGAAGGCTGGGCTACCCTGCTGGGCTAAGCCGCAACCCTTGTCGCAGAGCGCTTCTGTGACACAAAAAAACGCCAGCGAATGCTGGCGTTTTTTTATGCCCGGCATTCAAGCTCCGGACATGTTCGATTTCAAAGATTCAAACGTTTGCGCAATGCCTGGACATAGTTCTGCCATTCAACCAGCACCTCGGCCTGCATCGGCGCAGCACTAACCCGCCATTGCTCCATGGCCTCGGCAAAAGATTGCAAGGTATTAGGCGCCCCCCACTCCGGCTCGGACAGGCGTTGCCGACAAAAGATTTTCCAGCGCTCTTGCTCTTCGAAATTCAACGTATCGGGAAAGTTACGTGCTCGATATCGAAACAACAATTCAGGCAAACGTTCATCATCGAACGGCCATTGCTCTCGCGCCAATTGAGCAGGATCGGTCGCCCTCACTTGCTCACATAAACGACGATCGCGATCACCGATAAATCCGTCGTACAACTGTTGTTCGGGATCTTCACTCGAGGCGAAATCTTCGCTGGCATAAATCGCCGAGACTTTATCTTTCCAAACTTGTTGTGCGTCACTTAGTCGCAATGTACGCGCCTGATACAACGCCATGTCCAGACCCAGACGCTGCTGATCGTCAGCACGCAGCACCGCCAACGGCGCCACCACCGGGCACTTGTTGATGTGGATGAGTTTGAGCGGCACCGGCAACTCGCCTTCGGCCAGATCGTCACGGCGGGTATACAGGCGCTGACGCAATGTTTCGGCATCCAGGTCGAGCAGACCCTGCGGATCCAGGTGCAGATCACACACGATCAGCGCGTTCTTGTTGCGCGGATGCCAGGCCAGCGGCAGCACCACGCCGACATAACTGCGCGCAGCGGAGAAGCGTCCGGAAATGTGCACCATCGGCTGCAACAGGCGAATCTGGTCCATGACCTTCTGTTTGCTGCGCAGCTGGAACAGCCAGTCATACAGCTTCGGCTGCTTCTCGCGGATCAACCGGGCCAGGGCGATGGTGGCGCGTACGTCCGACAACGCTTCGTGAGCATTGCCGTGGTCGATGTTGTTGGCGGCGGTCAGACGTTCGAGCTTGAGCGTCACCTTGCCTTCGTCGTCGGTCGGCCAGACCAGCCCGTCCGGGCGCAATGCGTAGGCGGCGCGCACCACATCGATCAGATCCCAGCGACTGTTGCCGCCCTGCCATTCACGGGCGTAGGGATCGAAAAAGTTGCGGTACAGGCTGTAGCGGGTCATCTCGTCGTCGAAGCGCAAGGTGTTGTAACCCGCGCCGCAGGTACCGGGAGCCGCGAGCTGGGCGTGGACCCGGGTCATGAAGTCGGCTTCGCTCAAGCCCTGTTCGGCGAGGCGACTCGGGGTGATGCCGGTGATTGCGCACGCCGCCGGGTGCGGCAGGATGTCTTCGCTGGGCTGGCAGTAGAGATTGACCGGCGCGTCGATTTCGTTGAGTTCGTGGTCGGTGCGGATCCCGGCCACCTGCAACGGGCGGTCGCATCGGGGATTGATGCCGGTGGTTTCGTAGTCGTACCAGAAAATGGAAGTCACGGGCGGTTCCTGAACTGAAGATCGGCAAAGTCTAGGCGTTCGACTGCTGTCGCGGCCAGCACCGCATCATTCAGTCACCTTTGGTTGAAAGATGTGTATGACATAGTTATGTCGTTTCCCCCCGAGAGACTGCTAGCATCGGACGCACTTGCATCCCGATCCGGCAACATCAGGTAGCCCATGCTCGAGACCACAGCACCGCCAAGGAAAGCACCGCTGGCCACGCCACTGGACACACGGCATCAGGTCGAAACGCCGGAAGGCATCGACCTGCCGCTGCGTCCCGCCGGCCTGATGGTGCGCGCCGTGGCGTTCACCATTGATCTGGGGTTGCGCGGGCTGATCCTGGGCTTGCTGCTCATGTTGCTGGCGCTGCTCGGAAAACTCGGTATCGGCCTGGGCTCACTGCTGCTGTTCGTGGTGAGCTGGTGGTACATGGTGTTGTTCGAAGTACTGCGTCAAGGCCGTTCGCCGGGCAAGCAATGGATGGGCTTGCGAGTGGTGCACGACGATGGCACGCCGGTCGGCTGGTCGGCTTCCCTGCTGCGCAACCTGCTGCGTTTTGTCGACCTGATGCCGTTCGGCTATTTCCTCGGTGCGATCAGTTGCCTGCAACACCCGACCTTCAAACGCCTCGGCGACATCGCGGCCGGCACGCTGGTGATCTACAGCGAACGCCCGCTCAAGCGCCCGCAGTTGCCCGATGCCGAACCCCGCCGCTCGCCGATCCCGCTGACCCTGACTGAACAACGCGCCCTGCTCGCCTTCGCCGAACGCCAGGGCGAACTGTCGACGGCGCGGGTCAACGAACTCGCTGCACTGCTTGCTCAGCCACTGCACATCAGCGCACCGAAAGCCGTTGGTGAACTCAACGGCATCGCCCGCGGCCTGTTGGGGCCGACATGAAGCAAAGCCTTTTCGAATCCCGCCACAAGGCCGAATGGGAGCGTTTCAGCCTCGCCCTCGAACGTCTGGAACGGGGCAAGGAAACCTCGCAGGTCGCGGAATTTCCCAAGGCCTATCGCCGACTCTGCCAGCACTTGGCGCTGGCGCAGGAACGTGGCTACAGCAGTTTTCTGGTCGACTCCTTGCAACAGTTGGTGCTGCGCGGTCATCAACAACTTTACCGCCATCGCAGCCAGCTCGGCGCTAACGTGCTGGGTTTCATCCTGGCCGGTTTTCCACGATTAGTCCGCGCAGAATGGCGCTTCGTGCTGGTCGCCGCACTGCTGTTCTTCGGCAGCCTGATCGGTTTCGGTGTGCTGGTTTTCCTGTTTCCGGAGCTGGTCTACAACCTGATTCCCGCCGATCAGGTGCGCGAGATGCAGAGCATGTATGACCCGGCCGCCGGCCATCTCGGGCGTTCGGCCGAGCGCGCGGCGAGCGAAGACTGGGTGATGTTCGGTTATTACATCATGCACAACATCGGCATCGCCTTTCAGACCTTCGCCAGCGGTTTGCTGCTGGGAGTGGGCAGCGCGTTTTTCCTGTTCTACAACGGCCTGATCATCGGCGCGGTGGCCGGGCATCTCAGTGAGATCGGCTTCGGCCAGACCTTCTGGTCGTTCGTGATCGGGCACGGTGCGTTCGAACTCAGCGCCATCGCCCTGGCCGGTGCGGCGGGGCTGAAACTGGGTTGGGCGTTGATCGCGCCGGGACGCCTGACACGAATCGAGGCCCTGCAGATTGCGGCGCGCCAGAGCATCCTGCTGATCTGCGGCGTGATGCTGTTTCTGTTGATCGCCGCGTTTATCGAAGCCTACTGGTCGTCGCGCAGCGGGGTTTCGCCGCAGACCAAATACCTGGTCGGCGCCGGGCTCTGGCTCGGCGTGGCGATCTATCTGCTGTTCGCCGGAAGGACCCGTCATGCGCCTGAGTGACGCCACCGTGGCGATCCGTCCGCGCACCACCTGGGAAGCCATGGACCTGGGTGTGCTCATGAGCCAGCAACATCGGCGCCTGCTGCTGACCAGTTGGGCCCTCGTCACCCTGCCGCTGTTCGCAATACTCAGCCTGTTGTTGTGGGATTCACCGTCACTCGCCGTGTTCATCTTCTGGTGGCTGAAACCGGCTTACGAGCGCCTGCCACTGTACATCCTGTCCAAGGCGCTGTTCGGCGAAACACCCACCTTGAAACAAGCCTTGCGCCAATGGCCGCGCCTGCTCAAGCCGCAACTGCTCGCCAGCCTGACCTGGCGTCGCTTCAGCCTGAGCCGCAGCTTCCTGCTGCCCGTGCTGCAACTCGAAGGCCTCGACGGCACCGCTCGCCAACAGCGTTTACAGGTGCTGCTGCAACGCAATGCCGGCGCCGCGCAATGGCTGACGATCATCGGCGTGCATCTGGAAACGGCGCTGTGGATCGGCCTGATGGTGTTGTTCTACCTGCTGCTGCCGCAACAGGTCGAAACCGATTGGGACTGGCAAAGCCTGATCTTCGCGGCCGACTACGAATGGCGCTGGCTGGAGCATCTGACCAATGCGTTCTATGCGCTGATCCTGGTGATCTGGGAACCGGTGTATGTCGCCTGTGGGTTCAGCCTGTATCTGAACCGCCGCACCGTCCTCGAAGCCTGGGACATCGAACTGGTATTCCGCCGCTTGCGCCAGCGTTTGAACAGCAGCGCAATCGGCTTACTGCTGGTGGTGTGTCTGCTGTTGCCGGGGTTGCCCTCAGCCTGGGCTGCCGAACCTGCCACGGCTCCAGATGCACCGCGTCTGTTGAACCAGCCGCTGACCAGCGAGGCATCACGCGACAGCATCAAGGCCTTGCTCGAACAACCGCCGTTCAAGAACAAGGAAACCGTTACCCGTTATCGCTTTGGCGAAGATCCCGCTGCTGCCGAAAAACCCAAGGAAGGCGAGGCACCACAATGGTTGAAAACCCTGCTTAAGTGGCTTGACGGTCGACACCTCGACGGCCTGGCCAAGGCGATCGAAGTCGTGCTGTGGGGCGCGGTGATCGCCGGGCTCGGCTGGCTGGTCTGGCGTTATCGAGATCTTCTGCAAACCTTCGTCGGCCGTCGTCCGCGCTTGCCCGAACCGAACAAAAGACCCTTGCCGCAACAGGCCTTCGGTCTGGACCTGCAAAAGCAAAGCCTGCCCGATGACATCGCCAGCCACGCGGAACAGCTCTGGCAAACCGAGCCGCGCGCAGCCTTGGGTCTGCTTTATCGGGCGCTGCTCAGTCATCTGCTGCACGACTTCAACCTGACCCTGAAACCCGCCGACACCGAAAGTGAAGTGCTGGCCCGGATCGAACAGTTGCAGCGCCCGGATCTGCTCACTTATAGCCTTCACCTCACCGGTCACTGGCAGAACATGGCCTACGGGCACCGCGTGCCGGCGGCGCATCTGCAACAGGAATTGTGTGATGGCTGGCGGTCCCTGTTCGGCCACGGAGTTGCCCGTTGAACCGGCGCGCACTCTGGCTTTTGGGCGGCGCGTTGATCGTCGCGCTGCTCGGTGCGCTGGGCATTTATCTGTACCTCAAGGCCACGCCGTACCAGGCCGAAGTCGATCACGGCCCGTCCCCCGCTGCGCAAGCCAATCCTTATCTGGCAGCGGAGATGTTTCTGCGCGAGCGCGGGATCGACGTCAGTCATGCCGAAAGCCTTGCCGTGTTGCCCGACATCGATCCGCGCCAGCACACGCTGCTGATGTTCAACGACCGCTCGAAAATGACTCCACGCCAGGTCGATCAGGTTCTGAACTGGGCCCGGGCCGGCGGAAGGCTGGTGTTTGTCGCCGAGTCGATCTGGGATGAAAAGACCGGCCAGAGCAACGACCTGCTGCTCGACCGCGTGCAACTGCATCAACTCTTCAGCAGGGATCTCAAGGATCCGCCGCCGGATGCCGCCGAAGACCCGTTCCCGAATCTGACCAAACTCTATCTGGAAGACGAGGACGCCCCCGCCTACGCCGGATTCGACACCGCCTTCCATCTCGAGGACCCGAAAAACCTCGCCCAGGCCTGGGCCAACAGCGCGAAAGCCACGCACATGATGCAACTGGCTTTCGGCCTCGGCACGATCACCGTGGTCACCGATGCCGATCTGTGGAAAACCCCGGCCATTGCGCAACACGACAATGCCTGGCTGCTCTGGTACCTCAGCGCCGACACGGCCGTGACCTTGTTGTACAACACTGAACACGACAGTCTACTGACCCTGCTCTGGCGCTATTTCCCGCAAGCCATCGTCGCCCTGCTGGCGTTGATCGGTCTGTGGCTGTGGCATGTCGGCGTGCGTCACGGCCCGGTGCAGGCGCCGTCTCCGAGTGGTCGTCGACAGTTGATGGAACACCTGCGCGCCAGTGCCGATTTCATCCTGCGTCACAACGGCCAGCAGACCTTGCTGCAAGCGTTGCAGCAGGACGTTCTGCGCCGCGCCCGTCATCGACATCCCGGTTTCGACCAACTGAATGTCGCCGAACAATGGCTGGTGCTGTCGCGCCTGACCCGCCAACCGACCCGTGCCATCAGCCAGGCCCTGAGCCCGGCACCGAAGCGGCGCCTGTCCAGCGCCGAATTCTGCCGTCAGGTCGCCCAACTGCAAGCCTTGAGGAACACGCTATGACCGAACACATCGAACCCGGTTCGCCCAGCCACGTGGCCCAGCAACGCCAGCGCGCCAGCCAGTTGGCCCAAGCGGTGCGCGGTGAATTGCAAAAAGCGCTGATCGGCCAGAACCCGGTGATCGACGACGTGCTGACCGCGCTGATCGCCGGCGGCCACGTGCTGCTCGAAGGCGTTCCCGGCCTCGGCAAGACCCTGTTGGTACGCGCCCTGGCGAAGTGCTTCGGCGGCGAGTTCGCGCGCATTCAGTTCACCCCGGACCTGATGCCCAGCGACGTCACCGGCCACGCGGTCTACGACCTGCAGACCGAGCAGTTCAAACTGCGCAAGGGCCCGCTGTTCACCAACCTGTTGCTGGCCGACGAGATCAACCGCGCCCCGGCCAAGACCCAAGCCGCCCTGCTCGAAGCGATGCAGGAACGTCAGGTCACCCTCGAATGCCGGGCCTTGCCGATTGCCCAGCCATTCATGGTGCTCGCCACGCAGAACCCGATCGAACAGGAAGGCACCTATCCCCTGCCGGAAGCCGAGCTCGACCGCTTCATGCTCAAGGTGCGCATGGATTACCCCGACGCCGATCAGGAGCTGGACATGGTGCGTCAGGTCAGTCGCTCGACCCGCGCCGACATGCTCGATGTGCAGCCGCTGCGCACCGTGTTGCAGGCCAAGGATGTGCAAGCGCTGCAACGCATCGCCAGTGATTTGCCGCTGGACGATCAGGTCCTCGATTACGCCGTGCGTCTGGCCCGCAGCACCCGTACCTGGCCGGGGCTGAGCCTCGGCGCCGGGCCACGCGCCTCCATTGCACTGGTGCGCTGTGCCCGCGCCCGGGCCCTGTTGCGCGGCGGTGAATTCGTGATTCCGGACGACATCAAGGGCTGCGCACTGGCGGTGTTGCGCCATCGCGTACGCCTTGCACCGGAGCTGGACATCGAAGGCCTGCAAGTCGATCAAGTCCTTCAGCAACTGCTTGACCAGATCCCGGCGCCGCGCCTGTGAAACCCTCGCGCCTGTTGTTGATCTGGCTGGCGATCCTGCTGACCATCAGCATAGTGCTGGGCACGTTGCAGGCGCTGAACTTCGACGTACCCGCCAGCCTGCTCTCGATCAACTGGGGATTGTTGCTGGCGCTGTTTGCGCTGAGCCTGCTGGACGCGCTGCGTCTCAAGCGCCTGCCCTCGCCCCGCGTGCAACGACACATGCCCGGCAGTCTGGCCCTCGGTCGCTGGAGCGAAATCCGGCTGGAAGTCGAACACGATTTCGACCAGCCACTGACCATTCAACTCTTCGACCATGTACCCGATGGCCTCAGCCACGAAAACCTGCCGCTTTCCACCGAGCTGCAACCCGGCCAGCGCAGCCTGATCGGCTATCGCCTGCGCCCGCTCAAACGCGGCCACTACACCTTCGAAACCTGCGAACTCAACCTGCCGAGCCCCTTCGGCCTGTGGTCCGGCAAACGCCTGCTGACCATCACCGACCACACCCGCGTCTACCCCGACTTCGCCCGTCTCTACGGCGGCCAGTTGCGGGCAGTCGACAACTGGCTCAGCCAGCTCGGTGTGCGTCAACGACAGCGTCGTGGCCTGGGAATGGAATTCCATCAGCTCAGGGAATTTCGCGAAGGCGACAGCCTGCGCCAGATCGACTGGAAAGCCACCGCCCGCCATCGCACGCCGATTGCCCGGGAGTACGAAGACGAACGGGATCAACAGATTGTTTTCATGCTCGATTGCGGGCGACAGATGCGCAGTCAGGATGGGGAGCTGTCGCATTTTGATCATGCGTTGAATGCGTGCCTGCTGTTGAGTTATGTGGCGTTGCGGCAGGGGGATGCGGTGGGGTTGTACACCTTCGCCAGCGAGCAGTCGCGGTTTATTGCACCGGTCAAAGGTGCGGGGCAGCTCAAGGTGTTGCTCAACGGTGTTTACGATCTGGATAGCACACGACGTTCTGCGGATTATACGGCGGCGGTGAATCAGTTACTGATAAGGCAAAAGCGTCGGGCGCTGGTGGTGCTGGTGACGAATGTGCGGGATGAGAGCAATGAAGAACTGCTGAGTGCCATGACACAACTGGGCAAGCAACACCGCGTACTCATCGCCAGCCTGTACGAAGAAAGGCTCGAAGACGTGCGGCTGACTCCGGTTCAATCGCTGACGGATGCGCTGGCCTATTGTGCAACGGTGGATTACTTGAACGGCACGGCAAGACTCCACGAGCAGTTGAGGACTCACGGAGTACCGATCATCAATGCCCGACCCTCGGAACTGGGCGCCGAGTTGGTGGCGCGATATCTGGCCTGGAAAAAAAGCGAAGTCTTGTGACTGCCGGATCAACGTTCCACAACAGGCACAGTCACCCCCTTGCTGACCGAACTACCGCCGGGGTTTTCCAGGGTTACCCAGAGAGAAACCTGCTCGGAGGTTGAAGTCGGCGACCAGGAATGCGAGAAGTTGCCCTGACTGTCAGTGCGCGCTTCCTGGCTTGCTTGCCCATTTCTGGAAACGAAAATTTTCCTGTTGGCCATGGGTTGTCGGGACTTCGTTCCCACGATCAGCGCGGTCATTGTGGTGTATGTGTTAATAAGTACCGGACTGATCGAAGCAGTCACTGACTCGATATCCGCATGATCAGGAGAATCAAGTGGATCCAGAACCTCATAACCCAGAGTCTTCGATCCGGCGGCACCTTCGCGGACATGGGCAGCCAACTGATGCAAGCCAACATGCGCAGCAGTCACCTCCACCTTTGCCAGCCCGTTTTCATTGGTCATGGACGTGCGCGACTGCAAATGCGGAAAGTGCCAAACCACCGGTACGCCGGGTGCGACTCCCCCGTGTTGCTCATAGTGCACCAGGGCTTGTGCTGTCATGGTATCTCCCAGCCAAAAACTGGTTTTTTCACTGGTCAACTCTGCTACGACCAATTCATCCTGCGGAGCAGACACCATCAACGACTTCACATTGCTACCGACCAAACCGCTTTGAACCGATGCGATCAATCGGGTTTCACCTGGCACCCTCCAGAACTCGATCGTTGCCTTGCCTTGCGCATCGGTGAACGTCGAAGGCAATGTTTGACCGCCGTGTTGCCACCTCACTTCGATTCCCGACAGCGCCTTCTCACTGAGGGCCGAAACCACCAATACATGCGCCGACACTGATTGCCCGGGATGACCACTTGGCGAATCAACGACCAACTCTTCAATCCGGCACGGTTCGCTCATTGAATAACGAAAGTCGACTGAAGCCGAATCAGCGCCACCCGCAACAGAAGCGGTGACGATACCTGGACCCGCGACTTTGGGAACAAAGCTGATCCGAGCGACACCCCAATAGTTGGTGGAAGTCACCCGCGATTCCTGCTCCGAAAACTCCCACCGGATCGGTAAACCTCTCATGGCCTTTCCGGTCAACGCATGCTTTACGGTGACTTCAGCCTTCACTGCTGCTCCCCAATCAACGACCTCATGAACACTACTGGTCGCGGTAATCCGGGCGACAAAGGCTCGATTTCCCAAAGACAGGTGCTGAACAGAAGATCGTTCCAGCAAGCAAGAGGCTGCCAACTGAAAAGACACACTGGCATCCTTCACATCTCCATCCTTGAACCGAAACTCCAGCCCCGACTCACTCAACGGGTGGAACTCACCCAACGGCCGGTTGAATTCAAGCCCGAGCTCACTCCTGCCGGGTTTGACCAGACCGAGCGCCAACATTTGATCGCGCAAAGGGCTGCCATCATTGGCAAGAAGGCGAAAACCGAACTCTTCACCGCGCCTTGGAAAGAGTGACCTTCCGGCCCACGCATGCTGCTCTGAATCGTTGATGGCTATCAAGAGATCCCGCCAAGGATCCGTTGCCAAGGCATTGAGTTCAGCACTGGTTTGGGCCGTTGAACCATCGTAAGGGTTTGTGACGACAGCGGTGACACGACTTACACCCGCCTGATTCGGCAGGGCATCATGCCGCGCCCAGCCATCGGTGTCTGTCCGTAAGAAAACCGGCTCGGAACTCCCGATCTGCATCACGATTTCTGCACCCTCGACCGGCTGATCATTGAACGACGAACCCAGCCGAACCTCGATCCGGGCACGCTCGCCTTTGCTCATGACGGGATAAACCGCCGGACCGCGCCTGGCAAGAATCTTGAGTTTGTTATGGCCCAGTTTCAATTGAGTCCTTGTCGTCAGCGACTCTCCATCGATCACGATGGTAGTGGTCTGAGTCATCTCGACACCGACGGCACTACTGGTGAAGTCCAGTTGCCTTTCCGCGCCCCCCGCCGTCATAAAGACATCGTCAATCAGTGGCGGCTTGACCACCATTCCCGGTGCCAATGGTGTGATAGCCGACTTCACTGGCAATCCATGTAAAGCGCTGAGCCCACGCGGCATGAGTATCGACTGGTGAGTCGCCCCCAGGCAGGGATACAACGTGTCCTTACCCGATTCAGCTGGAACATGGTCGAGCATCGCCTGGATCTCAGTGGCGAGATTGTTGTCCAGCAGCCGAACGGGAAACTCGTACTCTTCCTGCAAATGGGAACTGCGGAACGCCAGGGTCGAGAGTCCACTCTTGTCCGGGTCAGCAATGATGTCCCACTCAAGACCGTCAGCGCTCATCACTCGAGCGACACCGGCTTCCGGACTCAGTTGGAGTCCCGGCAAAGGGGGCGTATTCCCATTCCACGCCAGTAAAATCGGCTTGCCAATAAAGCTGCTGTTCGCAACGGGATCAATACGCAGCTTGCGCGCTCTGCCACGCCAACAGACCACGCCCTGAATCAGTGGATCGACCGGCTTCCCGTCCAAAAACACGTTGACCTGCCCTTTCCATGCGTTGGTGAGCAGAGGCTTGACGGCGAATGAATGTTCTTCCACTGGCGCGTCTTCGTGGCGCTGTATCCGCGCAGTAATTGAGTAGTCATTGGAATCGATTGGCTGGTGATCCACACTTGCCCAACCATCCACGCCCGTCAGTGATCTGACCGTCCCGGTCTGTGTATTAAACTCGACCTCGACATTGCCGATCGGTAGTCCATCACTCCTTTGCACTTTCACCATACAGGTGACGATGTCGCCTTCGTCCACCACCGGCGACTTGTTCGGTCCCCAGATCCCGCCGATCTTGACTCTGTTGTACGCCAGCGACAGGGCATTGCCTGGCGATAAATGCTGCAACCTGGAACAACCGAGGGCCCAGTCAAATTGGCCGTCGCGCTTGTCCTCGAAGGTCGTTGTCCAGAGGACTGTACCGTCAACAACAGGCGCTGGCGCCCCGAAGTCCGGTTGAGCGGTTGCCCCCACGTCCGCTTGAGAATCACCTTTTGCCCAGATCAGAAAAAACCGGGCAGCGCTCAAAGGATGCTCCGCAGGCATGTCCAGATTGACGAGGAAGCGCTCGCCGCGCTCCGGATAGCGGGTTTGCGCTCCCCAGACGGCCGGAGTCCCTCCATTGAACCGGGCCTGCAAGGTTTTGAATGGATCAGTGGCAAACGCCCGAACCTCGAAGGCATGCGTCGCTTCACCATCGTCGGACAAAAGACTGGCAACCGAGGCGGTAACCCTGCTCACCCCCTCCTCGGTTGGAGTGTAAAGATACGTCGCACGGCCTTGAGCATCGGTGGGTGCCCGGTGCAGAACCTTCCCCGCCTCACCCTCTACTCGCCAGACCACCTCACTCGCAACCGGGTCTTGGGTATAGAGAGATCTGACCCGAACCTGCAGTTCCACCGATTGGTTGTACTCGACGACCGGGTACGTCTCGGCCTCTTTGAGCGCGAGCAGCTCCAACAGATGATGCCCCCAGGAAACCAACAGCGTACAAGGTGGCGCCGAGTATTTGCTGTAGATCTTCGCTTTCAGTTCATGAGGTTCTTTGCCTGACGGCTCCGGACAATCCAGCAGCCAGTCCAGACTGATGGGCTGAGCTTTTCCCAACTCGGGCTCAGCGGTAATGGCCTCTTGCGGGTTGCCCTCAAGCCACAGGCTGGCCTCGAGATTTTTCCAGACACTCTGCGGGTCAACCTCAAAAGAAACCCTGTGACGCTGATCCCCGGTAGCCCCCAGGCAGATCGGCAGGACGCTGCCCGCGACGAAACGTTTGCCATCATTGATGACTGCCTCCAACGCCAGCGCCGGAAGAATCAGCTTTACCTCTATCCCGGTCAGACGAATTTCCACAGAGCTGGGTTCGCCCACACCCCTTGCCGGGCTGCTCAAATTGATCTCCAGCTCATCACCCGCTTGTAAACCCAGGCTGTCCGGCAAATCCTCGCGCATCTCGGTCAGATCAACCGCCAAAGGATCGGCATCCTGCACCCTCGCCTTCACCGGCAATTCGATTTCAAACTTTTCTACACTCCCTCTTTTATTGAGCACCACTAGCCCGGGCGATGACGAATAGGTGTTCTCGTAGAGAAAACGCAGGCTATACCGGGCCTCCTCCTGCTGTCCGATCGGCACGATCATCCTTTGCCGAACCGCAGCGCGGTGGGTGAGCGTCATGATCGATACGATGTCGTCTCCCCATGTGTCTTCCCGAATACCAACACCTCCCGGATTGACCACATCGACCCAGTGGGCATAGCCCTGAGTCATGTCGCCGTTCTTAACGAAGTTATATTCCGTGTCGATATCTCTTTCGCTCATGATTGCGTTCCCTTGGTCTCGACCTTGCGCTCAGCTTCGTTAACCAGTTCCTGTACTTTTCTGGAGAACGCCAGATCCCCGACCTTGGCGGTGTAAAACACCTTGAGCACGATATCGGTCAGCGATAACAGCATCGGCTTTTGCTTCAAATGCCAGGGAAACACGATCCGCCAGCGCGAGACGGCACCAGTGTTTTCAAACGGCAGCGTCATGCCTTCGTCAGCTCTCAGAGAGACAATGCCCATGTCGTCCAAACCAGAGGACAGGGAAACCTGCTGCCCACTGCTCAGATTGATCAGCACGTCGACAGGCGCAACGCCCTCACCGGAGTGCAGATACTCCAGCGATTCGGTCGTCGGTTTTGTGGCGATATAGCTGCCGACCTGCATCAGGTTCGCCACCACATTTTCGAACGGCCCCGTGAGCACCGGCAGAGTGACTTCAACGCGTAAAATCTGGCGGCAGTAATGATCGTGGTAATCGCGGTCGAACAGCAGCTGAATCAGCTCGAAATCCAGTATGCCCTTATCCACCAATTGCCCCAGCGCATCAGTCCAGTTGTCATAACCCTTGGGCCGGGTCGCCGGATCGTCGAACAACCGTTGCAGCGAAACGGTCTTGACGATCTCCTGGCGTCGCTCATGGCGTTGCAAATATTCCGACCGCATTCGCAACAGTCCGGACTGCAATGTCGCGCCAGCCGTCAAGCCGCGCCGCTGGTCGCGCCAGACATAGGTGTCCAGTTGATAGGCATCGAACTCACAGGTTTCCGCTCGCAAGGCTGTCTGAGCGCTCAGGCACAGTGCAACAGCGGCGTCATACGCCTGAAAGTGCAGGGTCTGCAGTTGCCCCATCAGCCACTGGTAGAGCTCCAGGTTGGTCGCCCGGGTCTGCAGGAACTCGAACAGTTTGAGCGCCTGACTATTCACGGCCAGGGTGTGTTCCAGATTGATCCTTGCTGCATTGATCGCCCGTTCCTGGCCCGCAATCTGGGCACTGATCGCATTTTTTTCAGTAATCGCCTGATTGCGCAGCAACTGCCATTCCTCTCGGCGGCGACGATAGCTTTCGGAGGTAGCCGTCTTGTCGGCATTGGCGCGCTGCACGTCTGCAGCGATCTGGAAACCAAACCCCACGGCGCTTACCAGGTGACCTGGCTGATGACCGCCATTGGCGCCCACTCCGAAAATGTTGGGGAACGCATGGATAACCGCCGCCCCCATCTGAAAGCCGGTGGCCAGAGAAGCCAAGCCCGAAGCAGCTTCAACATGCTCCATGACTTTGAACTCATCGGGAGAAATGTGCTTGTCGTACAGATCGGCGTAATGCAGTTCACGCTCCTCGGCCATGGCTCTACTGTGCTGCAGCGCCGTAAGACTCTCGACCTCACGTGCGATGGATTCTTCCTGTGCCCGACGAGCGAATTCGCCCAACTCAGTCAAGTGGCGTTGCTGCATCGTCTCCTGCTGGACACGATCCTGCTGTTCAAGCAGGCGCTGCACTTCGTTCCCCAGCTCCTGCAAGTGCTGCACCATCTGCAACGCTGCATCGAACAGTACGTTCCAGCGATAGACTGCCACTCGTAACTGCCCACCCATCGGTCGCACCGGTCCCGCGTTACCGGCTGCCAGGCGGCTCAACAACTCCCTTGGATCCATGGCGGTAAAAAGAGGGATGGATGCAAGCTTGCCGTCAATTGTCCGACCATGACGAATGTTGGCGATACGCTGATCAGGCAGGTCAAAGAACGTCAGCAAGCGCGGGCTGACCGGCATCTTGAAAGAACGCGTGCCGTAGACACCCAAATGCTGAGTACGCGCAGCCCTGACAGGTAAATCCTCTGCTCGCAGCTGCAGTGTCTTTTCAAAATCCGCGAGGGCCGGTCGGGTCTGCATCTCTCCCACAAGTTCACCAAGCTCCTTTGCAAACCAGCGATTGACGCTACGGGTATCCGGCCTGGCCCCCATCAGCGATCTGGCCCGAACATACTGCAGCTTGGCAGCCGTCAGGCTGTCTCGCGTCATCTGGCGAAAGAGCCAGTCGCCCCAGGCTATGAGGTTGTTCACGTAGTCGAGGAAAATCACGACCTGGTAATGCCAGGGCGATGAATAGGCGATAGCATCCGGATCCCCCGGTGCGAAGACTTCACAGGCGATGTCGGGCTTTTCCGCGTCCAGAGGCCGGCAATTCCAGTATGGTGGTTTTGGCGGGACATGACCGTCCGCCGGTTTCGCAGGCGACTGAGGGTCGAATATGTAATGCAGCCATCGCTGGGCCGCTTCAAAACGGTTCTCGTCACGCAGCCGGGCGGCAATCAGGTGCGGAAAGTGAAAAAACAGCTCCCAGAAAAACAGACCGTTGGCGCCATCGAACGGACCGTTCGGCTCGACCTGGCCCTCGGGCAAAGGCGGCTCCTTCGGAAACTGCGTCGCCCAGTCCAGCAACGCCCCGATCGATACACTGGATTGCAGCACCAGTTCGTGCCCGATCAACGTATTGAGCCGGACGTATTTCAGCTTGAGAACACTCGACGGTTGATTGAAGGCCAGAAACTGGGCGCCCTGCGCATCGGTGTCATGGATATACGGCAGAGGTCCATGCTCACCGAGCTTGGCGGGGACCCTCAGGACGAGGGTTCGCTCACCATTGTCTGCGGCGCCTGTCAGCGTCACGGTGATCGTGCTGCTGTTGAACGCCGTCCGTTTGATTTCCAGCCATTTCGTTGCCCATCCGCCGGAGGACGGATACTTGTCGGTAGGCAGCTCCGGGTCATCACCGGTGGAACCCTTGACGGTCAGCGTGAAATCTATCCCAGTGCCATCGCCATATGAGACATGAGCACAATAGCCCTGAACCCAGAGCGAGTACCCGGTAGGGCTGTTACGCACGATATAAGCCTTGATCCCAAGGTACTCGGCCAGCGTGCCGGGTTTGGTGATCTGGCTGTCAACGGAAGGAAACAGCTTCGGCTGCATCTTTTGCTGAAGCGTATGGGGATCGACAAACAGGTGATTGGCCAGGTAATCCATGACCGCCGTTTCATCCTTCACTTTGCGAAACAGCGAGTCACGGGTTTCATAAATCGCGACAGACCGCGCTGACGACGTCAGTGCCTTGGGCTGGGCATTGGTCACATGCACCGCCAGCCTGCCCTTGGGATACGAGGTATCGATCTCGTCGCGCAAGATCACCGCGACCAACCGGCACCCCTTCGACACGTCCTTGTCCGTCTGCAGCAGATGCAAGCGAATGGGTGGCGACCAGCTGTCGTCCAGCGCGATAAACGCCACCCTGAGTTCCAGCTCATGGGGGCGCTGCATCTCACCTGTTTTATCGAAAAGACCCGGGCGCCATTGAAGCCAGACCATGCATGACCGGCCCTCCCAAAAGACCATCCGACAGTCCAGCACGGTGTCATCGGTGGGAATGTCGGCAGATTTCCATTCTCGCCAGTCAGTCGGGTTGACCGATGGCGAGTCGACCGCGAGTTTGATATTGGCCTCACGCCAGAACCAGCCATAAGGTGCAACGCGTTCCCTGCCCACCAGGTAATAACGTGTGTCCAGCGGATTGGCACCATCCAGATATCCGCTCAGTACGTTCAGATTGCAGGTTTCTTCGAAGCTGCGTAAATAGCGCTGTGCGCCCTTGAGCACCGAGTCGTCAGTGATCGAGGTCTGATTCACATGACTTTCAAGAGCTCTGAACAACTCGGTTTTACGGATGCGCACATAGGGCGTGATGTAATCCTCAGGTGTGCACAACAGCAGCATCATTGCAGACCACGACCCGTAACTGCCGGCCAGCTCCCACTCTTCCAGAAGGGTGGGCTCGAACTCCCGCCCGTCGTACCCCGGTTCGAGTTTCTGGAACACCGCATGAATGTAAGCCTGCAAACAGCTCACGGCCTCCGCTACCCATGAGGTTTCAATCTCATCGCTGTCCAGCGGGTCGGAGCGCAGCCATTCCCAGAGATCATCCGCCGATTGGGTATTCATCGGAAAGGGATGATTGGCCTTGTCATGCTTTGCGTGAAGACAGAAATCAATCAACGCATTGCGACGCAGGGCTGACAGCTCACCTGAAATTTTATTGAGCATCACCGTCTCCTGTCACTGTTTGCGTTGTTTGCGGGGCGCCGGTACTCGTCGGCGCGCGGGAAGGGCTGCGACAAACGTCACATCGCGGAACGTAACGGTCGTCGAGTTTTCAGCCTTCGCTTTAACCCCCACGGTAAGCGGCTCGCCTCTGGTGAACGTCAACTCGGTGCGTCCTTGCTGGTCAGTAACAGTTTTGATCACACCCTTCGTCGGTGGATCGAGTATCCAGGCCACCAATGTGCCTGCGATGGGGTTGTCGTAGTCGTCCAGAGCGATGGCGCGGTAGGTCACCGGCGTTCCGATCAGCACCGTGCTGTCGGGCACGGGGAAAGAGTTTTGGGATTTCAAATGGAGTGAGGCCATATCCGGCCCGATCTCGACCCTCGCTGCGGCCGTTTGCTCACCCAGATCCAGCCAGAAAACGGGAGTGACGCTGCCCATCCGGCTGCCCGGGAAAAACTTCACTTTCGCCGTGCCGTTACTGTCGGTGGTGATCATTGAGGTTTCAAACCGGCCCAGCGTGGTGGCGCAATGAACATTGACGTTCAATCGCGCCTGGTCTTCGCGGTTCTTTACCGTTACGGTAAATTCGGCAAATTCGTCCGGTTTGTTGGCGATCAACCTGACGGGATCGGGCTCCGTCGTCCAGCGCACGATCACGTCCAGTTCCACGGCCATGACGTCGTCAGCATAAGTCGGTTCGGTCGTGGTCGTCAGGCTGGCTCTGAAAAGGTCTGCGGCGTGCTCATAGTCGGCATATTTGCTGTCCGGTGACAGCGTCGCGAGCTCGAGGAGTGTCCTGGCACTCTGACCGGTCTTTTTGGCCAACAAGCGAATGCGTGTCAGCACATCGAGTTGTTGCAGGGTCACGACCAGGCCTTTCGACGGGTTCACATGGGCGGCGCAGATGCGCACTTCATCCACGCTCCAGTTGAACAGCTCGGCGAGCCTCTTCGCGGCACGCTCCTGAACCAGCTCAAGACCGTGATTGCTGAGGTTGGCCGGTAACGCGTTTATGCGGTGCAGATAGTCAACCAGCCTCGTTTCCGGCTGATCGCTCATGCCCAGGGCACGTTTGTAGACTGTCAGGTAATACAGCGCTGAAAGGTCGAATGCGTCGACCGAATTGAGACCGAACCATTCGCGATACCCGGTCGCGATGAAGTGATTCAGGAATTCACTGCTGAGTTCCAGCCTCGCGACCACGGCACTACGTCTCGAGAACTCGGCCAACACCTGCAGAACAGGATCGCTCGGCGGGTCTTCCCGCCGCAGCATAGTGCCGCTGTCCTCGAAAGCTTCCGGCAATGCGAGCACTTGAGCCAATACAAAATGCACATTTGCACCGGACCAGCCAAGCACCTGCAGAACCATATCCGGCTTCAGACCGCTATACGCAGCCAACCCTTCCTGCACCATGCTGTTCTGACTGGCTCGGCAACGCAGCACGACCGCCAGAATCAGCTCCACCAGACCTGTATCGAGGCTTCCCGTCTCCGACACCACGGCCCGCTCCGTCATTTCCCGGGCATGGTCTTCGTAGCTCTTATCCGCTGATTCAACAAAATCACGAATCAGTCCCTGTTCGTCAACCAACGCCGCCAGCGCCCGCAACCACTGGCGATTGTTCGACAAAGGTTCGATACCGGCCATTTTCAGTACTTCTTCCGTCACCCGAGCCACCGGGACCTGCCGACGCAATTGATCGAACAGCGCGAGTTGTCTTTCATCGGGGCGACTCGGTGGCCAGACCGATGCTTGTTGCACCACCCAGTGCACCGGCAACTCTGCGGTTTGCGCCCATTGCACGCAATCCATCAGGGCATGCATCACACTCAGTACGTCCGGCGTCTCGGCTGATTGTTGGTTGTTGATCTGCGGCACGCCGGCCAGCGTGTTCACCCACGCCTGCCCTCCCATCAGGTTCAACAACAGGACCGCCTCGATCGGAGTGATCCCCAATAACCGGGGCAGCCGGACCATGCGATGAAAACTGGAGACGATCGGCAAGCTGCATTGGAGATCCGTCAGACCGTGAGCGGCGGCAATCAGGTTGGCAAGGTAAAAATAGGTTTCCAGATCAATGCCCAGGCCTGCGCACAGTTGCTTGACCGTAAGCAGGTCGGCAGCGGTCTCGGGAATCACCGGGAAGGATCGGTCATCCAGTACCAAAGGACGAGAACTGGCGGCACCACTGTTGAAAATTCGATCGTATTGGGCACGCTCCGTACCGCGCCCGAAAACGGAAAGCGGCCCGAGAAAGGCGGCGAAGTCTTCTGCGGGGCATCCAAAAATCTCCCGAAGTTCCTGGAACAGCCCGAGAGCTCGCAGCGTATTGGCAGTAATCCAATAGCGAGAGGGGGACGGCGAGGGCTCCTCGGCGAGCATTGCCGCAACGATCAGTCGATCGGTTTCGTGACTGGCCAACTGCAACCAGTCAGTCAGTCGCACTATACGATTGGCACGGTCAACTCGGTCGGGCTCCATATCCTCGAAACGGTTGAGCAGGTCCACGCCGGTATTGACGATGCTGATGTGAGGGGACTTGGCCTCATGTATGAACACAGACCCATGATCCCGGCCTGTTACAGGGTATGGGCCAGGGCTCATCGGGGAACGCGGCGCATTTTCGGACAGGGCGGGAGCAAAACCTTCAATCGAAAGCAATGCCTCAAGCGCCGGCGTACCCAGTTTCATTCGTTCGTTGAAAACGGCGACGAGCCTTAGATTGCCCACCGAAATGTCCTTGAGACCGAGGTATTTCAGGTAGAACTCGTCTGCCCCGTCTGGAAAATGACTCGCCTCGGTCAGGATTGTCCGCTGTGATGGACTCAACCGTGAAGCTTGAACGAGGGCGTCATCCGACTTGTCGCTCCACGGTGTCGAACGAAGCAAGTACGGATACTGCAAATCGCACAGACGCACCACGCTGCCCACCGATTCGCCATGCCCCTTCAGTACATGATCGAGGTTGACCCAGGGCCAGTGAAAGGGCAGCTCACGGGGAAATGCCTTCTGGCTCAACGCCTCGTCGAGGTTTTGAATAGACCCCAGCGTGGCGGTGATGAAGCGCTCCATGATGTGGCTGATCACTTCCACCGACGACACTACACCATGGACGGCCTTGACATCGATCAACAGATTTTCGAGGTCCGTACGCCGGCCAACGAGCGGAAAGTCCGTGCCATCGGTCATGCCCAGTCGATGCAACGCCCAATGCAACAGGGTTGTCAGATACGCCGCAGGCGAGTGAATGGCTTCGATCGCTCCCGGCGGGCACAAGTCGTCGAAGTTCGGATTGAACAACAAGGCGTAAGTCGGACCGTTATTGAGCCCCTTGCGCGCAGCGGGCCGGGAGTCTTTCGCGGTCAATTGGTGCTCGATGAATTGCCGCAATACCGCGGTCGACAGCACATTGAGGCGCTGCTGGAACTCGCCGGCCTGTTGCCGGGTCAGGCCATAGTCGTGCATCAACCCGTCGACGCCTTTCTGCGCCAGTACGGCGACCGATCCCCCCGCCTTGAAAAAACGTGTCAGTGCCGTCGTGGACGAGCGTTTGGGTTTACCGACCGCTTGCGTGAACATCTTCTGAGCGATCTGAGCGGGAGAGCGGTTCATGTTAATGCTCCTGGGTCCGAACCGTTTCCAGTGAAGGAACGGCGCATTTCGCATAGTGCCTGCAACGGATTTGGCGCCATCGCACGGGCGGCGTCTACTGTCAGAACTGACAGTAGACGCGACCATTGGTCGGATCACTCGGGGTTCGGATGAAGGCTTGACGGCTCGTCAGATATTTCGAATCGTTTGCTGTCAGCGGGCATGGAGCGTTTTCCACCCACGACCTGCACGGCACGTGCCCAGTGCGGGCCGCCAGGCAGATTTCGCTCGGATACACCGGCCCAATGTTCACCGTCGGTCACAAGAGCGTTGACATGTTTCTTGTCGGGGTCGTACCAGGCGACCACATCAACCTTCGAGCCCGCCCGAGCACCGCCCGCAAATTCGGGTGTTGCGCTCTTCCATTCGCCCTCTGACGGTTCATTGAATGTGGGTGCGGCCTCAAGTCGCTGCACGGATCTGGGATCAGACCAACCCGAGCGGAATTCGCCCTGGCGCTGCTCGGTAACGATTGAAAACTCGGTGCCGGTTCCAGGAAGCTCGACCTGACAGCACCACGTCCCGTCCTCCTGAACCTCGGTCTGCCCCAACTCCGTACCATCAGGCAAGGCAACCACGACTATATATCCCGGATATCCGAATCCACAGACCACCACAATCTGTCCGACACCCTCATCGGTGCCTGGTGTTTCAATGAGTGCCATGTCAGGAACAACAGTGACAACTACATCCTGGCCAAGCGGCGACTCCTGATCCTTGAAGTACTGCTTGGCGTTCAGTACGCATGACCCCAAAGGCAGTGTGAAAACCTTGTTGAAATATCCATCGTCAAAATGCGGATAAACAGGATGGGGAACGCCGTCGACGTACACATTGACCTCAGTCCGGTCGAATCCATTTCCCGCTCTGGCAGAGCCTTCTACCGTAAATGTCTGGGGGACCGATTTGCCTGTTTCTGGAAAGGTGATCCTTGGTGCAAACAACACCACTGTGAAATCGACCGGATTACTGGGTGGCGATCGCAGGTCACCCTGCACCTGTATGGCGAAAACGGCGTATGTCAGATAGTCGAGTTCCTTGAGCGGTACCGACCAGACATCCCCTGTTGCGATCGCCTCTCCCAGCGGCTCTCGAGTCACGTAATCGAAAACCATGATCGTGAAACCGTCGATCCCGCCGGTGCCGTGCAACACCGGCAAATGATCCGTCTGCCCACCGGGTGGCGGATTGATTACCGGTACGCTCACCGCTATCTCGAAGGGCATGGACACCGGGTTGGAGGTTTCCCCACCGAAAGTCTGCTTGACTGAGACCGTGTGCCTGCCGGGGCGAAACGCCGTGGAGCGCTGGAACTCCCACTGCCCGTTTTCGTCCGTATCCACAACCGTATGTAAGGCAGGATTGTCGCTGAACGTGATCGTCAACTCGGCTCCCCGCCAGCATTGGCCAACGACCTCTGCAAACAAACCCTTCGGGATCACTTTTTCGATAACGGCAAGGGGCGCGGGGATGACCACGGAAACAGGATAAACCGGTTCTGATTGCAGCGCCTTGAAACACTGAATGGCCGTAATCGCATACGTACCGGGAGCCCAGCGTGCGGTTGCCGTGGCGGACCATCGCGTATCCGTGCCAACCTCGGCGATTGGCACGTTCGCAGAACTGCCGCCTACCAACCGGACCTCTACAAGGGAGCGCGGTTGATCGGACCAGTTCCTGCCCGTACCGGAGAACCTGGGAATGCCGTCCGGGCTGACGCTGAAAGTCAAGGTCGGAGGGGGAACAGGCACCACGACCCGGGTGTTCTCCGGCGCCCAATCCGAATAGATCGGCTGCCCTGTAGTGTCGAGCAGACTTTGTCGACCGCCGATCAGCGAATCACCCGGCAACCAATCAGGAAAGAGAACCGTCCAGGGCGAAGTTGTTACGGGAAAAGAGTGGAAAGCCGTCATGTTGCTCTGAACGTAGAGATGGAACGTCGCCCCGATATATCCGACACCTCCGAGGGTCACATTGCTTTGGGCATCGACCTGTACCGTCAGTTTGGTCGGTGTTGGAGGGGGTATCTTGAACGTGCGCAAATTACCGCGTCCGGAACTCTTGCCTCCAAAAGATTGTTCGACCACCAATGAAACCGGACCCGATCTGACTGTCACAGGTATGGTCCAGGTACCGTCACTTCTCACCTGACTTTCACCGACAGAATCGTTCGTCAGATCGTAATAGGCAGCGACCTTACTTTGAGCCAAACCATTATCGCCACTGAGATCAAAGTTTGGGTTCTGAGTCGAAGCCGCTGTGGGGAGAGTAATTCGCGGATAGCCCAGTACTTTGAATGCAACTGACTCGGTGTAGCCATAGCGATTGTTGGCTGGATCGTCGTAGAAACGGACTTTTACCACTGCGTCGCCAGAGGGCAAGACTTTGATAGAGGGGCCTGCCCATAATCCGGACGGATCAATTAGATCTCGATTTGCCCAACTTTCATAAATATTCGAAGCATTCAATGCGAGCATTGCCGACCCTGGTGCACCGATGGCTTTATAGACAAGGTCCTTCATTGGCACCACGGCTCCAGCCGTTGGGTAGGTCAGTTTTGCTCGATACATGTATGTCAACTCACTACGAGGCGAATTTACACCTTCAACTTGCTGATACGCCACCATCTTCTGAGAGTTTCTGTTGTCCGCAACAGTCAGCGGCACTAACCATTCTCCGCCGGTTGGCTGAACGCGCGCTGCCAACGTTCCACCTCCGTGATCAAGTACCATAAGGGCCCCGGCAAGACCTTGCGTTCCAGTGACATCAAATGTTGAATTAGCGAAGTTCCGGGAGCCAATCACCGGTGTCGGGGGTGGAGTTGGAGGTGTCCAAGTAATATATTCGGCAGTTTCCAAATCGACTGGAATTTCAATCCCGGACGATGTATCCCGATAAGTAAAAGTAAAACCTATTCGCGCTTTCCGTGTGCTAATGGGTATATCGGCTCCCAAGTTCAAATTCATCCAGCTGCCATTCTGTGAAGCATTCTGATTCGTTGAGTAACCTTCAGTCGATCCTGGAGGGCTCTGGTAGAGAGAAAACCAAAGCCTGCCGCTAGTACCGCCGTTCTTGGCACGATATTGTTTTGCTCGGCAATCAAACGAGGTGCCATTGGCATTCCAAAAATATTCGACTTTAAGCTCTGCCCAGAGTCCTGACTTCTCGGCCCTCAACGTTTTGGCGACAAACAGTCGGTTTTCATCGGGTCCCGAGGATTCGAAATCATCGTCGTCCTTGCTCTTTGGTTCCACCCCGCTGTCAGGAACATCTTTTTCGTCGTCGGTATCCATGATCTTCTCCAACACGGTTCAGGAAGGTGCCGGTGCATGCGAAAAATTGGCTCACTCATTAATGGCAACTTTTTGTACTCCCACACCTGACAGATCTGACAGTCCCGACAAACGGTAACTCTTCCCACAACCCGGTCCGGCAGCGTCCTGCAAGTCGTAACAGCGGGCTACGACACCTTGTGCCATTGCCTACAAATCCCTCAGAATCCGCCGGCTTGTGCGCCTTGGCGTTGCCCCGTAACTTGACTCCCGTCGCTGCCAATCAGCGGCCGGGTTTAGTCGCCCGGGGTAAGGTAAGGTTTGCAAACGCGCCATAAAGTCGGGTACTCCCTATCCCCGCACTCGATGGTGGCTGTGAGCAGGGCGTCCTCGGACGCGCCGGAAAAAGCCTTACTTCCCCGGTCGACTAACCTGCTTACAGCTGCCACCCCCTCGTTTAGTCGCGACGAGGTGGCGGCCCAACTTAAAAGGAAGTTAGGCATGTTCAAAGCAACTCCAAATCCACCGCTGGACACCGATCCAAAGGACCCGACCGATCAATCCGACCCGGTTTCCCCCTACACCTCCAACGACTCGAAAAAACTCCACGACGCCGCCCACAAGGCTCTCGACTTCTACCTCAATCCCAAACCTGAAAAGCCACGCAACTCGGTGGATCGCGGCATGCAGATGTTCAAGGTCGATCCCGAGATCAACCCCGAGGCGATTGCCATCCAGACCTACGAGACCTTTTCCTCGGTCAGCATTCTGTTGCTGGATCTGGCGGACAGCCTGGACGACAAGCCGCGGCACCTGGCGATGGCGATCTATCAGTTGAGCGAGATGGGATTGCTGCTGGCGGAGAGGACGCTGGATAACGAGCGGGCGATTGCTATCGGCTAGCCAGCCGTCAAATAGACGGTGTCAGTACTGGCGCCTTCGCGGGTAAGCCCGCTCCCACAGGGTTTCGTGTCATTCACAAAAAATTGTGACTGCCGCAGGAACTGTGGGAGATTCTATGTTGCAGGGGAACCCTGCAATCTTAGATTCGGTTGGTATTCGCTCTGGTTCTTCATGAGGGC